>NZ_JAPDCL010000010.1:0-568 GCF_027706025.1 Aeromonas sp. Y311-2 | reverse complement strand
ACTGCCTCAACTGCCTCAACTGCCTCAACTGCCTCAACTGCCTCAACTGCCTCAACTGCCTCAACTGCCTCAACTGCCTCAACTCATTATTCGACTTCTTCTATATAGGAGGTAAGCGTTGTTCCTGAACCTAGCGAAATGGTGAATTGTCTGCTCATTTCATTCGAACGTCGTCGGCCAGTTCGATATCTCCCACCAGTGTTGCGCAGGGATCTACATATACCCGCTTGCCCAGTGCGGGCGTTATCCCTTATAGGGTCTCAGTCGCAAGTCCATCTTGGCCTCCTTGTTTTCGGCCATTCTAGCAATCCAGAACCCGTTTCTGTGGATAAGTTTGTATAAAAGCTGTGGTTGGATATGAATAACTAAAAAAGTACCCTTTTTTGCAATTTTATTGCAGATAAGGGGTTGCCAGAAAGAATCTGTTCCCTATAATGCGCCTCCATCGACAGGGCAAGCGGCAACGCAAACAACCTCGTCGGTAACCTCGAAAAGCCTTTGAAAATAAGGCTTGACTCGAGAAGGCGGTTGAGTAGAATTCCACTCCCGCAGCAACACACTGTTGCGT
>NZ_JAPDCL010000009.1:83642-167013 GCF_027706025.1 Aeromonas sp. Y311-2 | reverse complement strand
CTACCTGAAGCAACACCGCTTATATACCCGCACACTTGGAATTATTTGAGTCTCTAAAAATGAGGGGATCTCTGAGGGGCGAAATGAAACGCCACCAGAATTTCCGCCGGTTGCAGCGCCACCTTGCCGGGGCCGGTATGAAATCCCGCGATGGGGATGCGGCGCGTACCATTGGGCCCGGCGATTTCCAGCTCAGCTTCCAGCGCGACGGTAGGCGCCGCCGAGTCGGCACTGGTGGCGCCGTTGCAGATGTTGCCGCCATAGGTGGCGACGTTACGGATCTGCGGACCGGCGATGGTGGCGGCCGATTCGGCAAGCATTGGCAGGCGGCGCTGCACCAGCTCATTTTCGATGAGCTCGGTAAAGGTGGTGCCAGAGCCGACACGGATCGATCCATCAGGCAGCTCACTCACCCCTTTGAGCTCGGGCAAGTCGTGAATATCGACGATATGGCGATAGGCGGCGTTGAGGTGATGCAGCTGGATCATCACATCGGTGCCACCGGCCAAGAGACGCGCCTCGGGGTCAGCCTGACGCAGGGCGACCGCCTCGGCCACACTGTGCGCCTTGTAGTAACGGGCAATATCAAACATGGTGTTGCTCCTCCCCTGCTCCCTCGCCAATCAGACCCGCCGCGACAAACTCCCGAAACAGGGTCTTGGGGGTGATAGGCAGCTCGTTGATGGCCACCCCGGTCGCCATGCGAATGGCGTTACGGATGGCCGGGCCCGGCGAGATGATGGGCGGTTCCCCCAGGGATTTGTGGCCATAGACCGACTGGGGTTCATAGGTCTGCACGAAGTCGCACTCAAGCTCTGGCAAATCCAGCATGGTGGGAAACTTGTAGTCGAGCAGGTTGGGGTTGCGCACCACGCCGCTCTTGGCGTCGATGATCATCTCCTCGAACAGCGACCAGCCGATCCCCATCCCCATGCCGCCGTGCACCTGCCCCTCCGCCAGCTGCGGGTTGAGGATCTTGCCCGCATCATGCAAGTTGAGGATACGATTGATGGTCACCTTGCAGAGATCGATATCGACGCTGAGATCGACAAAGGTGCAGCCAAAACTCGGCGGATTGGTGGTGGTCTTGTGGGAGACTTCCGAGGTGATCTGGCCACCAATGGTAAGGTGGTAATAGGCGTTGACCGACACCTCGGCGACGCTGATCAGCACCTTGTCCGGCGCACCGGCCAGCACCACGTAGCCGTCGATCAGGGTGAGCGACCCCACATCCTGATGGCAGAGCTGGGCTGCCAGCGACAAAATGCGCGCCCGCAACTGCAGCGCCGCCTGATGGATGGCGGGGGCTGCCACATAGCTCTGGCGCGAGGCGAACGAGCCCGGATCGTAGGCGGTAATGTCGGTATCCTGAGTCGAAATGACCCGGATCTGATCAAACGGAATGCCTAACGTTTGGGCCGCCATCTGGGCAAAGACGGTATCCGACCCCTGCCCTATCTCGGTGGCGCCGATCTGCAGATTGACGGTGCCATCCTGATTGAGCAGCATGCGGGCGCCGGCAATTTCGACCCCCACCGGGTAGGTGTTGGAGCCGTAGCTAAAGCACGCAACCCCGATGCCGCGCCGCACCCGACTTGCCGGATCCTGCACCAGACATTCGGCCTTGAGCCGTTCCCACTGGAACTGCTCGCCGCCCCGGCGCAAACACTCAGGGAGCCCGGCGCTGTAGATGGTCTTCTGGTTGACCTGATTGGCATCCCCCTCGCGCGCCACGTTGGCGATGCGTACTTCGAGCGGATCCAGACCCAACTCGGCGCTGGCATCATCCAGCATGCATTCAAGGGCAAACACCACCTGCGGCGCGCCGTAACCGCGCATGGCACCGGCGGTGGGCAGGTTGCTGTAGAAGGTTTTGGCGTCATAACCGAAGGCGCTGCGCGGATAGAGGTAGCTGATCTTGTTGGCCCCTGCGCTGGCGATGGAGTGGCCGTGGGAGGCATAGCCGCCGGTGTTGGAGAGCACGTCGAGCTGATACCCCCTGAGGGTGCCATCCCGGTTGATACCGAGGGTGCCATCGATGGCAAAGCCATGGCGGGTGCGGGAAGCAAAGAAGCACTCCTCCCGGCTCAAGGTAACCTTGACCGGCACACCGCCAAGCTTGTAGCTCAGAAACGCCGCCATCGGCTCTTCCAGCACATCCTGCTTGTTGCCAAAGCCGCCGCCCATGTAGGGCTTGATCACCCGCACGCTGGACCAGGGTAGGCCGAGGGATTTGGCCACCCGGCTGCGCACAATCTGGGGGATCTGGGTACTGCTGACCACTATGATGTGGTCCGGCTGATCCATATAGGCGTAGCAGGTCACCGTCTCCAGATGGCAGTGCTGCACCACCGGCGTCTGATAGTGCGCCTTGAACTGCAGATCCGCTGCTGCGATTGCCTGTTCCGGCTCACCCGCCCGGATCTGGCTTTGCCGCAGCAGGTTGCCATTCGGATGGATGGGATAAGCATCCTCGGCCAGCGCACTGTGGGCATCCGTCATCACCGGCAGCGGTTCGTAGGTCACCTTGACCAGGGCGGCAGCCTTCTCGGCGACCAGCGGATCGCGCGCCACCACGATGGCGACCCCATCACCAAAGTGACGCACATGGTCGGTGAGCAGACGCCGGTCTTTCACATCCCGTTTCGCCTCATCGAGAGACCAAGCGTGACCGGCGGTGCGAAAACAGGTGGTGGGCACATCTTCATGGGTAAACACGGCTTCGACCCCGTGCAGCGCCAGCGCTTCGGTCGCATCGATGGCGAGCACCTTGCCGTGGGCAATATTGCTTCTCACGTACTTGGCGTGGCGCATCCCGAGCATGATGTTGTCATCTGTATAGCGGGCGCTGCCGGTCACCTTGGCCTCGGCATCCACCCGCTTGAGCGGTAATCCTATGGACATATGCAAGTCCTTTTTCGAATGGAAAAATCTGGAACCGGCATAAAAAACAGCAAGATATGCGCCTGTTTCCCGCCATCGTCAGGAGAATGGGGAGAAGTGTGAAGGGGATCCCATCTAGCCCGCTTTTGTTGGCTCGCAGCGACAAGCCAGGGGCAGCCCCTGAGCAAACGGGGCACATCAGCGGTGAAAAAAGCGGCAGAGCGAGGAGAGCAAGGGTGGGAGCCTATCAATCTGGTAGGGGGATTTATCAAAATGGTATCGCGATGAGACCACCCAACTACGGAGACGACCGAGACGTGATAGCCAGCCAAGACAGGCTGAGCAACGCAGACATAAAAAGCCGCAGGCATAAAAATGGGACCGCCAGTGCGGCCCCAAACGGGCGGGTTATCCCTAAATAGCCCATCCTCCAGCATAAAAGAGCACCAGTGCCAGGGCGATGACCACGGTGCCGACGTTGAGTTTGTGCCACTCCTTCGAGCAGATGCGGCCGATCACCAGCGAGCTGAAGCCAAGCATGATGCCGGTGACAATATTGCAGGTGAGCACGATAAAGACAGCGCACACCAGCCCGGACATGGCCCCGACAAAGTCATCGAAATCGAGCTTGGTGACATTGCTCAGCATCAAGAGCCCCACATACATCAGGGCCGGTGCGGTGGCATAGGCGGGCACCAGATAGGAGAGCGGTGAGAGGAACAGCATCAGCAGGAAGAGGCCGCCGACCACGGTCGCGGTCAGGCCGGTTTTGCCCCCCGCCGCCGTGCCCGCGGCCGATTCGATATAGACGGCAGCCGGAGCCGCCCCCACCAGACTGGAGAAGATGCTGCTGACCGAGTCGGCACTGAGCGCCTTGCCGCTGTTGATGATATGACCATCCTTATCGAGCAGGTTGGCTTGGCCCGCCACGGCGCGGATGGTGCCTGTGGCATCAAATACCGCCGTCATCACCAGCGCCAGCACGCTGGGCAGCACCAGCGGCGAGAGGGCCCCCATGATATCCAGACTGAAGATGAGGGACTTGCCCTGATCGTCCGAGAGGCTCGGAAGGGCGAACAATCCCTGATACTTGACCGCCGGATCGAAGATAAGGCCGAAGATGGAGATGGCGATGATCACCAGCAGGATCCCCCCCGGTACTCTCAGCTTCTCCAGCCCGAAGATCACCGCAAGGCCGATCAGGGACATAATGACCGGCATGGAGGTAAAAGCCCCCAGCGCCACCGGCAGCCCCTCCAGCGGGTTCTTGATCACCAGCCCCACCCCGTTGGCAGCGATAAGCAGCAAGAAGAGACCAATCCCGATGCCGGTACCGTGGGCAATTCCCATCGGCAGGTTGTCGAGTATCCAGCTACGCACCCCGGTCACCGAGATGGCGGTAAACAGCACCCCCATCAGGAAAACGGCCCCCAACGCCACCGGAATGGGGATCTGCTGCCCCAGCACCAGACTGAAGGCAGTAAACGCCGTGAGGGAAATAGCGCAGCCGATGGCCATCGGCAGCTTGGCCCAGAGCCCCATCAAGAGCGAACCGAAACCCGCCACCAGACAGGTGGCCACAAACACGGCGCCGGGAGGAAAGCCCGCCTTGCCGAGCATGCTCGGCACCACTATCACCGAGTAGACCATGGCAAGGAAGGTGGTGAGGCCCGCCAGAACCTCCTGTCTGACATTGCTGCCCCGCTCGCTGATCATAAAGTAGCGATCAAGAGCCGTGAGCGGCTGTTGCTTTGGTGCGCTCTGGCTGGCGTCATCATTGGCCAGCTGTTCCACGCTGTTTGTCCTGCTGTTTGCTTGGGTCATACCCAACTCCTTCACACGCGCCTGAATGTTCCATGACGAAATGGCGACAGGATCTGCGGATCTGCCTCGCGCCAGTCTGATGAGAAACAGGCGATGGTGGCAGAAGATGCGACAGACAGACCAGGGCAGGCAGCCTTGACTCAAACGTTTGCCTTGCTGATCAAAAAAACCGGGCCATTTCACGTTCTATGCGGGGAGATCCCCTGTGGTGCGGCAAGACTGGCCTCCTGTTGGGTACGCCAGCCGCCGTATTCGTCGGGGCTGCGCCGCGGCAGCCCACTCCAGCCCCTACCCCCGTTCATGCACCAGTTGGCCATCCACATAGGTGCGGTAGATGGATCTGTCATCTCCCAGGGTCAACAGCACAAAGAGCTTGTCCCGCAGGGTGGTGGAGTTGTCATAACGCAACTGCTGCAGCGGGGTGGCGACCGGGTCGAGCACCACGAAGTCCGCCTCCTTGCCCACCGCAAAGCTGCCGATCTTCTCATCCAGCCCCAGCGAATGGGCGCCGCCCAGGGTGGCCAGATAGAAGGCCTGATAGGCCGAGAGCCGCTCACCCTGCAACTGCATCACCTTGTAGGCCTCGTTGAGGGTCTGCAGCATATTGAAGGTGGTGCCCGCGCCGATGTCGGTGCCCATCCCCACCTTCACCTGCTTGCGCCACGCCTTGTGCAACTTGAAGAGACCGCTGCCCAGATAAAGATTCGATGTGGGGCAGAAGGCGATGGTGGAGCCGGTCTCTTTCAGGCAATCCCACTCCTGCTCTTCCAGATGGACGCAGTGGGCAAACACACAGTTGTGGCCGGTCAGGCCATGCTGGTGATAGACATCGAGATAACCCTTGTGCGCCGGAAAGAGGGATTTGACCCAGGCGATCTCGTCCTTGTTCTCGCACAGATGGGTGTGCAGATAGGTGGTGGGAAACTCTTCGCGCAGTCGCCGCGCCATCGTCAGCTGCTCGGGTGTCGAGGTGGGTGCAAATCGTGGTGTGATGGCATAGAGCAGGCGACCATTGCCGTGCCAGCGCTCGATAAGCTGCTTGCTCTGCACATAACTGCTCTGCGCGGTATCGAGCAGATAATCTGGCGCGTTGCGATCCATCATCACCTTGCCGGCGATCATCCGCATATTGATGCGACTGGCCGCCTCGAACAGGGCATCCACCGACTCGGGGTGAACGGTGCCGAACACCAGCGCCGTGGTAGTGCCGTTTCGCAGCAACTGCTTGATAAAGAAGGTGGACATCTCGCGGGCATACTCGAGATCGTTGTAACGCCGCTCGGCCGGGAAGGTGTGGCGGTTGAGCCACTCCAGCAGTTGCTCGCCATAGGCCCCCACCATCTCGCTCTGGGGATAGTGAATGTGCGTATCGACAAAGCCCGGCACTATCATCTTGCCGCGGTAATCGCGCACCCGCACCTCGGCCGGAATGCGATCTTTCCCCTCCTCCCACTCACCAAACCAGTCGATGCAGCCGTTGCGAATGATCAGCAGGCCATCCTCGATAAGGCGCGCGTTGGACTCAATCTCCTCGGGCTGATCCACCACCCGGGTAATATCGAAGAAGCTGCCGCGTACCGCTTTGACAGAGTTGTCGTTTTTCATAACCGTTTCCCTGTTTTGCTTGTTCTGTTGACGTTTTTTGCCGGTTTAACCGTCAGATCCGTTCCACCTGTGGCGCCACCGCCTGCCCGGGCACTGGCTCTGGTGAACCCTCCCCCTTGCTGGCCGATGGCTGGCCCGCACTGCGGGCGGTAAAGATCACATCCGGCTTGTCGCTCAGCTGGATCACCTCCACCGCCTCGGCATCCCTGACGGCCGCCTTGCGCTTTCGGCTTTGCGGCAACACCAGATTCATGATGATGGCGGTGATGCCGCCGGCGCAGATGGGGTTCTCCACCAGCATGTAGATACCCGCTGGCAGCACCTTGAAGACGTTCGGGTCATAGGAGACACCGAGCCCAAGACCCAGCGAAGTGGCGACAATCAGGGTCTCCCGCCGATCGAAACCGTGGCTGATGATGATGCGACCACCGGCGATGGCGATCATGGAGAACATGATGACCATGGCGCCCCCCATCACAGGTGACGGTATGGTGGTAAAGAAGCGCCCCACAACCGGGAAGAGCCCCAGCAGCACCAGAATAACGGCGATAAACTTGCCCACGTGGCGCGAGGCCACCCCGGTCATCTGGATGACGCCGTTGTTCTGGGCAAAGGTGGTGAGCGGCAGGGAACCGAGGGCCGAGGCAATGACCGAGACCAACCCGTCCGCCAGCACGCCGCCGGAGAGCCGCTTTTGAAATTCAGGCCCCTGAATATCCCGGTGGGAGACCATGGCGGTGGCGGTGATGTCCCCCACCGCCTCCAGCACGCTCAACAGATAGATGGTGCCCGCCAACATAAAGGCGTGAAAATCGAAGGAGAAACCGTACTTGAACGGGATCGGCACCGTAATAAGCGGCAGGTTCTCAAGGGCGGAGAAATCCACCATGCCGAGCATCAGGGCCACCGCATAGCCAACCATCAGACCGATGGCGATGCCGCTCATCCGCAGCAGCGGGCTTCGGCTGCAGTTGAAGGCGACGATGACGCAGAGCACCAAGAGCCCCAGCCCGATGTTCTCATATTTGCCAAAGGTACCGCTGCTCATGGCGGAGAAGCCGCCGCCAAAGTCGATGATCCCCACCTTGATAAGGCTCAGGCCAATCATCAGCACCACCACACCGCTCACGGTCGGGGTGATCACCCGCTTGAGGTAGGGCAGCACGAAGGAGGAGCCCATCACCAGAAAGGCGCCGACAAAAGAGACCCCGAGCAGGGTCGAGACGATCAGCTCCTCGTGGATGCCATCTTTTTTCATGGCGCCGCCGAGGGCGATCATCACGGTCACGAAGGAGAAGTTGACCGACTGGATGGAGAGCAGCCCCGAACCTATGGGGCCATAGCGGTTTACCTGCAGCCAGGTGCCGATACCGGAGGCGATCATCGCCATGGAAACCAGATAGGCGGTGGTCTCGGTGGAGAGGCCCAGGGCGCCGCCGACGATCAGCGCCGGGGTCACCATGGGAACAAAAATGGCCAGCAGATGGGTCACTGCGCCCATCAGGGTTTGATAAAACGGGGGTTTGTCTTCCAGCTCGTAAATGAGATCCGAGTGCTTGCGTGTTGTTTTAGACATCGTATTTGTCCCATCACACAGAATGTAGGCGGAGTACTCATTCCACCGTCAGGCGCTGGGGGCGAGCTGGCGCCCGCCCCTCACCTTTTCTTTTGTTATGCCGACACTTTTTGCTCCAGCTTGCCCAGTTCGCGCAGGATCTGCTCCGGCGTGAAGTGCCACTTGCGCAGCCAGACACCGCAGGCATCGTGGATGGCGGTGGCGATGGCGGGCGCGGCCCCGTTCACCCCGATCTCCGAGATGGACTTGGCGCCGTAAGGGCCGACCTTGTCATCACTCGGTACCAGGAAGGCCCGGAAGTCGCGCGGAATATCGCCAATCTTGGGCGCGCCATAGCTCTTGAGGTCCCGGGTGAGCGGGATGCCCTTGCTGTCGTAGCAGATCTCCTCGCTCATGGTGTGGCCGATGGCCCGCATGGTCGCCCCGTAGATCTGGCCGAGCGCCAGTTCCGGGTTGATGGGGGTACCACAGTCGAGCAGAGCGTAGAACTTGTCGAGCCGGATCTCGCCGGTTCTGACGTTGACCGCCACCTCGGCGAAGTTGGCCCCATACGGGAAGGCAAGCTCAGAGGTGATGTAGCTGGCAGTGCCCACCAGAATGCCGAAGCCGGTACCTGTCTCCGCTTTGTGGGCCAGCTTGGCGAGGCTCACCTCCCCCTGCTTGCCGCGCACGATCCCCGGGTGAACCAGCTCCACATCCTCCACCGGCTCGCCCAGCATGGCGGCGCCGTGGAACAGGATCTTCGCCTTGAGGTTCTCTGCCGCCATCTTGGCCGCATTGCCGGAGAAGCAGGTACCTGACGAGGCGTAGGCCCCCTTGTCGAATAGCGCATGGTCGGTATCGCCAGAGATGACGTGCACATCGCTGAGCGGGCAACCGAGCACCTCGGCGGTCAGCTTGGCCACCACGGTATCGAGGCCGGTGCCGATATCGGCGCCACCGGAGTGGACGATAAAGGTGCCGTCCGATTCCAGCTTGACCATGCAGTTGGCCTGATCGATATCGGGGATCCCCGATTTTTGCATGATGATGGCGACGCCACGACCGATGCGCCAATCCCCGTCGGCGGGTTTGGGACTATCCCAGGCAATCAGTTCGCGACCCTGTTTGAGGATGGGTTCGAGGGCACAGCTGGCCGCATGGGGCACCGAAGTGGGCATCTTGCCCTCGCCGATGGCACCCAGCACCTTGAGGATGTCCCCTTCGTGCACCCGGTTGTGCTCCACCATGTCAAGCTGATCGATGCCCAGTTTCTCGGCAAGTTCGGCAATCGCCATGGTCAGGGCAAAGTTGCCCTTGGGCGCGCCGTAACCCTGATAGGCCCCGGTCGGACAGATGTTGCTGTAGTAGGTGTTGACGGTAAAGCGCACGTTGTCGCACGGATAGAGCGGCAGGGAGAGCGCCGGGCCGTTGCTCGGCACCGTCAATGAGTGGTTGCCGTAAGGGCCGGTGTTGGCGCGAAAATCCATGTCGATGGCGGTGATGGTGCCATCTTTTTTGGCCCCCACTTTCACCTTCACCTTAGCCACGTGGCGGGAGGTGTTGCTGATGAACTCCTCTTCACGGGTGTAGCGGAAGGTGACCGGACGGCCGGTGACCTTGGTCGCCCAGGCGCACACCTCTTCCAGCAGGATATCCTGCTTGGAGCCAAAGCCGCCCCCTACCCGCTCCTTGATCACATGCACCTGGTGCTGCTTCATGCCGACAATGCGCGCCACCTGACGGCGCACGTGCCACGGCACCTGAGTGGATGCGTGAATAACCAGACGATCCCCATCCATGTAGGTGAAGCAGATGTGCGGCTCGGTCGGGCACTGCTGGGCCTGGGTCGATTCGTAGGTGCGCTCGACAATCTCGTCCGCCTCGGCAAAGCCTTTGGCCACATCGCCGATCTGGCCATGGACGCTGGCGGCCAGGTTCTCGTGCGGGCGGGAGCCGATGGGGAAGTTGATGATCATGTGCTCGTCACCGCGACGTACCGAGCTGGCGTTCTGCTGCTCGAGATCCGCCGGCGCCCCTGCCATGTAGACGATGGACTCGTCGTGCACCAGGGGTGCGTTGGGAGCCATCGCCTCATCGATGTTCATGACCGCAGGCAGCACCTGATATTCGACCTCGATGAGTTTGAGCGCAGCCAATGCGATGGCTTCGCTCTCGGCCACCACGGCGGAGACCCGGTCACCGACGTGACGCACCTTGCGGCTGAACATACGGCGATCGAGCGGTGACGGCTCGGGAGCACTCTGACCACCCGGTGTGTAAAACACATCCGGGCAGTTGAGGTGGGTGATAACATGCACGACGCCCGGCAGCGCCTCGGCGCGGCTCACGTCGAGTTTGGTGATCACCGCATGGGGATGGGGACTGCGCAGCATCTTGATGATCAGCGCATCCTCAGTAACCCGATCCTCCACGTAGCAGGGCTTGGCCTGCACCATCTTGGCGGCGTCCACTTTCGGACAGCTCTTGCCGATATGGCGCAAATCGTCGCGAAACTCGGGAGCGATCTGGCACAGGTAATCGGGATCCTTCATCCGTGAACAGGCAAGCTCGATGGCCTGATAGAACTGCTGATAACCGCCATCGCGGTGAAACAGGCCCGAGAGGGCATCGTCGATTTGATCACGGGTGGGCTCGGGGTGGCGATCAAGCAGGTCGGTGACGATGAGCGCGGCGGCCGGATCGTTGTAGCCGGACTGCACCACCCCCACGTCCACCATCGCCTGCTGTACCAGACTGAGCTGGTTCCAGCTGCCGAGCGACTCGGCGGTGCGCACGTCGGATCCATCCAGCTGGGCGGCGATCAGCAGGGAGGCGTTGATCACCTTGCCGTTGAAGAGAATGGCATCTGAGCCGGCAAAGCCAAAACCGTCGTCGCTGTTGCGCACCGAGTGCATCCGGCACTGGTTGAACAGCACCCGCTGGGCATTCTCGCCAGCCGCGGTGATGACGGTGCGCAGGGCACCGTTCAGGGTAAAGTTGAGTTCCATCATGCTTGCACCTCCTGCTGCTGGCAGTCCACCAGCAGATCCGCTACCACTACACCGGTGATATACCGCTTGTAACTTATGCTGCCCGCCAGATCCTCACGGGGCGAAATCAGCTCACTCACGGCGGCCTCCAGCGCGGCATCGTGCAGATCGCGGCGCTCCAGATCCCGCAGGCGCATCGGCTGCGGGGTGACGCCAGCGACGGCCACCCGCATCTCGCCAATGCTGTCGAGGGCCACCGCGGCGGTCATCACCGCCAGGCCATCGGCATTGCGGCTGATGCGGCGGGTGGTGCAGCGCAGTTCCGGTTCCGGCAGCACCACTCCCAGCACCAGGGCATTGCGCTGCCCCGCCAGATAGGCGTCGATGGGTTGCAGCAGGTTGTTTTCAAGCACTACTACCGCTTCGAGCACCAGCAGCACCGGCAGCAAGGGGGAATCCTGCTGCTGGCAGGCAATCTCGCCGCCGATGGTGGCCTGATTGCGCAGATGGCGGGAGTAGACAAACCCCAGCGCCTCGCACAGGGCGGCCGGGGTACGGGGATCATCTTTCAGGGTCTGCAGGGTAACGGTAGCGCCGATATGGAGCTGGCCGTGCTGCTGCTCAATCTGGCCAAGTCCGAGCTTGTCCAGCGAGATGGCGACCTTCTTGTCGGTGCGGGTCGGGGCTGCGTTGAGCTTGCTGCCGCCCCCCATGTAGACGGCGTCGTTGCCAAAGCGGGCCTTGAGTTCCAAAGCCTGACCCAGTTGCTCGGGTCGGAAGAATTGCTCAATCATGTGTCGTCCTTACTCTTGCTGCCCGCCGCCGGGAAAATCCACAAGGCGGGCAATTCAGTCCAAACGTGCGGAGGGTGGCCTTAGGCCAGCTGATCCATCCGTTGCCACAGGCGGCTCGCCACCTTGCTGGCCTGCTGATAAATGGGCTCGACGTCAAAGGCGAACTCGCGATCCTGATAGACCATGCGCCCCTCGACCATCACGCTGTTGACGCTGGCAGAGCCCATGCCAAAGGCGAGATGGCCGCCGAGGTTGCGCGGTGCCAGCGGGGTCGGTGCGGCGTAGTCGCAGATGGTGAGGTCAGCCTTGTAACCCGGCTCCAGGCGGCCAAATTTAGCGCCGAAGTTGCGCTCCAGCAGGGTGTTGCCGTTCCAGAGGAACCGGGCAAAGCTGTCGGGCCAGAGCGCTCCGCCGGCATCCTTGTGTTTGAAGTAGGCGAACTTGAGCTCTTCGAGCATGTCGGAGCCGATACCATCGGTGCCGAGCGCCAGATTGCGATACTCCGGCAGGTGCATGTTGTAGCCCACGTGGTTGTTCATGTTGGAGCGGGCGTTATGCACCAGGAAGGCATCGCGGCTGTTGAGCAGCTCGATGTCAGCCGGGCTCAGGTAGATGCCGTGGGCGATCAGAGTCTTGCTGTCGATAAGGCCAAACTCGTCCAGCCGGGCGATGGGCTCCTTGCCATAGTGGTGGTGGCCGTGGGCCATGTCGTAGCGGTCTTCCGCCACATGGATATGCAGACCACGACCGGTGACCTGCCGCGCTTCGCGCAGCATGGCCAGCCCCTCGTCGGGTACGGTGAAGGGTGCGTGAGCGCCGATATGGGCCTCCACCAGATAGGGTTCGTTCCCCTTGGCTTTGGCCGCATCGATCTGTTGGGCAAAGAGGATGTTCTCCTCCACCCCGGCCTGCAGCTCGGCGAGGCCGCCGTTGCGATCCGTAGTCTCGAAGCAGGTCATGCCGCGCAGACCCGCCTCCACAAACCCTTTGCGCAATACATTCAACGATCCCTTGATGAAGTTGGGCGACGCGTGGTGGTCGATCACCGCGCTGCAACCGCTCTTGATTGCTTCCAGCGAGCAGATGAGGCCGCTGTAGTAGAGGGACTCCTCATCGAGCGCCCGATCGAGCCGCCACCAGAGGTTTTTCAGGGTGGAGATAAAGTCCGGGCAGGGGGCGATGTTGGCCATGATCCCCCGCGACAGGCCTGAGTAGAAGTGGTTGTGGGCACAGACGATGCCCGGCATCACCAGCTTGCCCCCCATCTCCCGATAGTTGGCCTCCGGGTAGAGGGCCCGCAGATTGGGCCCCACCGCTTTGATAAGGGTGCCTTCGATGGCGATATCCACCCCTTCCAGCACCCGGGTCGGCTCCAGCTGGACGGCGGTGACGTTCTTCAGAATAAACATGGTGTGCTCCTTCGCTTATTCGTTGTTCGTTCAGGCCTCGACGGCCCCCAGCAGGTATTGGTGATGAGCGTGGACATGGCTGATGATGCGGCACATGTCGCCAAGGGCCGCTGGCGCATCCTTGATCCGGCTCTGGGCGTCGATGGTCAGGCGATAGGTCTCGCCATCCTGACGCACCCGCAGTTCGCCACCATCCGCCAGATAGAAACCAGGGTTGCGGCTGTTGTCGAAATCCTCGGGCAGGCTGAAGATGGTGACCTTGTCCTGATAGGGCTTGCCCTGCCACGGGCAGAACTGGGCGCAGTTGCCACATTCGTTGCAGTAGGCATCCAGGTGCAGGGTCTGGAACTGGTCTTTGAAGCCCGGCACCGCGATGGCGACGTTGGCCCGGTTGGGGCAGACATCCACGCACTTGCTGCAGAGGTAGTTGCACTCGAGGCAACGGTGCGCCTCTTGCGCCACGAAGGCATCGCGCTCGTTTTTGTCAACCATGGTGACGGCGATGCTTCCCTTGCGGCGGTAGATCTCATCCTTGCCCGACGGCTGGATGGTCACTTCACTCTGCTGGCTGGCTATATGCTCGCGAGAGAGCACCAGATCCGCGGCGCGGCGGGCGCCACCGATGGCACCGACGATGGAGGACGGGCCGCTCTGCACGTCACCGATAAGGAAGACGTTGCGACGGCTGGTTTCGCCGGTCTGGCTGTCCACCTCGGGCCAGCCATCGCTGCCCAAGGGAATGCCCATCGCTTTGAGCACCTCGCAGTCAGGCTGCTCGCCGATGGCGGTGATCAGCGCATCCATCTGCATCACTTCGGTCTGCTCGGTGGGCACCGGACGGCGGCGGCCCTGCTCGTCAGGATCCCCCAGCGCCATCATCCGCACGACAAGCTTGCCATCTTTGTCAAAGCGCTCTGGGTTAGTGAGGAAGCAGAAACGCACCCCATCTTCTACCGCTTCCAGATACTCCTCGCGATAGGCGGGCATCTCTTTTTCGCTGCGACGGTAGATCACGGTCACATCGCTGACACCCGGCACCTTGAGGGCGGCGCGGGCGCAGTCCATGGCGGTGTTACCGGCGCCGATCACCGCCACATGGCGGCCCAGCGGCAGCGGTTTGCCCTGATTGAAGCTGCGCAGGAAGTGGAAGGATTTGTAAATCCGCTCGTGACCCCCTTCGAGGCGCATGCCACCGTTCTTGTCGGCACCGATGCCGACGAAGACATAGGTAAAGCCCTGGGCGTGCAGCTTGTCGATGGTGAGCGCCGGATCGCAGCCAAACTCGAACTTGACCCCGTGGGCGGCGACAAAGTCGATATCGTGCTGGATAAGCTCGGCCGGGATGCGGAACTCGGGGATGATGTGTTTGACCACGCCACCGGCATCCGCTTCGCGCTCGAACACGGTGACCGGATGGCCGGCACGGGCCAGGAAGTAACCGGCGGAGAGACCGGCCGGGCCGGCGCCAATGACCGCAACCGGGTGCTTGTCACCACTGCCTGCCGGTTTATGCCAGCGAGCCTTGTACCCTTCCCAGCCCAACTCGAGGGCCACTTTTTTCAGCTCGCGGATATTGAGCGCGCTGTCGTAATCGAGACGGGTGCAGTTGTACTGGCACTGGTGATCGCAGATATGGCCGGTGATGGCGGGCAAGGCGTTGCGCTGATAAATCAGCTCAAGGGCCGCGACATACTCCCCCTCGCCCATCAGGCGAATGTACTCGGGGATATCCTGATGCACGGCGCAGGCGGTGACGCAGGGCGCTACGTAGCAGTCGGTCAGCGGCAGGCCGCCACCCACTTCGATGCGATCGTCGGACTTCCACTCCTTCTGGGTGTAATCCATGGTGAGGGCCTTGGCGGCAAGCGCTTCCAGCTTGGCCACATCCACCCGACTCATGCCCCAGCTATCGGAGGCATCGATCTCTTTGAGGCACTCCAGCTGGCGCAGATAGCCACCCGGTTTGAGCAGGTCGGTGGCCATGGTGATGGGACGAATACCAGTCTCGAAGATCTCGGCGATATTGAACTTGCTGGCACCACCGGAGTAGGAGATGGGCAGCTTGCCATCGAAGGCGCGAGACAGCACGGCCGCCACGTTGATGGAGAGCGGGAACAGCGCACGGCCGGACATATACATCTCATCCCCCGGCAGCGCACCTTTGCGGTTGATGGTGCCCAGGGTGTTGGTCAGCTTGACCCCGAAGGTGAGCCCCTTCTCGACCCCCAGCGCCATCAAACGGGTCAGCATCGCCTTGGCCTGCTCCAGCTTGAGGTCGTGATCGAACGACTCTTCGCTCAGGCCAATGTAATCAAAGCCACAGGTATCGAGGATCTCGCGCACCCGCGGGTAGCCCAGCAGGGTCGGGTTCAGTTTGACGAAGGTGTTGAGCCCCTTCTCTTCCAGCATGTAGCGGCAGATGGCCTCAATCTCGTTCGGTGGGCAGCCGTGCATGGTAGAGAGGGTAACGCCGTGAACCAGATTGGCCGGGATGTGCTCCACCAGCTGTTGCAGGCGATCGCGGCGCGCCCCCAGTCCCAGCTCGGCGATAAACTGCTCGTCGGCCACGAGGTCACGTACCACCTGCTGGTACTCGGCAAATTTCGGATTGCTGCTGGCATCCATCAGGCTGTGGATGAACTGCTGCATCGGTGGCTGTTTGATGCCATCGAGGTTGTAACCCACGCTCATGTTGAAGATGAAGGACTTGGCCTCTCCGTCGAGACGGGGGTCGAACACCTCCTCCAGCAGATAGAGGGCAAACCAGGCCTTCAGATACTCGTCAAACGCCTTGGGCAGGGTGAACTCGGTAGACCACTCGGTGTTGAAGCACTCGTCTTCGGCGTCGATGCAGGGCTTTTCCAGTTCGAGACGGTCCAGGATCTGCACCGTCTTGAGCTCGATAAAGCGCCCGCCGGTCAGCCAGGAGGTGACGATGTTCTGGGCCAATTGGGTATGGGGGCCGGCTGCCGGGCCGATGGGGGTCTCGCAGGTTTCACCGAACACCTTGATCTTGCGCTCGTCCTGCTTGCGATAAAATTGTGCGGCGGGAATACCGAAAATGCTCTGACTCTCTTTATATTCCGCAAAAATACGGGTCAGAAGGTTCTTGAAGGGAACGGGTCGCATAATATCGCCCATGGCTATCTCCTTGCAGCTGTTCTGCACATTGGCAGCATGAATAAATGGGGTATCCCGCACGGGCATTACCCCTTGGCAAGGAGAGGAGCAACTATCAGGCCACTCCATCGGAAAAACTATTTTTTAGGGTAAAAGCGTGAGATGGCTCGAATTAATGAAGGCGATTTGGCATGTCGCCATTATGATTGATGAGAGTGGTTATCACTCACTTGAAATTTTATTCAAGGCAATACCAGAGAAAAAAGAGAAGTATCAAATCGGCAGCGATAAATATCACTTTGATAGGGTGAAAATCATCCAGCATTATCGCAAGCCAGCCCCAGCCAATATGGTCGGGGCTGGCTTAAAAGTCACTGCCATATAAAAGGCAGTCGTCGCTATTTCGGTTTATCCAAAGGCTACGAGATGACTCGGCGTTACCGCCCCGCTGGCTGCCATTGTATGCAGAGGGAGGTGGGTCCCAACGATGCGACTCAGCCCTGCTCGGTTGTAAGCTCGTCGGCAGAACGCAGCTCCAGTTCGCCGCGGATCAGCGCCTGATAGCGCTCGGGGGTATCGATATCAAAGAGGATGGCAGGACTCTCGACCGGTATGGTGCGATGGGGGCGTTGCAGCAACCAGTGGCGCACCGAACCCTGTGCTGGCGCGGTTGCCAGCTCCCTTGCGAGGGATTTTGGCAGCAAGACCGGGTGGCCCGCCTCCCCCTGAAAGCTCGGAAACAGGGCGAACTCTCCGCGCGCCTGCCACAACTGCTGATAGACCTCGCACGGGATACAGGGCAGATCCCCGTGGCTGATAAAGAGGTAGTCAGCATTGCTGGCCGCCAGAGCGCAGCGGATGGAACTGCCCAGCCCCAACTCATAGTCAGGGTTATGGACGATGAGAATGTCGGGGCGATTCCCATAACAGGCAGCGAGTTCGGCCCCGCGATGACCCACGACCAAAATAATCCGGGAGCAGAAGGCCAGGGCATTTTTGAGACTTGCATCAAGAATTGTCCCCGAGCCATAAGGTAGCATCATTTTCCATGCCCCCATGCGGGATGACAAACCTGCTGCGGTAATTATACAGTCACACTGTTCACGCCCCCGAGCCTGCACCTTTTCATTCACCTCGCTATTTATTTCGGTTATTGCCATGTCCTTGCCACACTCTGTTATTCACGCGTTTCCGGATATTGGTTCGCTTTTAAATCCACTGCTTGAAAATAGTGACAATCATACCACGCTAATTAGCCTTTGTGGTGCCGGCGGAAAAACCAGCACCCTGTTCTGGCTGGCGGAATATTTTTATAAGCAGGGTAAAAGGGTGCTAATTACCACCACCACCCGGATGTTTCTGCCAGCCCCGTCACACTATCGGGAATTGATTATCGAGACGGATCCCGTTCGTCAACTTACCCGCTGTCAGGCTCTGCCGGATGGCCCGACCCTGGTTGCCCTGTTCAGCCATCTCGACGAGCGCACCGGAAAGGTGGCGGGCCCCACGCCCCAGCAGATTGATCTCATCAAGGGGCAGCAGCGCTTCGATCTGATCCTGGTCGAAGCGGATGGCGCCCATCACAAGTTATTGAAAGTGCCCGCTTTGCACGAACCTTGCATTCCCCAGAACAGTGATTGGGTGATCGCCCTGACGGGCGGCGCCATGGTGGGGGCCAAGGCCGACCCGCAGCAGATCCACCGCTGGGCAGAGCTTCAGGCCCTGTGCGGGATAGAGGCCGGTGACCCCCTCGACTGGGTTCTGTTTCACCAGCTGCTCTCCCACCCCGAGGGGCTGTTCAAGGGCACCCCGGCCAAGGCGCGCCGGATCTGGTTTATCAATGGGGATTATCAAAATGAGGCGTCGTGGCTCGATGAATTGATAAAGCTGCATAGCCGCCACCCCGAGATCTATGCCATCTGGCAGGGGGCGGTTCGCGAGCCACAGCCCATTCGCCACGCACTCGGTTACTTCGCTCAGGATGAGGCACAGCCGCCTCGCCCATGATGGTTTAAGGATAAGAAGAGGTACCTTATGAATCTGTTTGCACACGCAGCCCGACTGGAACAGGAGAACACGCCATTTGCCATGGCCCAGATCATCGAGAGCCGTGGCTCCACCCCCCGCCATCAGGCCCAGATGCTGGTGATGGCCGATGGCCAGATCCTCGGCACCATCGGCGGCGGCATGATCGAGCGGCTGGTGATCGAAGAGGCCGTGGCGGCCATTGCCGAGCGCAAGCCGCGCATCTTCCACGGCCGGATGGCCCGCAACGGTGAGCATGCGGTCGGGTCGGACTGTGGTGGCGCCATGTCGGTCTATATCGATATCTACGGTCTGCGCCCCCGTCTGGTATTGATCGGCGCCGGTCACGTCAACCGGGCGCTGGCCCATGCAGCCGCGCCACTGGGTTTTGATATCCATGTTGGCGACTGTTTTGAAGGGAGCCTCAATCCCGATCACTTCCCCGTCGGCACTCACCTCAAACAGGCTGATACCATCAGCGCGGTGATCGAGGCGCTGGCCATCGAGCCCGCCAACTTCGTTATCATCGCCACCAACCATCAGGACAAGGAGGCGCTGGAGCGGCTGATAAGCCGTCCCCTCGCCTATCTGGGGCTGCTCGCTAGCAAGCGCAAGGTACAGACCTTCACCCAGGCGCTGCGCCAGCAAGGGGTGAGCCAGGAACAGTTGCAGCGGCTGCACGCCCCCATCGGTTACAACATAGGAGCCGAAACCCCGGAAGAGATCGCCATCAGCATCCTCGCCGAACTGCTGCAAGTGAAAAACGGCAAATCGGGTGGGCTAATGCAGGATGACGTGCGGCTCAAGCGGGATAAGCTGGTGGTGATGCGTGGCTCCGGCGATATCGCCACCGGGGTGGCGCTGCGCCTGCACAATGCAGGCTTCAAGGTGGTGATGCTGGATCTCGACAAACCCACGGTGATCCGTCGCACTGTCGCCTTCGCCCAGGGGATGTTTGACGGCGAAACAAGCGTCGAAGGGGTACGAGCCAAGCGGGTCGAGAGCGTCGAACAGGCGTTCGAGCAGCTGGATCGGGGCGTCATTCCGCTACTGGTTGACCCCGACTGTGCCACCCTCGCCGAGCTCAAGCCCCACTATCTGGTGGATGCCATCCTCGCCAAGCAAAATCTCGGCACTCACAAGGAGATGGCCCCCATTACGGTGGCCCTTGGCCCAGGCTTTGAGGCGGGACGCGACTGCGATGCGGTGATCGAGACCAACCGTGGCCACCATCTGGGCCGGGTCATCTATCAGGGCCCCGCCCAGCCCAATACCGGTATTCCCGGGGTGATCGAGGGGCACTCCGCCCGCCGGGTGGTGCGCGCGCCCGTCGCCGGAGTGATGAAGAGCATTATCAAGCTCGGTGATCTGGTGCAGGAGGGAGATGTGATTGCCCATGTGGGGGATGCCCCTATTATCGCGCCGCTCTCCGGCATGGTGCGGGGGCTGCTCAGCGATGGCATCGAAGTGCCTATCGGCTTCAAGATTGGCGATATCGACCCGCGTGGCGAGCGCGCCGATGCCACCACGGTATCGGACAAGGCACGCGCTATCGGCGGCGCCGTGCTGGAAGCCATGATGCATCTAGCCCAGCGCAGATAAGAGAGTGTTCTTAAAACCAGAAGGGCTCGCCATGATGGCGGGCCCTTTTATCTCTTCGCTGGCAATCGGCTCAGCCGTGCTTGATACGGGTCTCCCCCGCCACCGACACCACGGAGCGTTTGCCCTTGTGACTGATCACCAACAATGCCAGCACGATAAGGGCGATGCCGCTCCCTTCCACCGGCCCCGGGTTTTCCCCGAGCAGCCACCAGGAGAGCAGCACGCCGGTCACCGGCACCGCCAGAGTGCTGAGGCTGGCGATACCCGCTGGCAGTTTTTTCAGCACAAACAACCAGAGACTCCAGGCTATGGCGGTGGCGAAGATGGCGCTGTAGGCGAGCGCGCCAAACACATAGGGCTGCCAGTCGATGGGTCGCTCCGGCACCAGCGCCGCCACCACGGCCATCACCATGGTGGCATAGATCATCTGCCAGGTGGTGAGGGACATCAGATCCACCGCGGGATGGCGGGCATACATCCGCTTGGCGATGATGGCGCTGATCCCCCAGCAGATGCCGGAGGCAATCCCCAGCAGCGCACTCTTCATGGAATCGAGATGCAGCTGCCAGGGCTCGATCACCAGCAGCAGCCCGCAGGCCGCCACCCCGACCGCCAGATAGTGGAGCTTGCGCATCCGCTCGCCGAGAAAGAGCGCCGCGAAGATCACCACCCAGAACGGCATGGTGTAGCTCAGAATGGCAACCTTGCCCGCCCCGCCGCTGATCAGCGCCCACTGGGCCAACCCCACCATGCCGCAGGTCTGGAACAGGGCGATGGCGAGGGTATAGCGAAACGGGGTGGGTTTGAGATAACGGCGCCCACGCAGGGCCAATACCAGCAGCAGAACCAGAGATCCGCACAGGCAGCGCAGGGCGGTGAACTCGAAGGCCCCCGCGTAGAGCATCACCTGCTTCATCACGATCCAGCTGTAACTCCAGATGGCGGTGAGCAGGATCAATCCCACCAGCGCCGCCATATTGATCTTTCCGCTCATTTGCTTGTTACTCACCTCTTGTCACTCATTGCGCCGGTTCAACTCTCGACGTTTTGCCCGCGCTTGAAGGCGGCCATCTTACGCCGCTCATCCTCCGCTGACCATGGTCGCCCCGAAATGAACAAGGGGGCCGTCGGCCCCCGCAATCACACTCAACCCGAGCTGGAACGCCTAGCGGCAGATAAGGGTTCCCGTCTTGCCGGCAATGCCGTCGGCGGCCTTCTCCAGCAAGGTGATCAGGGATTTGCGCCCCGGCATGGAGGTAGCGAACGAGAGCGCCGCCTCCACCTTGGGCAGCATGGATCCCTTGGCAAACTGCCCCTGCTCGATAAAACACTGGGCATCTCCCACGCTCAGCTGATCGAGCCACTGCACATCGGGTTTGCCGAAGTTGATGGCGACCTTCTCTACCGCGGTAAGGATGATCAGCATGTCGGCATCGATGAGCTCCGCCAGCTTGGCACTGGCCCAATCCTTGTCGATCACCGCGCTAGCGCCGCGCAGGTGCTTGCCTTCCCGCAGCACCGGAATGCCACCGCCACCGACGGTGATCACCACCTGACCGGCAGCCAGCATGGCAGAGACGGTCTCTTTCTCGATGATGTCGACGGGTTTGGGGGAGGCCACTACCCGGCGATAGCCACGACCGGCATCCTCTTTGAGCCGCTCGCCCTTGGCTATCAGCGCCTCGGCCTCCTCCTTGCTGAAGAAGCCGCCGATGGGCTTGCTCGGGTCAAGGAAGGCGGGATCGTTCTTGTCGACCTCAACCTGAGTCACCAGAGTGGCAACCGGCTTTTGAATACCACGCGCCAGCAAGGCTTCACGCAGGGCGTTTTGCAGGTCATAACCGATGTAACCCTGACTCAGGGCCACACAGACCGACATGGGCAGATGGGGGAACTTGGGCTCGTGGCGGGCCGCCACTTCGAACGCCTGCTGGATCATTCCCACCTGCGGGCCGTTGCCGTGGGTCACCACCACCTCGTGCCCCTGGGCGATCAGGTCGGCGATGGTGTGCGCCGTGCTCTGCACCGCCTTCATCTGCTCGGGCAGGTTGTTGCCCAGCGCATTGCCACCAAGGGCCAGTACGATTCTCTGTTTCATCTTGTTATCTCCAGTGATGGGACAAGCCGGCGCAATACCGGCCCACCTTTCGTTGTTCACATAACCTTGCTGCTCTGTCTGTTTCGAACGGATTGTCAGCCAGCAACCGCGGGGCAAGGCGAGTGCAGATCAGGCGCCAACGCCGGATCAAAGGGTGCTCTGGCCAAAAACCGGCCATGCCCCCGTTGTCCGGTAAACTCGCCGTCGCGAGCGACTATCTCGCCGCGACTGAGGGTCATCCTGATCTGGCCGGGACAGCGCATCCCCTCGTAGGGGCTGTAGTCGCCGTTGTCGTGCAAGGCGGCGTGACGGATCAGGGTCTCGCCACGGGGATCCATCAGTACCAGATCGGCGTCAGACCCCGGTTGCAGGTTGCCCTTGCGCGGCCAGAGGCCAAACAGGCGCGCCGGGTTGGCGCTGGTGAGAGCTACAAAGCGTGATGGCGAGATGCGCCCCCCCAACACCCCGTGGGCAAAGAGCAGCAGCATCCGGTTCTCGACGCCCGGCAAGCCGTTGGGGCAGCGGCTGAAATCGCCCCCCGAGAGGGTCATGCGCTGGGCGTGGGAGAAGTTGCAGTGATCGGTCGCCACCGTATCGATGTCACCCGCAGCGATACCGACCCACAGCTTGTCCTGCTCGCGACGCGAGCGCAGCGGCGGGCTCAGCAGATAGTCGACCCCGTTCTCCTTGTAATAACACTGCTCATCGAGCAGCAGATATTGCGGGCAGGTCTCCACCCAGACCGGTTGGCCCTGCCGACGCGCCAGTTTCAGATACTCCAGCCCCAAGCCATTGGAGAGGTGGACGATATAGAGCGGGGCATTGCCCGCGAGCCCCGCCAGATTGATCATCCGGGCGATCGCCTCCGCCTCGCACTCCAGCGGGCGGCTTTGCGGGTGATACCAGGGCTCATGATGGCCAGCGGCGAGCAGTGCCGCACGGCGCGCCGCGATGGCGGCATCGTTCTCGGGATGGACGGTGGCAAGCGCCCCCACCTCCTTGAGGCGGGCCAAGGCGTGCAGCACGTCATGGTCCCCCAGCTTGTACTGGTAGGTGAGGTAGAGCTTGAAGCTGCTGATCCCCTCCTCCAGCACCATGGCGGCCATCTCATTAAGGATGGCGTCATCCACATGCTGGATCACGCCATGAAAGCTGTAGTCGATCACCGCCTGATCGGCGGCGTACTCGTGATAACGGACCAGCTGGTGATGCAGATTGCACCCCGCCGGGCCAAATCCCATGTGGTCGACGATGGTGGTGGTGCCACCACAGGCGGCGGCACGGGTACCGCTGAAGAAGTCATCGCAACTGCGGGCAATCCCCACATCTATGTTGAAGTGGGTGTGGACATCGATGCCACCCGGCATCACATAGCAGCCGCTGGCATCGATCAGCTCGGTTTCGCTATCGGACTGGATATCGGCGGCACGGGCGCGGATCACCCCGTGCTCGATCAGTAGATCCTGACGATATTCACCCTGCGCATCGACCAGCACGCCCTTTTTGATCAGCCGTTTCATCCCCACCACCTCGAACATCACTTCAAACAGCAAGGCCCCGCCTCAATGGAGACGGGGCACTTTCAACAGCTGGGCGGCGATGGCAGTCACCACCCGGCAGACCCCTTACTTGTCCAGCTCGGCCAGATAGAGCATGGGGATCACGGCGTACATGGCGGCGCACTTGACCAGATGCTCTTTCCAGGTCTTCTCGTTCGGCGCGTGGGCTTCCGGCTCTTTACCCGGGCCAAAACCGATGACCGGAATACCGTGACGACCCATGATGGAGACCCCGTTGGTCGAGAAGGTCCACTTGTCTACCACCGGCTCCTTGTTGAACAGCTCGCGATAAGCCTTGGAGAGGGTTTTGACGGTGATGTGATCCTCTTCCACCTTCCAGGTCGGGAAGTAGCACTCGGTCGGATAGACCAGACCTGTATAGGCCGGACGGTCGTACTGGTACATGGAGACCTCGGCACCGGCGGCTTGTACCGCTGGCAGGGCACGGATCTCGTCGAGCGCCCCTTGCCAGGTCTCGCCCCAGGTCAGACGACGGTCGATTGAGACGGCGCAGCTATCCGCCACGGCGCAGCGGCTTGGCGAAGTGAAGAAGATCTCGGAGACGGTCAGGGTACCCTTGCCGAGGAAGTCGTCATGACCGAGGTTGTGGCTGAGCTCCTGCAATTCGCCGAGGATCGGGCCCATCTTGAAGATGGCGTTGTCACCGCGCTCCGGCGCAGAGCCGTGGCAGCTGACCCCCTGCACCTCCACCCGGATCTCCATACGGCCACGCTGACCACGGTAGATCTGGCAGTCGGTCGGCTCGGTACTGACCACGAACTCGGGGCGGATCTTGCTCTGCTCGATGATGTACTGCCAGCAGAGGCCATCGCAATCCTCCTCCTGCACGGTACCGGTCACCAGCAGGGTGTACTGGTCTTCCAGCCCGAGATCCTTGATGATCTTGCCCGCATAGACCATGGAGGCCATGCCGCCTTCTTGGTCAGATGCGCCACGACCACCGATGATCTCGTGATCTTCCATCCCCTCATAGGGGTCGAACTTCCAGTTGGCCATGTTGCCGACGCCCACGGTATCGATGTGGGCATCCATGGCGATCAGGTGCGGGCCGTGGCCGATATAGCCCAGCACGTTGCCCATGGGGTCGATCTCGACCTTGTCAAAGCCAACCTTCTCCATCTCCTGCTTGATACGCAGCACCACGCGCTCTTCATCGCAGCTCTCGCTCGGGATGGCGATCATGTCGCGCAGGAACTGACTCATCTCGGCCTTGTACTGGTAGGCCTTCTCCAACACCATTTCAAACGGAATTTGCTTGCTCATTGTGATTCTCCATAACAACTGAGAGTGCGCGGCCTGTTCATCGGCAGCGCCCTGTGCCCATTACCGCGCCACGTTGACGAGGCGCGATCAATGCTTCAATTCGTGTCTCTGCTCTGGCGGGAGAGTTAGTCGCAGGCAGGATGTTTGCCTTCCCACACCACTTCCCGGTAGTGGGTCACATCGGTGTCCCCTTCGGTGTTGATGATCAACACCACGGAGTCGCGACTTAGCCCGAGACGTTCCATCAGCGTCGCGCGATCCGGGTGGTGACGCACCGCCGCCAACACGCCGGTGCCGACCGAGCCGGATTCGCCGGAGATGATGCGCGGATCATTGCCAAGGGGGTTGCCCAGCACCCGCATGCCCAGCGCCGACACCTTGTCGTGGCAGGAGATGAACTGGGTGGTGCAGCTTCTGAGCAATGGCCAGCCGAGCGGATTGGGTTCGCCGCAGGCGAGACCGGCCATGATGGTGCGCATATCGCCCCCCACGTTGACCATCTCCCCCGCCACGCCGGAGCGGTAGATGCAGTCGGCCTGATCCGGTTCGACCACGATACTGTGCAAGTTTTTCGCCCCGAAGCAGTCCACCAGATAACCGAGCACCCCGCCCGCCAGCGCCCCGACCCCGGCTTGCAGCAGCACATGAGTCGGCTGCTTGATACCCATACCCTGCATCTGCTCGACCGCTTCGTCGGCCAGGGTGGAGTAACCCTGCATGATCCAGGTCGGGATTTTGGTGTAACCCTCCCAAGCGGTGTCCTGCACGATGTGCCAGCCGCGCTCTTCGGCCATCTTCATGGTCAGGCGCACGGTGTCGTCGTAATTCATGTCGGTGACGATGCACTCAGCACCGAGATTGAGAATGTGGTCAACCCGCTCCTGGGCAGAGCCCTTGGGCATGTAGACCACCGCATGCTGACCCACCTGTTTGGCGGCCCAGGCGACGCCACGACCGTGGTTGCCATCTGTGGTGGTGGCGAAGGTCATCGGCTCCTTGATGGTGCGTTTGATGAGATCGAAGGAGAAATCCTCGATGGCCACCCCGTATTTTTCACAGAGCAGGTTGGCAATGGCGTAGACGCCACCCAGCATCTTGAAGGCATTGAGACCAAAGCGCTTTGACTCATCCTTGACCAGAATATTTTTTACCCCGATATAGGCGGCCAGATCTTTCAAATCACACAAGGGGGTTGGCTCATAACCGGCCAGTTTTTTATGAAAAGCGCGAGCCTTTTGTGCTTCGGCGCGAGAAAACAGCGGAGATGGCTCGGCGGTAAAAAAGCGGTTATCGGCAATATCCATCTTCAGCGAAAATTGGGACATGCTTACCTCACTAGGCGTTACCTGACAAAGAGCTGCCTCGCCGGGAGATCCGTTATTCAGATACCACGGAGAGAAAACTCGAAATAATGAATTCAACAGCGTGGGCAGGATGAATATTCACCCTGCCCTGCCGTTATTTATTTCACCCGCTTTTGCGCCTCTTTAATCAGATTTTCCAGGGTTTCTGCCGGGGCGGAGAATTTACGGGCCATGATCATGGCGGCGATAATATAGGGCTTCCAGCTCGCCTCTTTGTAAGTGGCGATACGGTATTTCTCGAATACCCCTTCGGTTACTTCCCCTTCCTTGCAGGAGACACCGGAAATATCGGCGGGCAGGCAGTGCATATAGAGCGCCTCGCCCCCCTTGGTGAGCTTCATCATCTCCTCAGTGCAGTGCCAATCCTTGTGCTTGGCGTTCTGCTCCAGACAATGTTTCTCCAGCTCCTTGAGGCCGGCGTGGTCATTGGCACGCAGCAGCTCGGTGCGCTGCTCCATCACCTTGTAGGGGGCCCAGGACTTGGGATAGACGATATCGGCGTCCTTGAACGCCTCTTCCATGGAGGTGACCTGACGGAAGCTGCCACCGGAGGCCTTGGCATTCTCTTTGGCCACTTCGATCACGTCCGGGATCAGGTCATACCCCTCCGGGTGGGCCAGGGTCACGTCCATACCGAAACGGGTCATCAGACCGATGATGCCCTGCGGCACGGAGAGCGGCTTGCCGTAGCTGGGGGAGTAGGCCCAGGTCATCGCAATTTTCTTGCCCTTGAGGCTCTCCAGGCTGCCGAAGTGCTCCTGCAACCAGGCCAGATCAGCCATGGACTGGGTCGGGTGATCAATGTCGCACTGCAGGTTGACCAGCGCCGGACGCTGGGGCAGCACCCCCTTCTCGAACCCTTCATCCAGTGCGGCGCCCACTTCGCGCATATAGGCGTTACCGGCACCGAGGAACATGTCGTCACGGATGCCGATTGCATCGGCGCAGAAAGAGATCATATTGGCCGTTTCACGGACGGTTTCGCCATGGGCGATCTGGGATTTGCCCTCATCCAGATCCTGCTGGGCCAGACCGAGCAGGTTCAGCGCAGAGGCGTAAGAGAAGCGGGTTCGGGTGGAGTTATCGCGGAAAACCGAGATACCGAGCCCGCTGTTAAACAGTTTGGTGCAGATATTTTCGGCGCGCAGGGTCTTGAGTGATTCGGCCAGTTTCAATACCAGCTCCAGCTCCTGAGGGGTTTGCTCCCAGGTCAGCAGAAAATCTTTTTCATGCAGGTTGGATTTGAGTGCTCTGATCTCTTTGATTAATTCGTTAACTGCTTTCATCGTTCGCCCCAATCATTGGATGAGATATGGATAGCTCCCCTTTCACTCACGATGTCACCAGCATCCCGGTTGTGGGTGAGCGCGTCGGTTAGCGTCGACATGAGGCAATCAATAACCGTGCCAAACCAATAAAATGCAGGCAGATATTAATAAATGGCGAAAGTGTGTGATGCCACCCACAAAATCAGCGGCTATTTAAGCGGTTTATTCAATAAAAAGGTGAGCGGATCAGCCAAGCCATAAAATAGCCGAGTGATAATAATCAGAGGCGATATCCCTTTGTCGGTGAGAATTATCATCAAAGGTCAATTTCAGGGGCTGAAATGATATCGGCGGGGCTGTCGTTATCATTATGATAATGCCCGCAACACCTTTTCTCTTGGAAGGACCTCTCCAGCGTTGACACTGCAGCTATCTCGTCTCCCCTGCGCTCCCCCCCATATCGCCTCGCACCTTATCTTCCGGCCACATCGCTGGGCGCGGTTGGCCCAAGGTGCTAACGTGAATACGCCAGCTGCGCATCTGTCTCGGATGCTCAGAAGAGACCGACGTTCACTGCCGCAACTGCGCGGAAGAACCTGCATGACTTACATCTTTGAGGGATTATCTATGTCCAGGAATGCCGCTCTGCTCATCACCCTGAACCTGCTCGGGATCGCCCCTGCCCACGCCATCAGCGCCAAATATGCCGAGCAACTGGAACGATCCGGCTGCACCCAGGTCACCGAGGCGCAGGGTTGTGACATTCACAAAACCAAAGCGGAAAATGCCAAGGCGGGATTTGGCACGGCCGCCCCGGCCGCGGAGGGCGGTCTGAATCTGAGCTATGAGCAGAAGCTGGAGCGCTCGGGCTGCACTCAGGTGAGCGAGCTCAATGGCTGCGATATCAACAAAACCAAGGCTGAGAACGCCGCAGCCGGTGTTGGCAATGCTCCGGCCGCGGCAACCAGCAGCAGCCCCTATGCGGGCAGCTGGATTGCCACCTTCCCCCAAACCGGCGCCACCGTGGCCAATATCCACATCGATGGCAAGGATCAGGTGTGGGTCAACGACAAGAAGGTCAATGCCAAGAAATCTGATGGCGCGCTGGTGTTCAAGGATGGCATGGTCATCTACACCATTCAGGGGGATCGCCGCATCAAGGGTGAAGATGGCTGGGTCGATAATGATGCCGGCACCAAGGGGCCCATCAACGCCAAGTAAGCAGCTGACCACGAAATGACGGGGAGCGCGGGCTCCCTGTTTCACTCCTGATTGCCCATCGCTTCCAATGACCAGCTCCGCCAGTGAGGGGCCAGAATTAATACCTCCTGTTCCAGCCAAGTCCCCTCTGTGATCAGTTTATCGAGCCAGGGAACGCCTGCCGGCGAGCCATGATCATCGACCTGATCAGCCTGCTTCGTCACACGCCAGGGCACCTTGCCACTGTCCGTCGCAAAAGTGCGTACCGGACGGGCGTAGTGATCCAGATAAGGTTGCAACTCACAGGGAAGCCAGAGCATGGCCGGTCGATTTAGCTCACGCGCCAGCTCGATGGCAATATCGATACCCCGTTGATCGAGATCGCCAAAATGGGCCCACTGCACGCCCGCAGGCAGCAGCGGGATCAGCTGTTTGGCCAGGGTAGTATTGCGACCGGGGGCAAAAAGCAGCAGTTGCCCAGGTTGCAGCGGGTAGTCGACGAAGGCCCCCTTGTTCTCCACCGTAATGACCCGCTCCCCTTGCCAGCCGATGGCCGCCAGCGTGCCCAGAGTCCGCTCCGGCAACGCCAATTCCCCCAGCAGCGCCATCATTGCCGTCATATCGTGCTGCTGACCCTGCTGATCGACCAGTGAGAGCGGTTCGAGGGTACGGATGCGGATCACCTCATCCTGCGTGAGCGACAAGTTCGCAAGCTGTGGCGCGGCAAGGGATGCTGATCGCGGATGCTTGCTATCCCCATGCCAGAGAGCATAAAAGCAGGCCTGATTGAGCCGTGCAGGCAAACTCATCCCAAGGCTTCGCAGCTGCTTACGCTTGTCCGGTTCGGGGGGCGCTGCCCGTGCCAGTTGTCCGGTCAGAAAAGTCCGCCCCGCGTCGGTCAACACATAATGAGCACCTCGGCTAACCGGCTTGATCCCGGCCACTGCCTGCAACAGATCCTTCAACTCGCGGCCATGCCGACTCTCAAGGGAGCAGCCCTTTCCGTTCTGGCTATCGAACAACCGTGCACACAAATTCTGTACCCGCACCTCATCAAACAGCGACATCATCACCTCTCCATGTGGCTTCATATAACGAAGTAGAGGTGATTTTCCCTGTCATTACCGTGACCGGCTTCGCAAGCGGTTCTTATCAGCCCCGCCATGCATGGCCCGTTACTGGTAAACCCGCCACAAAGGGCGCAAGCTGGCTTGATATAGAGATACGCAGCGCTCTTCGCGACACGACAACGCGATACCCGCTTTCACAAGGGCTTGCCATGACCGACGCCACAGACCCATCGCCATCCTCTTCCTGGCATCTTTCGGATATCCGCGAGCTGGCGCACCTGCTGACTCTGGCGCTGCCCGCCGCGGTAGAGATCACCGAAGCGGTACATCAGGCGATACTGAGCGGTATGGGGCTTAAGGGACGAGATGAGGGAAAAACAGCCGGGATCACCGGGCTGGTCTACAAGGGGGTACATGGCGCCGCCAACACCTTGGGCAGCGGTATCAACCAATTGCTCAGCCGGCTGCCAGCCACACCGCCTCCCCACCAGATCCCCGAAACCCCAAAACGTGCGGCCCTGATCGCCACGCTCAACGGCGTGTTGGGGGACAAGCTGGTCGAGCACCACAATGCCCTCGCCACCCCCATGACCCTGCGCTATCAGGGCAAGCCCCTCGATTGGCAAGCGATGCCGGAGGATCTACCCCGCGAGGGACGGGTGCTGCTGATGATCCATGGCCTCTGCATGAACGATCTGCAGTGGCAGACCGAGCACCAAGGCAAGCCGGTCAATCACGGGGAACAACTTGCCAACGCGCTTGGCTATCAACCTCTTTACCTGCGCTACAACTCGGGCCTGCCCATTTCACAAAACGGGCAGCAACTTGCCCTGTTGCTGGAGCAGTTGCTCGCCCACTGGCCGGGAGAGCTAAAAGAGATAACGATAATGGGCTACAGCATGGGCGGACTGGTTGCCCGCAGCGCCCGCCACCATGCCGGCGTGGCCGGGCTCACCTGGCCTGCGCACCTTGCCAACCTGATATTTCTCGGCACACCACACCACGGCGCGCCGCTCGAACACGCCGGTCACTGGCTGGAGCAGTTGCTGCCCGCCACCGCCTACAGCGAGCCCTTCGTCAGACTGGCGCGGCTGCGCAGTGCAGGCATCAGGGATCTGCGCCACGGCAAGGTGAGCGATACCGTTGCACGGCCGGATCCCGCCGTCCCCTCACAGGATCCTCGCACGCCACTCCCCTTGCCCTGTGGCGTCAACTGCTATGCCATTGCCGCGACCACTGCCGCCAAGCGCAGCCTGCTGGCCGACCGGCTGATTGGCGATGGACTGGTGCCGCTACGCAGCGCCCTCGGTCAGCACAGCGAGGCGCGTCATCAGCTTGCCTTCCTCCCCGCCCATACCCTGATCGTCTATCGCACCAGCCATATGGCCCTGCTCGCCAGCCCGCAAGTGGGCCAGCAACTGCTGCGCTGGCTCGACCCCTTGCAGTTATAGCGAGCTGGCTATTAAAGCAACAGAGTGCTGGTTCACAAAGGAGCCCTCTGGCACTCTGGGACGTCAAAGGGAAGACCCACACTGACACCTGATGTGTCCCCACTGCAAAGGAGCGCCACCGATGGCCAAAGCAAGCAAGAAAGAGATCAAGAAGAAGATCGCCGCTCGTCTTGAGAAAATTGCCAAGCATGAAGGCAAGATCAAGAAGCTGAAGAAGGCCCTGAAGTAGGGCCCATCGCATAAGAAAAACCGCCAGCTGGCGGTTTTTTCATCCCTTTTTGCCCCTCTCCCATCGCTTTTGATACCGATGGACTTGATGTAAACGCCTCAAGCGCACCTCAGCAGAACAACCCGACTGAAGCCACGCACGTTCTCATCGCTGATATTTGGTCTAACAGCGCCAATCGGGCGCCGCGCGCGCCCATGCCAGCAACTACCTTCAACGGAGTGTTTGATATGTGCCAGCAGTGGAGCGCCATATGTACTCTTACACCCTCACCTTCAAGGAAGATGTCGATCGCCTGACTGCCCCCGAGCAAGAGATCACCTTGCAGAGCCCCGCTCAGGCGGGGGATTTTATTATCCTCTCCGACGGCAGCCGCCATCAGGTGATGTTTGTCACCCACCGCGCCCACTACAGCAGCCTCTATCTCGATAAAGGGGTCAGGGTGCCGCAAAGCTAGCGAATCATCTGTCAGTTAGCGAAAGCAAAAGAGCGGCACCTGGCCGCTCCTTGATCTCTCTTTATATGGATTTGCTGTCACAGCACCTTGATCACCGGTTGGTGCACTATCTCGACGTCGTCTTTATAGACCACCAGCTCACCCGGTGGCACTCCTCGCTCACCCAATACGGTGACAACGCACTCGTAGCGATAGGGGCCGCTCGTGAACAGATAGGTATGATTGCCCCCCGTCCCCTCCACCCTGACGGTGCCATTTTTTAGCACCAGATCCGGCTTGTCGGCGAGCGTCTTGCCCTTGGCCCAGGAGGCGTAGCGATAGTGGCCATCATCCAACTCGTCGATGCGGATGGTAAATTTCTCGGTCTGCCACATCAGCTCGGGGCTCTTGTACTCCCGCACACTGGGATGCAGACCGCTCTTCTCCCTGGCGATAAGCTCGGCTTTCAATTTGGCTGCCTGCGCCGTCTGATGATTGATACCGATCACCTTGCCATCAAAATCCATCCAGACCTCGCCACTGCCCAGCATGATGCCGCGCCAGCCCATGGTCTGCCAATCCTGCCCGACCCGGGAGGTAGCGATGCTTTTTAATATGGCGTCATCAAATACCTCGCCAAATCGGTTCATCATCTCCGCCGGGGTTTTGATGGCGGGAATGGGATACTCCTGCTTGAAGGGGTACTTCATCTGGTTGGCAAGGGCCTGATGATCCCGGGCTTCTGCCGCATCGACCAACTGCTGCACAAAGGGGCGATATTCGGCCGGCAGCTGCTCTTCATCGGCTGATACGGGGAGTGCGGCCCACAATGTTCCCAGCAACAGCAGGGCCTTCAGCCCATAACGTCCCCGCACCTCATTGCTATTGCGGCCAAACAGTGCCCTGACATTCCATCTTGCCACTTTCATTCTGCCTGCTCTCCACATAACTAAAACGGCCAGCCACTATCCGCAGACATTAGCTGGCGGACTTCAGAGATTTTTTAACTCGTTTGAGTGCCATCTGCCGCTTGAGCGGTGACAGGTAATCAATGAACAAGTTGCCATCCAGATGATCAATTTCATGCTGCATGACAATGGCCAAAAAATCGCAGCTCTCGATGGTGATCGGATTGCCTTTTCGATCCAGAGCAGATACCACCACCGAGCTGTAACGCTCGACATCCGCGTAGTAATACGGCACGGAGAGACAGCCCTCTTGTCCAAGCACCTTTTCAGTACCGCTTATCACTTGTGGATTAATCAAAACCAGCGGCTGATCCCTGCTCTCGGACAAGTCGATAATAACGACGGCCTCTTTACGCCCGACTTGGGTCGCGGCCAAACCAATCCCGTTTTCCGTCGCATACAGGGTCTCCAGCATGTCATCGATCAGCCCCTGTACGGCAGCGATATCCTCAACTCGCTCGGCCTTTATCCTCAACCTGGGATCGGGAGCCGTCAAGATATTCAAAATCGCCATCACAACTCTCCATTAACCACTTTTTTCAATCCGAGGTCACAGCCCAACGGCCGGGACATGGAGACAAACGCCTGATCCTCTTCGACCACGTTGTAACCAAGGCGCTCATAAAACCGTATCGCCCCATGGTTCTCTGTGAAGCTGGACAAGGTGACCCGGCATTTCCCCTCACGCTCAGCCTCCTGATGCAGCCGTTCCATCACGGCAGCGCCAAGCTGCCACCCCTGATACTGAGGGAAAATGATCAGCAGATGAACATGCTGGGCATCCTCATATGGCTTGCTACATAACAGACCAATGCGTTCTCCCCCATGCAGGATCCACGAAAACCATTGCGGCCGATATGAGCTGGTTAGTCGCTCGCGTTGAAATTGGTCATCCCAGCCAAAGAGCGACTCAACATAGGGAAAAATCCCCTGTTTCACGGCAGTAAAGACCAGCTCAAATTCACTTTGCGGCACATTAATCAGCTCAATATCCATCTCTTTCCCTGCTCAAGCCATATTGAAAAATAAACCAACAGATAAATGATTAAAACATACTGATAGCCACAAAGCTCTACCCTGAACACCCTATATAAAACACCAAGCTATTTTGTATTACTTCAACAAAAATACGTATATTTAGCAGATACCATCTTCGAGAAACCCCATCCCCTCTTTAATTCTCTCCAGATTGGCTTTTGAGGTAAGCATCTCCACGACAAGAAACGCAACGTCCATTGCAGTGGACGGGCTACGTGAAGTGATAATATTCCCATCGATAACGATAGGTTGATTCAGTACCTGTACACCATACTCTTGCATCTGCAGTTGCCGTTTCTGACTCAGATGATAAGTCGTACCATTGCGACCACTTAGCACACCACTTTTGGCAATAGGCAATGCCCCCACGCACACCGAAGCAACAACTTTTCCCTTGGCATCAAAATCTTTAATCCATGCCAATAGCCTTGGATCATACGCATCATTATAAAAGCCTGCACGGCTCATACCTCCCGGTATTACTAGGGCATCAAACTCTTCGATATCTATTTCATCAAACAGACATTCCGGTTCGATCGTAAAATTCCATGCACATTTAACTCGTTGGTGAAAACCAACTGTAGTTAACTGTATGGGCTCAAGGCCATAAGTTGTCGTCCAACCAAAGGCATCTGTAAATACTGATGCCTCATACTCTTCAACCCCATTACACAAAAATAGAATTACTTTTGAATTTCGCTTCCTTTCTGAGTTCACTCTATCCATCCTGTAATCAACATGAACTAACATTTGCCACAAAACACTTTAATAACCGTTGCATGGTAATATACCATGCTAATTTTTCACGAAGAAAGGTAATCAAAACTCTAAATTGTGACATAACTTAAATCAGCTTAGCCATTAAGTATTCATCAACATATTCACCATCAACTTTCATCGAGTTTCGCTTTATTCCCTCGACCTCAAAACCACAAGCGTGATAAAGAGCACAAGCTCGGACATTATGACACATGACATTTAACTCCATACGGGTAAAAGTCCGCGCTGTTGCCCACTCTTCCAGCGCAGAAAACAACTTTTTACCAAATCCCTGTCCGGTTGTAGATTGTTGAATACCGATAACACAATACAAGACATGTTTATTGCGATTTGCTGGTTGACCAATGCCGACAATAAAGCCTGCAATCTCATCGTGCTCTGCCAGTACCAGCATGACTTTGTTGTTTGCATCGACAAACGAAGCCAATATTTGAGCTTGCTCAACCTCTGTCGTAGTTCGCTCTCCCGGTTCATAGAGCATAAAGGTTGTTTCACTGTCGAGTCGGTTCATTAACGCCAATATATTATGCGCATCAGATACACTAACTTTTCTCACTTCCATATGATGGCCTCAGATTAAATAGTTAATGTCAAGTTATGCAAATATTTATGAAGGTTTATCGATTTTATATCATCTGAAGTTATCCACTTCCAGTTGTTCGATATTAAAGAACCTCAACCTTTACCTTGATAACTCCATCGCGAATATTGCCGATGGTGCTAAAAGCCGATTTGGAGAGATCAATAATACGCCCCCTTTTAAAGGCGCCGCGGTCATTGACCTTGACCACTACACTCTTGCCGTTGGCGAGGTTGGTGACCCGCACCATGGCGCCAAAGGGCAATTCCATATGGGCGGCGCTATTGAGGTTGTTGCGATAGAGCTCGCCGCTGGCGGTCTTTTTGCCGTGATAGCGGTCGGCATAATAACTGGCATAGCCGGTTTCGCTATAGCCGCGCCAGCTGCCGCCGTGACTCTCGTCATAACGGCTGCTACAGGCGGCCAGCAGCAGGCAAAGAGATAACTGCAGCCCTTTCTGGATATATTGCACCTTTCCCCTCTCCTCTCTTCTTTTCGCTATGCGCAATTTTTCTTCTTCGATGCGACCGGTGACGCTGGCGACACACTTGCAGGCGGGAGCTCTCACCTTGCCATAGATCCAAGGCACTCACCATGTTACTCGCCTTGTTGTCAGGCAGCAGCGACCGTGCGGCTACTTTGCCATATCTTCCATGTAAAAAGGGAGGCAAATGCCTCCCTTTCAACTAGTTACCAGTCATCCCGTGTCGGATGGGCCAGAGACTTCTCAGGCAATCAGCTTGTCATCGGTAAAGCCGAAGCCGCGCAGGCCTACCACATGCACATGCTCGTGCTTGCCCTGTACCTTGCGGATGAGCTTGTAGGTCGTGCCCTTCTCGGGACTGATGTTCTCGGGCGCCGCGATAAGCAGCTGCATATCCTGCCGCTCGCACAGCTCGAACAGGGTGGCGATGGATTTGCCATCCAGACGGGCTGCTTCGTCGAGGAACAACAGACGGCAGGGGGCGATATCCTTGCCGCGCAGACGGCGGGACTCCTCCTCCCAGCTGATCAGCACCATCAGCAGGATGGCCTGACCGGTACCGATCGCCTCGCCGGTAGAGAGCGCGCCGCTCTCGGCCCGCAGCCAGCCGTCGGCGCCACGCTGCACCTCGATCTCCAGCTCCAGATAGTTGCGATAGTCGAGCAGCACGTCGCCCATCACCTGATAGCTGCGATCCCCCTGCTCGATCTGCGGGTTCAGGCGCTGGAACAGCTTGGCCATCGCCTCGGAAAAGCTGAGCTCCTTGTCGGCGAACAGATCGTTGTGCATGGCGGTTTGATCGGCCAGCGCCGTCAGCAAACGGGTGTGGGCCTCGCGGATATTGACGTTGAGGCGCACCCCGCGCACCAGACCGAAGGCGATGTTCTGCAAGCCCTGGTTGAGCACCCGGATGCGGTTCTGCTCGCGGCGGATAATGTTGGTGATCTTGGCCGCCACCTCGTGGGAGGAGAGCGACAGATGGGTTTCCCGCTGCTTGAGCTCGTCAGCCAGACGCGCCAGCTCGATCTCCATCTCCTCGATCGCCTCGACCGGATCATCGGAGCGGATGATGTCGTTGCGAATGCGATCTTTCAGGTAACGGTAGACCTGCACGTAGAAGGCCACTTTCTGCTCGGTGCTGCGGTTGCCCTCGGAGAGGCGCAGCGCATCGCGCAGGGCTTCGTCGTGGGCCACCGCTACCCGTAGGGCGCCGAGGGCCTTGTCCGACATGGAGCGCAGCTCGTCGCTGTCAAGATAAGCCAGTTCACGCTTGTTGAGGCGCTTCTCGACGTCGGTCTCCCGCGCCAGTCGCACCACCCGTGACCAGCTCGCCTTGTGACCCACCAGAGATTTACGGGCGCTGTAGTAATCCTTGCCTTCGAGCTTGAGACGGCCGCCAAGGGATTCGATCTCGCGCTTGGTGACCTGCAACTGGGCCTCGGCGCTGGTGCGACGGGAACGGGTACGGATCAGCAGCTCTTCAATCTCTTTCTTGTGAGCGCGCGCCTTCTCTTCCATGTCGTCAGAGAGGGTCAGGCCCATGGCCGCCAGCTCCTGCTCGAACTCGGTCAGGGTCTGGCGCTTGGCCTCGACGCTGGAGTTAAGCGCAGTGCGCAGTTGCAACGCCTCGGTGTGGCGCTGGGTAATCTGCTTGTGCTGCTCGCCAGCGGTGCGGGCCGCCAGCTCAGCCGCTTTCAGCTTCTCTTTGAGCCGCTCGCTCATCTCGGAGGCCTTGCCCAGCAGGTTTTGTGCATCCTGATAGGCAAAGTGCGGCAGACGGGCCACCAGCTGATCGAGGGCGTAGCAACGGCGCTTCTGCTCGGCCAGCAGGTTGCTCACCTCATCGTAAGCTGCCTGCAGCGCCGCAAGATCCTGCGGATCCTGACGCAGAACCTGCACCATGGTTTCCAGTTTTTCCAGCGACTTGCCGTGTTTGGCGATAAAAGCTTCGGCCTGTTTCAGGGCTTCCACATCGGCGTGAGCCGCCTCGAGGCGGGCCGCCAGATCAGTCTCGGCAAACAGGTGAGCAAAGGGCAGCATCCCCTGCACCAGCTGGATATGGCGAGTCAGCTGAGCGGCGGCCGCTTTGGCATCACTCAGCTGCTTGTCGCACTCGCCGATGGCTGCTTGCAAGGCGCGCAGTTCGGCCTGTTTGGCCTGCACTTCGGCTTCGGGGTCGGGGCGGAAGGCGATATCCAGATGCTGGCCGATAAAGTCGCGGAAGTGACCGTAGAGACGGTGGTACTTCTGCTGCTCGAAGGCGGCCTTGGCGTAACCCTCGATGAGCCCTTCTCGCTCAAGGTCGAGCTGCTCGATCCGTTTCTCCCGGGCGGCGCGACCAAACAGCGGCAGCTCGGGGTAGCGGGAGAAGCGCACCTGACGCTTGCTGGTGCGCACCAGTACGGCGTCCCCCAGCTCGTCCGCTTCCACCAGATCCTCGTCAAAGGAGTCTGGGTTGCCCTGAATGAGGTAGATATCCTCCGGGCAATCTTCCAGCTTTTTCAGCCGCTCGATGGCGCCCTCAAGGTCCAGCACCACCAAAGCGCTGCGAGCCGGGCCATAGAGCGCCGAGTAGTAAGGGGCATCGTCGATGGAGATGTCGTCATAGACATCGGAGAGCAGCACGCCCCCCACCTGCTCGGCGATGCGGGCAAGACGGGGATCCGCCTCGCCAGCTCCCAGCTGCAGGTTGCGAATTTGCAGCTCCAGCGCCTGTTTCTGCGCCGCGATGCGGTTGCTCTCCTGCTCGAACTCGCGCTCCTTGTCGAGCACAGTCTGCATACCGGCCGAAAGCTCTTCGGCGGTAGTCAGCGGCAGACCGCTCTGCTCGCGCAGCTGCTCGAGCTTTTCAAAGGATTTGAGCCAGCGCGGCGCCAGCTTGGTGAGATCGCTGATATCGCGCCCCAGCTGGGTGCCCTGATGCTCGAGGCTGGCGCGGCGCTGATTCACCTCCGCCTGCTGCTCGGAGAGCTCCTCCTGACGGGTGCGCTGGGCTTCGAGGAAGATCTCCAGCTCATCGCTGCTGGCAATCAGCTGGCCAGAGGCCTGCTGCAGCTCGTCACGCAGCTTGAAGAGACTCTTCTGGCTTTCGCTCTCTTTCTCGAGGCGAGCCAGCGCGGCGCGCAGCCCCTGCCCCTGGGCAATACGGGCCTTGTCTTCGATGTGACGCTTGAGCAGCGCCTGCGCGGTGGGCCAGGCGGCCTCGCGCACTGTCTCGGGGGCGATGCTCAAAAGCAGCGCCAGCGCCGCTTCGTGCTCGGCCACCGCTGCCTTGGCCAGCGCCAATTGCTGTTCGGCCCCCAGCACCCGGCTGGTGAGGCTCTGCTCGGCGGCGCGGAACTGGTGCAGGGTGTCGCTCGCCTGTTCGGCAGTCAGCCCCGGCAGCTCGCACTGCTCGCGGGCAGCATCGAGAGCCTGCACCGCCTGACGGTACTGGATAGCGCGGGTCTGCTGGATATCGAGCGCCTGCTGGTAGTCGGCCAGCTGGGTCTTGAGACTGTCTACTTCTGCCTGTGCCAGCTCCTTGCGCTCTTCCACTTCCAGCAGCTGGCCGTGGATCTCTTCCACTACCGCCTGCTGCTGCTCGAGTTTGTCAGAGAGATCCGCCAGATCGGCGCGGTACATCTCGATCTTCTTCTGCAAGGAAACCGCCGCCATCACCTTGGCCAGATGCTCGGAGGCAGACTCCAGCTCGTCGGTCAGCAATTTTTCGCGGTTGGTGAGCTGCTCCACTTCATCGGCCAGATAGATGGCGCGCTGCTTCTCTTCGGCCAGAATGCGGCGCTTGTCGGCCAGCTCCTGGCGCGCCTTGAGGGCCAGCTCGGAGAGGCGGCTCTTCTCGGCGGCGTTGCGCACATAGTCCGCCGCCACATAGTGGGTGGTCTCGGTGATCAGGTTCTTGAACAGATCACGCTGACCCTGGGTTTCCTTGATCGCTTCCAGCGTGCGGCGGTTTTCATAGATGGCCGCCTCCATGTCTGCAAACGCCTTGCGCACCCCGGAGTTCTCCGGCAGCAGGTATTCGCGCAGGGAACGGCTGATGGACGAGGAGATGCCGCCGTAGAGGGAGGCTTCGATCAGGCGATAGAACTTGCCGCGATCTTTTTGATCACGCAGCTTCTTCGGGGTGATGCCGAACTCGAACATGAAGTTGTGATAGTCGGTCACCGTATTGAATTTGGCGACTTTCAGCGCCCCCAGCTCGGCGGCCGCCCCTTTCAGATCGGTAAAGGCGCGCACCCGCCCCTTGCCGCCATCAAGCTTCTCCAGCAGCAGATCGGTCGGTGCCAGATTCTCCGGCACATCCACCAGCGCAAACGGGGTGATGTTGACCTTGTTGTCACGGTTGGCCACCTGTTCGAGGTGCACGCCGACCCAGATCCGCTGTTCGCGGCTGTTCATCACTTCCAGAAGTGAGTAGCAGTGGCCGCGCTGCAGCTTGCCGTAGAGCCCCTTGTCACGGGAGGCGCTGCTGGAGCCCGCTTCCGTGGTATTGCGGAAGTGAAGCAGTGACTGGTCGGGGATGAGCGCCGCGATAAAGGCCGCCATGGTGGTGGACTTGCCCGCGCCGTTGCCGCCGGAAAGGGTGGTGACCAGCTGGTCGAGATCGAAGGTCCGGGCAAAGAAGCCGTTCCAGTTGACCATGGTCAGGGATTTGAACTTGCCTCGCACCGGTTATACCTCCAGATCCAGTTGTTCTTCATCGAGATCCGCCTCGATGTCATCAAAGAGCGAGTCGCTGCTCGGCATTTCGTCGTCATGGAAGATGGCTTCACCCTCCTGGATCATCCGCAGCTGGACGGCGCGCGGATCTTCATCAGAGCGCACATCCGCGGCGAAACGGAACACCGATTCGTTGACCCGGAATTTATCCCCGTTGCCAAGGGCGGTGATCATGCCAAGGCGGCGCAGACGGCGCATGGAGGTACGGATCTTTTCGAGCAACTTCTTCTTGTCGAGATCGGTACCGCCGGAGCGGCTGTTGACCATCCGCAGCAGCTGCTTCTCGTCGGCGAGGCTCAGCACCTCTTCTTGCAGCTCGGCCATGGCGAATACCCCTTCCGAGGCCAGACGATCCGGGCTCAGGTAGAGGTAGCAGAGCACCTTGCCCACCAGCATATCGAGCTCGGAGAGCACAGTAGTGCCGATGTCGGAGCTCGGGCGCGGGCGCAGGTAGAAGAAGCCTTCCGGCGCCTTGATCAGCTCCACCTGATAGCGGCCGTAGAAGATCTCCAGCTCGCTGTGATATTCGACCAGCGCCGAATGCTGCTCGAACTCGTCGGCACTGATGTGACGGCCGGAGCGCAAGGCGGTGTCGATGCGCGGAAACAAGGGGTTGGCAATCGCCTCTGCAAGGCGCAGCGGCAAGGGAAACTCAGAATTGATCAATGACATAGGCCTGAACCTTGGATCCAGCTTGGTTAATGGGTTTCCATGCGGGTTGGCGATGCAGTTCGCGCTCGCCGCTGGCATGGCCCAGGCGCACGGCCTGGTCGATCAGAAGACGCGCCACATCGAAGTGGGCATGAGCCGGATAGTCCAGCAGGTATTCCCGCAGCACATCGGCCAGATCCAGCTGCTGGCCCTGCTCGGGGTAGCGGGCCAGATAGCGCTCGATACGCTCGGCCAGCTCCTGGTTGATGTCCACCATCTCGACGTACTCCATCTCGAGGGGCACCTCACCGGTTACCTCCTCGTCGTGGATGGCGATGGTTTCGTCGCGCAGCTCCAGCAAGCGGGGCTCTTCGGCCACCCGCAGCTGCCAGTTGTGTTGCTCGAAATTGCGGATGGACTCGCGCAGCCGCTGGCTGAAGGCGCGGTTCTTGTCCATGTCGATGGCGTTGCGGATAAATTTGTGGACGTGCCTGTCGTAGCGGGACCAGAGCTCGATGCACTGCTGACCCCAGCTGGTGATGACGTCAAGGCGCCCTTGCAAGGCGTGAGTCAGCTCCTCGACGTGGAACAGATCGTCGCGCCCCTGCGCCGCTTCCTGAATGTTGAGCAGCCCCGCCTGCAAGCGGTGGCCAGCAGCGTCCAGGGTATCCTGCAGCTCGCGCAGGGTCTGGCCGGTCTCGTGCAGCAGCTTTTCGCAGCTGTGAATGGCATCGACCCAGTTCTGGGTCAGCAGGGCCGCTATCTCGCTCTTGACCTGATTTTGCTGCTCATCCATGGCGCGCTGGGTGAGATCAATCCGCCCCAGGGTCTCTTCCAGCGAGAAGGTGAGGCGCGGCAGCACCTCGGCATCCCACTGCTCGCGGGTGTTGGTTTCAAGCGCCGCCTTGCGGGCGGTGTCGAGCTCGGCAGCCAGATGTTCGAGCAGAATGGAGAGCTTGATGGAGTCAACCTGACGCTGATCCATAAAGAAGTCGACGATGCTCACACCCAGGCGCGACAGGCGGTAGAGGCTCTCCCCCGCAACCATGTCGGTGTTGAAGCGCGACAGCAGTTGCTGGCGAATAAGATCGTTGATGGCATTGTTGGCGCGACCGGTGAGGGTCTCGTCCATCTGGCCGAAAGCGCTGCTGACATAGCCAAAGGCGTCGTGCAGCGCCGCTTCCGACAGGTCCGACTCATCTTCGGACAGGGTCTTGATTGCAATCAGAAAGGCCAGCCGGTCGGTCGGCAGGCTCAGCGCCAACCCCTCCTGCCTGACCCACCCTACTAGCTCCGGCAAAGAACGCTCTGGCAGGGTACGGGATGTACTCATCATGATGTTGTCATCTCGTTGTTGTATTGGGCGCAAAATCGTGCGCGCGGCTACATCCGGTAGCATCGAAAACATGGTTCACATCAACGTGAACCGCGAGCCGTCAGCTGGCCGGCTTCTGGGCCATGACATGGATATAGCGACCGAGGGAAACAAAAGGCTCCTGACGGCAATATTGCTGCTCCATGGCCAGCAGATCGTCGAACTTCTCCACCTGATCCTGCTTGTGACGCATATAGTCGTGGATCACCCGCACCCCGGTCTTGCCGATGATGCGCAGCCCCCCGCGACCAATCCAGTCATAGACCTGCTCCGGCAACTGGGGATTGGTGGGCGTAAGCGCAGTCTGGCGCTTCTTGCGAAGACCAAGGCGCACATAGTCAAAATTGCCCACCACCAGGCTCTGGAACAGCAAACCATGACGGTTGTAGAAAAGCAGCGACAGTATGCCCCCGGCATTGACGAAAGGGAACAGACCCAGCAAGGTCTGGCGCGGCTCGGCAAGCCACTCCAGCACCGCATGGCAGAGCACCAGATCAAAGGTACCGGTCACGTGTTGCTTCAGATCCTGAATGGGGCAATGGATGAGACGAATTTTGTCTTCCAGCCCCTTCTCGGCGATCTGGCTGCGGGCCAGTTCCAGCATTTCTGCTGACAGATCGCACAGCTCCACCTGATGGCCCATGGCTGCCAGCTTCTGGGCGAAATAGCCAAAACCGCCCCCCGCATCGAGGATGCGCAGCGGTCGGTTGCCAAGGCGGGCCAGGCAGGCTTCGATGTCGCTCCAGACAATGGTGGTGCGGATGCGCCCCTTGGTGGAGTCGTAAATGTTGCGGGCGAACTTGTCGGCGCGCCCGTCAAAACTCTGATCGTGCTTCAAGGAGAAACTCAACATTAGCGCCACAGGGTTGTGGCCATCCCAAAAAAGAGAGGTATTCTGTCACATCCCGAATTTGCTGAAAACTCAAGGAAGTGTCTGTCGTGTTTGTGCTCAAAAAGTGGCTGGGTCAGCTGTTGATGCCGCTCCCCTTCTCCCTCTCCCTGCTGCTGGTCGCCCTGCTGCTGCTCTGGTTCACCCGTTTTCAGAAAACCGGCAAACTGCTGGCCACTCTCTCGCTGCTCATTGTGGCCCTGATGGGGATGCGGCCGGTGAGCTATGAACTGGCCCGCGGGCTGGAGCAAACCTTCCCGCCGTTCGAGGTGAGCCAGCATCCCAACATCGACGCCATCGTGGTGCTCGGCAATGGTCATGTCAGCGACCCGGCGGTGCCGATGCGCAGTTGGCAGAACAATATCGCCCTGGCCCGCACCCTCGAAGGGGTTCGCCTCGCCCAGGCCTATCCGGACGCCGAGCTGGTGTTCTCCGGCTATGTGTCGGGGGATACGCTCTCCAATGCCGAGGTCAATGCCCGGATGGCCGAGAGCCTTGGCATATCCCGTTCGCGAATGACGTTGTTTGAAAACAACAAAGACACTCATGATGAAGCGGTCAGTATCAGCCGCCATCTGAAAGGAAAAGAGGTGGCACTGGTTAGTTCGGCCACTCATTTGCCACGCGCCATGGCCCTCTATCAGGGTCAGGGACTCAAGGCCGTGCCGGCCCCCACAGATTACACCGCCAAGCAGAGCCAGGTACCCCAGCCGCTCTACAGTTATTTGCCCAAAGGGCGTTATTTGATGTATTCCGAAGCTGCCATCCACGAATGGATTGGGGTATGGTGGGCTCGCTTGCGGGGGCAGGTTAACGAATGAGCGATCAAGCGTTTCATTCCTGATTTGGATCAGGAAAGCGAAAAAAAATTACGTCATTTGCCGCCGGGTCAGCTATCTTGGGCTCGGTTCAATTCATATAATGTCGCGCAATCAAATGCCTAGGAGATATACAAGATGAGACAGCACCTGGTAATGGGTAACTGGAAACTGAACGGCACCAAGGCTTCTGTAGAAGCTCTGATCAAAGGACTGACCCCGGCTGCTGCCGCTCATCCTTCTGTGCAAGTCGCCGTCTGCCCGCCGGTTATCTTTTTGGGTCTGGTTGAGCAACTGACCGCTGGCAGCAAGATTGCCTACGGTGCCCAGAACGCTGACGTTCACGAGTCTGGTGCCTTCACCGGCGAAAACGCCCCCTCCATGCTGAAAGCCTTTGGTTGCACCTACTCTCTGGTCGGCCACAGCGAGCGTCGTACCCTGCACGCAGAGACTGACGACGTGGTTGCTGCCAAGTACGAAGCGATCCAGAAAGGCGGCCTGGTGCCGGTTCTGTGCATCGGTGAAACTCTGGAGCAGTTCGAAGCCGGCGTGACCAAGAACGTGGTTGAGACCCAGCTGAAAGCCGTTATCGACCGTTGCGGCATCGCTTCCTTCAACAACGCCGTTATCGCTTACGAGCCGGTATGGGCCATCGGTACTGGCAAGACTGCCACTCCGGAGATCGCTCAGTCCGTTCACGCTCACATCCGTCAGTACCTGGCCGGTTTTGATGCCGCCGTTGCTGCCAAAGTACAGATCCTGTACGGCGGTTCCGTCACTGGCGCCACTGCAGCCGATCTGTTCGGTCAGCCGGACATCGACGGTGGCCTGGTCGGTGGTGCGTCCCTGAAAGTGGACGACTTCTCCCAGATCATCGCTGGCGCTGCCAAGTAATCGCTGATTACGGCAAAGAGAGGGGCTCGTCCCCTCTCTTGTATCGCTTTTCCTATGGTGGCCCCCGCATCCCATATGAAAGCCGATATAGTAAAAGTGGCTTGTCTATTTAAACATTCGTATTTGACAACTCAGATCCAGAGGCACTCATGACCAAACAAATCAAACGTATTGGTGTTTTGACCAGTGGTGGAGACGCACCGGGTATGAACGCAGCCATTCGCGCCGTGGTTCGCGCCGGTTTGCATCATGGCCTGGAAGTTTACGGTATTTATGATGGCTACCTCGGTCTGCACCAGGATCGCATCGTCAAGCTGGAGCGTCACAGCGTCTCCGACGTGGTGAACCGTGGTGGTACTTTCCTCGGCTCCGCCCGTTTCCCTGCTTTCAAAGACCCCGCTGTGCGCGCCGAAGCGATCGAAAACCTGAAAAAACACGGTATCGATGCGCTGGTCGTCATCGGTGGTGACGGCTCCTACATGGGGGCCAAGAAGCTGACTGAAGAGGGTTTCCCCTGCATCGGCCTGCCGGGCACCATCGACAACGATATCGCCGGTACCGACTTCACCATCGGCTTTGATACTGCCCTGAACGTGGTAGTTGACGCCATCGACCGTCTGCGCGACACCTGCAGCTCCCACCACCGTATCTCCGTGGTCGAGATCATGGGTCGCCACTGTGGCGATCTGGCCATGTCTGCTGCCGTTGCCGGTGGTGCCGAGTATGTGATCGTGCCGGAAGTAGCCTTCGACAAAGAGAAGCTGCTCAAGCAGATCAAGGAAGGCGAAGCCAAGGGCAAGAAGCACGCCATCATCACCATCTGCGAGCACGTTACCGACGTGAACGCGCTGGCCAAGGACATCGAAGCCCTGACCGGTCGTGAAACCCGCGCCACCATCCTGGGTCATATCCAGCGTGGCGGTGCCCCGACTGCCCGTGACCGCATCATGTCCAGCCGTATGGGTGCTTACGCCGTTGAGCAGCTGCTGGCTGGTCACGGTGGTCGCTGCGTCGGTATCCAGCGCAACGAGCTGGTACACCACGACATCATCGACTGCATCGAGAACATGAAGCGTCCGTTCGATCAGGAGCTTTACAACCTCTCCACCACCCTGTTCTAAGCCTCGCAGCTTTTTACCGGCTGTTGATGACAAAAACCCTCCATCGGAGGGTTTTTTAATATCTTGCAAAAACGGGTGCATCGGCACGCTGTGTGCCCCTCACCATACGGGTTGCCTGATCCCCAACCCTTGCTCCGTCTGACGGATCGTTAACGTCCACCTCCTCGCACCAACCGATATCAGCCAAAGATACCGTTCCGGTATTGTCGTGGATCTTTTATCACTGCGAACCGGATTGCGTTGACCTGTGCTCTGTCGACCCTGAAACGAGCTTGTTCAGCCTCCTCGTCATACGCCGCTTTTTATATCTCAATCTTGTAGAAGGGATTCAGATATCTTCCCCAACCATGCTCCGGCGCTGCTCTCGTATTGCACTCACATGACTCACGCAGGTGCACCGCCCACGCAAATCGCTGCTCGCACCCAGCCCAGCTCAGCCAGAGAGTGCGCCTCTGGCCGATTACGCACCTCACTCTTGCTGCGGCCATGTCTATTCCGAGGCCGGCGGGAAAATTGGCGGTGATAAAACAGCCAGCTGCCACTCTGTATCCCCCGGATGCACCGATCTCCTCCCTATGAAGCCAGTATATTGCTGTAAAAATGCGGAGACTCCGGACTGATAAAGTGATGGTACGACAAGGGCTGGCAACCAGATTGTCTCGATAGACTTCTTTTGGATGAGCTATCTACGTCAGGAATCGTCAAACCATGGCCTTACACACTTTTTATGACCTCAATGGCACTGTTGCAAGGGTGAAAACTTATAAAACGCCACTTGAGCTCCATACAAAACCCTCCACAAAACCAACCAGCATCTCACCAACCAATTGAATTTAAATGAAATAATTATAAAAACAGAATCTTGAATGCCTACCATGCCAGATCAGGTGATAAAATCAGCTCAATATGACAAAAACAGCCACTTCAACCAACCAAAAACATAAAGTGGCTATTTTATCAATTTACACCTTGTTTTACCCCCTTGTTATGGTATCTTGACTACATCAACCAACAACTTAGGGAGAGAAAAATGAAAGAGTTTGTCGTTACTGCCGTTTTCACGGTGTTTTTCACCCTGGTTGCTGTCTCTCTGCCCTCACTGTCACAGTTCTGAGCCGGATAGAGAGGCATCAATCCGGACTGACCCTCTTTGCCATGTCTGTTTAATCGCCACCAACTGGCGCTTTTCAGTGACAATGCCGAGATGGTCAACATAGATATGATTTCATCACGTTGACGCTGTTTCTTTCGCCACAAGGGTGTAACCAGGATGGTTTAACCATATGGCCTGATGGAGTAGAACCAGCAGCAGATCATATCCGAGGGGAGCAAGGCTCCCCTTTTTGTTACCCGCCGTTTGACAATCCCCTACCCCGGCATCTACAACAGGCCGGTTGACGCCATACGGCCCATGCCCACAACTGATGTTTTCCCCTCCTGTACTCTCCATTCAACACAGCTACATCCGTCAGCAATCTCTTGTGCACACCTTTGCTCTGATACTTGTCCGGCAGATATAAAAAAGCCCCCGCCATCATGGCAGGGGCTCGCGTTACGCAGTATCAGCTTAGGGCTGTTATATCTCAGCCCAGTTCAAAGCAATTATGCCTTGTTCCAGCGCTGCGGGTCATATTCCGGGCTGAAGCGGTCAACAATGACAGCACAGGCCGCATCGCCGGTGATATTGAGGGAGGTGCGGATCATGTCGAACAGACGATCCAGCGCGAACAGCAGCGGCAACCCTTCGATGGGGATCCCGGCCGCCAGCAGCACGGCAACCACCAGGAAGCTTGGGCCCGGCACACCGGCCTGACCGATCGCCCCCAGAGTGGAGGTCACAATGATGGCCGCCCAGGCACCGACGCTCAGATCGATGTTGTAAACCTGCGCGAAGAAGATGGCGACCAGACCGTAATAGATGGCGTTGCCGCTCATGTTGATGGTGGCCCCCAGCGGCAGCACGAAGGAAGCGGTCGCGTTGGTCACTTTCAGATCATGCTCGCAGGTCTCCATATTGACCGGCAGGGTCGCCATGGAAGAGGCGGTGGAGAAGGCCACGATCTGCGGCTTCTTCATGGCAGAGAGGTATTTCATTACCGGCGTGTTGGAGAACATCATCACCAGCAGCGGATAGACCACAAAGCCGAAGATGAGGATGGCAGCCACATAGACCACGAACAGCTTGAGCACCAGGGTCAGCACATCGAAGCCATAGGTACCGATGGCTTCCGCCATCAGACCGAACACCCCGAGCGGCGCGATGATCATCACCTTGTTGATCATCCAGACGAAGGCATCCACCAGGGTATTGAGCCCATCGACCAGTGGCTTGGCCCGCTCGCGCGGCTGTTTGGCCAGCGCAATGCCGAGGAACATGCAGAACACCAGGATCTGCAGGATGTTCGCTTCGTTGAGGGAGTTGAAGACGTTGGTGGGGATCATGCCAAGCAGGGTGGCGACTGCATCCGGCAACGCCCCTTTATCGGCATAGTCACCGCCAAACATGGAGGCAACGGAAGCGAAATCAACCCCGACACCCGGTTTGAAGATCTGCCCCATCACCAGCGCCAGCAACACGGCCAACGCGGAGGTCACGAGGAAGAAGGCCAGCGTAGCCGCACCGATCTTGCCCGCAGCCGGGCTGGCGCCCAGATTGGCGGCGCCGGAGAGGATGGCAACCGCCACCAGCGGGATCACCAGCATCTTGATCAGCTGGATAAACAGGGTACCGAGCGGTGCAAACACGGTGGCTTGTTCACCCATGAACGCGCCGACCACTGCGCCCAGTACCATGGCGACCACAACCTGGAAGCCGATGATTTTTAATGAGTCCTTTAGTTAACACAATATGTTCCTTTATGTAGCAAAATTCACACTTTTCCCAGTGCAATTAACCAAACAGGGGAATGAGCGGCTGCCCATTCCCCTGTTTGCGCGTGTTATCTCACATTTAATTGCTGTTTTAAATCAGCAAATCATTAACCTTGGCTATTAATAAGTTTGCGAAAAAGTGAAGATTCAAAGCGGTCTCGGCGATTTTTACCTCATCCCCCATGACAACTGGCAAAAGATTGTGCTAGTTTGGCTGCACAAACGTACACACAGGGATGTAAAGATGCTGAAAGTTAACGAGTATTTCGACGGAAATGTAAAATCCATCGGTTTCGAACAAAAAGGCGATAAATCAACCGTCGGGGTGATGAACGCCGGTGACTACCTGTTCAACACCGCCGCCCCCGAACGGATGACAGTGATCAAGGGCGCCCTCACCATCCAGCTGGCTGATGAAGATGAGTGGCACACCTACAGCCAGGGTGAATCCTTCCTGGTGGCCGGTCACTCCTCCTTCAAACTGGAAGTGAAAACCCCCACCGCCTACCTGTGCGAATTTCTCGACTGATCAGGCCGGTTGAAGGGGATCAGCCCCTTCAACTTTCTTGGTCCCCCCAGCCCCATAATCTGTGTCCATGTCACAGCACCGCACATCCCCGCTTCCTATCCATGGCAAAAATCCTAGAATAAACAGACATAAACCATCACCGGATTGATGTCATGATCAGCGTGTTTGACCTGTTTTCCATCGGAATTGGCCCCTCCTCTTCCCATACCGTCGGCCCCATGCGTGCCTCCTATGCCTTCGTTCAGCAGCTCAAGCTGCAAGGCCATCTGCCGCAGATCACACGGGTCGAAGTGGAGTGTTACGGCTCGCTGGGCCAGACCGGTAAAGGGCACGGCACTGGCAAGGCGATCATTCTGGGGTTATCGGGCTTTGAACCGGAATCGGTCGATATCGATGCGATTCCCGCCATTCTGGCTCGAGTGGAAAAGGAACAGAACCTGCCGCTGGCAGGCGAACAACCAAGCCATTTTCCCCGCACCGGTGCCATCATCTTCAACCGCCGAAAAACCCTGCCGGCCCACACCAATGGCATGACTCTGCGGGCCTTTGATAAAGAGGAAAACCTGCGCTTCAGCCAGACCTACTACTCCATCGGGGGCGGCTTCATCATTGAAGAGAGCCACTTTGCCACCGCCAAAGAAGAGGCCGCCAAGTCTGATGCCGAGCACCCTGTCCCCTACCCGTTCGACAGCGGCGCCCAACTGCTGGCCCACTGTCAGGAGAGCGGCCTCTCCATCTCTGGGCTGATCCTGGCCAATGAGCGGGTATTTCACAGCGATGAGCAGATAAAAGCTGGGCTACGCAAGATCTGGCAGGCGATGCAGGGCTGCGTCGAGCGAGGCTGCAAAAGCGAAGGGGTGCTGCCGGGCGGCCTCAAGGTTCGGCGCCGCGCCCCGGGGCTGTTCCGCCAGCTCAGTTGCGAGACCAACTTCAACAAGGATCCGCTGATGGTGATGGAGTGGGTCGATCTCTTTGCGCTGGCGGTCAACGAAGAGAACGCCGCCGGTGGCCGGGTGGTCACCGCCCCCACCAATGGCGCTGCGGGCATCATCCCCGCCGTGCTGCACTACTACGATCGCTTCGTGCACAAGGTGGATGACGAGACGCTGATCCGCTACTTCCTCACCGCGGCTGCCATCGGCATCTTATATAAGAAGAACGCCTCCCTCTCCGGGGCCGAAGTGGGCTGTCAGGGTGAAGTGGGAGTCGCCTGTTCCATGGCGGCTGGCGCGCTGACCGAACTGCTGGGTGGCAGCCCGGCCATGGTGGAGAACGCCGCCGAAATAGGCATGGAGCACAATCTCGGCCTCACCTGCGATCCTATAGGCGGACTGGTGCAGGTGCCCTGCATCGAGCGCAACGCCATGGGGGCGGTCAAGGCGATCAATGCCGCCCGCCTCGCCCTGCGCGGCACCGGTGAGCACAAGGTGTCACTGGACAAGGTGATCAAGACCATGTGGGAGACCGGCAACGATATGAAGACCAAATACAAGGAGACGGCCCGTGGCGGCCTCGCCGTTAACATTACCGAATGTTAAAAAACGGCAAATGACTCCATTTGGTTCCGAAATGCCCGGCATCGCCGGGTATTTTTATGGGCAAACGCTTAACAAAATGGATAAGCACAAAAATAAATTTTATACTCGCGCCTCAGATTCAACAAAAATAGATCTATTTCAACTTTTTTTAGGTCTGGAACCGTTACACTACGGTTATCTGGTTCTGTGACCTGCGCTGACAAGCGCGCTCCATGGATCTCCCAAATTTCTGTGAGTGGGCATGCCGCCCCCTTCTACCCTGAGGTAATAGTGACATGATCAGCGTTTTTGATATCTTCAAAATCGGTGTAGGCCCCTCTTCTTCCCACACTGTTGGCCCGATGAAAGCGGCCAAACAGTTTGTTGACGAGCTGCGCGCGGGCGGCAAGATCCGCGATGTAACCCGGATCAATGTCGATGTCTACGGCTCCCTCTCCTGGACTGGCAAAGGCCACCATACCGACACTGCCATCATCATGGGCCTGGCTGGCAACCTGCCGGAAAATGTTGATATCGATGCCATCCCCGAGTTTATCTCCCGTGTTGAGCAGACCGAGCGCCTGCCGATCGGCCTGCACTGCCACACCGTCAGCTTCCCGCGCGACGCCATGGTATTCCACGACGAAGCCCTGCCGCTGCACGAAAACGGCATGAAGCTGACTGCCCTGATCGAAGATGAAGTGGTTTACAGCAAGACCTACTACTCCATCGGTGGTGGCTTTATCGTTGACGAAGAGAACTTCGGCAAGGCTGACAGCGGCGACATGTCCGTACGCTATCCGTTCAAGAGCGCCGCTGAGCTGGTTGCCCATTGCAGCCAGACCGGTCTCTCCATCTCTGCCCTGATGATGGAAAACGAGAAGTGCTTCAACACTCCGGAAGAGATCTACAAGAAGTTCGGCAAGATCTGGAACACCATGCGTGAAGGTATCGAGCGCGGCTGCCGTACCGAAGGTGTTCTCTCCGGCCCGCTGCGCGTACCCCGTCGTGCCGCACCGCTCTACCGTCAGCTCAACACCAACGAGAACCTCTCGAGCGACCCGATGAACATCGTTGACTGGGTCAACATGTTCGCTCTGGCCGTGAGTGAAGAGAACGCTGCCGGTGGCCGAGTGGTCACTGCCCCGACCAACGGCGCTGCCGGTATCATCCCGGCCGTACTGGCTTACTACGACAAGTTCATCCAGCCGGTTGGCCGCGACGAGTACACCCGCTTCTATCTGGCTGCCGGTGCCGTCGGCATCCTCTACAAGATGAACGCCTCCATCTCCGGCGCCGAAGTGGGCTGTCAGGGTGAAGTGGGTGTCTCCTGCTCCATGGCCGCTGCCGGTCTGACCGAGCTGATGGGCGGTAGCCCGGAGCACGTCTGCGAAGCTGCCGAGATCGGCATGGAGCACAACCTGGGTCTGACCTGTGATCCGGTTGCCGGTCAGGTACAGGTGCCTTGCATCGAGCGTAACGCCATCGCAGCCATGAAGGCTGTCAACGCCTCCCGTATGGCCCTGCGTCGTACCTCCAAGCCGCGCGTCTCCCTGGACAAGGTGATCGAGACCATGTACATCACCGGCAAGGACATGGACTCCAAGTACCGTGAAACCTCCCGTGGCGGTCTGGCCATCAAGGTGATGCAGGTTGCCTGCGAATAAATAGGGGTTGCGACCCTCATCTGAACAAAGGCGGGATATCCCGCCTTTTTTACTGCCCAGATGGGATGCCGGGCACTTAAACCGGCATACCGACCATTTCACTGTAGGGCGTCGCTGATATGTCCCTGCTACGCCACTGCGATGCTGATTGCTTTTTCTAAATACCTCTCCAATTACATACCTTGATTAACTCGTCTCAATGGATTGGAAGCGACGTTCTACCCTGCCAGTAACCTTTACCCGCTATCTTGCCCCTGTCACGGTTTCACAACTAATCGATATCGAGATGGCCCCTAAGCTCAATCCCCTCCACTTTGGGCATACCCTTGTTTGGCAAGACGCGGTTACCACTCCCCCTGCGGATTATCACGCCGCCACATTGATTTCCACCTATGTGGCACTTTCGTGATCAGGGCAAACAATCAAGCACACAAACAGGGGGTTAGCTCATCATTTTGGCCACAGCGCATCGCGCAAACTGGTTTTAGCACAATTATCATCGCCCTCTTTACGCGCCCTTTGATGGACAAATCATCACGCAGTGGAGGCCAAAAAAGCGCCCAAGGAAGAGGCTGAAAATAATCGATGAATGAGCCAATAGCCGTTGAAATGGAGGATATGAGTACGCGCCACTCGCTATTTTTGTGAGCGCCAGCAAAGGTTGAAGATATGGTGTTGGGGGCAGATTGACTTTCTATTTAAACAGCGAAAAGTGAATATCACCAAAGGGAGGGTTTAATTTGGCCAGATCCTGTCACGGGATTATCGCAAGCTACCTCTCCGGAGCCGGAATGCGTCATGCAGAGTCACAAAGAATTAGCCCCGCTGGGCAGAACGCACCACGGGGCTGGATATTCAGGATGGTTTTTTCAGGCTGGCCTTGTGCTGCTCCAGCAAATTCTCAGGGGGCGGCGGCACCTGCAGGTAGAACCCCTGGTTGGTCAGCGCGGCCATCACCTTGCCGACATCAGCCAGACCCAAGGGCTTGGCCGGATCCAGCTTGGTCATCAGCACCAGCTCGGGACGCCCGAATGCGCTCAGCAATGGCTCGGGAACGCGGGAGAAATCCTCTCTTTTTTCAACAAAAAGGTAGGTCTCGGCTTTTTTGCGACTTTTATAGACTGCACACAACATGGAAATTGATATAATCCGACGAGTTTATTGCCTCTGATGGGGGCAAACTATAACATCAGGAATTGAATAACAATAACGGATTAGCATCTCTGCCTCGGGGAAGATTCATGGTTGAGCGCGATAACGAATTGAAAGGGACCACCTTCACTATTTCTGTGTTGCATATCAGCGATGGCGAGCCTGAGCGGATACGTCAGTTGTTGGCCGAAAAAGTGGCCCAGGCACCCTACTTTTTTAATTGTGCGCCGCTGGTGATCAATGTTTCCCGACTGGAACATATTCCCGATTTCGAACAGCTCAAGGAGCTGGTGGAGTCCGAAGAGTTTGTGCTGGTCGGCATCACGGGGGCGCGCAGTGAAGAGATGAAGACAGCCGCCAAGGCGGTGGGACTGGCAGTGATGGCCTCGGGCAAGAGTCGCAAGAGCGAACCGGAACCCGAGCCTGCCCCCGCGCCAGCCGCGCCTGTGGTGGTTCCCGAGCCCGAACCCGCCCCCTTGATCCCGAGCAAGGTACATGTGGGACCGGTTCGTTCCGGCCAGCAGATTTACGCCGCCGGCACCTCGCTGGTGGTGCTGGGGTCCGTCAGTCCGGGAGCCGAAGTGCTCGCCGATGACAGCATTCATATTTATGGCACCCTGCGTGGCAGAGCCATTGCCGGTGCCCGGGGAAACACCCAGGCCCGGATCTATTGCCAGCAATTACAGGCCGAGCTGCTCTCCATCGCGGGCACATTCCAGCTGAGCGATGCATTGCCGGCAGGCCTGATCCAGCAACCGGTACACGTCCGGCTGGACAATGAACAACTCCGAATAGACCGTATCAAATAGAGTTACAAGGAAGCGAGAATGGCGCGAATCATAGTCGTTACATCGGGTAAAGGTGGCGTTGGCAAGACCACAACCAGTGCGGCCCTGAGCACCGGCTTAGCCCAGCGTGGTCACAAGACAGTGGTCATTGACTTTGACATCGGTCTGAGAAACCTGGATCTCATCATGGGCTGCGAGCGGCGCGTGGTGTATGACTTCGTCAACGTCATCAATGGGGAAGCAAACCTCAATCAGGCGCTGATCAAGGACAAACGCTCGGAAAATCTGTTTATCCTGCCCGCCTCCCAGACCCGAGACAAAGATGCCCTCACCCGTGAGGGGGTCGAGAAGATCCTGGATCAACTGGCAGAAATGAAGTTCGATTACATCGTCTGCGACTCCCCGGCGGGGATCGAGGCAGGCGCGCTGATGGCACTCTATTTTGCCGATGAAGCGATCGTCACCACCAACCCGGAAGTCTCTTCCGTGCGTGACTCCGACCGCATCCTTGGCATCCTGGCCTCCAAGTCCCGCCGCGCCGAGCGTGGCGAAGACCCCATCAAGGAGCACCTGCTGCTGACCCGCTACTGCCCGACCCGCGTCAACCGCGGCGACATGCTGAGCGTGCAGGATGTGCAGGAGATCCTGGCCATCCCGTTGCTCGGGGTGATCCCGGAGTCCCAGGCGGTGTTGCGCGCCTCCAACTCCGGCGAACCGGTCATTCTGGACAAGGAGTCCGATGCCGGTCAGGCCTACGAAGATGCGGTGTCCCGCCTGCTGGGCGATGCCAAGGAATTTCGTTTTCTGGAAGAAGAGAAGAAGGGCTTCTTTAGCCGACTGTTCGGGAGTTAAACATGTCATTATTGGATTATTTTCGTTCCAACAAGAAACAGAACACCGCACAACTGGCCAAAGAGCGGTTGCAGATCATTGTTGCTCACGAGCGTTCATCCAGAGGGGGGCCGGATTACCTGCCCCAGCTCAAACAGGACATCCTCGATGTGATCCGCAAATACGTCAACATTGATCCGGAGAAGATAACCGTCCAACTGGATCAGAAGAGTGATGAGCTGTCGGTACTGGAGCTCAACATCACCTTCGCCGATGACAAGAAGGGATGAGCTGACGCCCTATGCGTGACCCCTTCCCCCAATGAAGACCGGATCCTGTCACTGGATCCGGTTTTTTATTGGCACAAAAACAGGCCACAGCGGCTCGCCTCATCTCGCCAAGGGGTCTGCCGACCGCTAGAATAGCGCCGCCCCGCAGGCAGTGATCTGCGCTGGCACCTTTTTCTCTTTTCTGGAACAGACCGCTTATGTCTATGAATGACGAAATGCACAGCGTCGAGGAACTGCTCGATACCGCCCTCGAACTCTTTATGGAGCTGGCCTCTGACAACCTGCCGGAGCAGGAGATCGCCCGCTTCAATCAGGAGTTCAACGATCGCGGCCTGCTGGCCGAAACCGACCCGGCCGATGACTGGGAAGCGGACGTGGGTTTTGCGGTGAGCGATACCGACTATGCCGAGATCTGGGTAGGCCTTGGCAATGAAGAACAAGAGTATGAGCACTTGTTTGCCCGTATGCTGCTCTCCCGCCGTGTTGACGAGAAGTTTTGCCACATCGAATGGTTGCCCCAATAATTCCGGATCCCGATGATCCCAGCCACTATCAGTGGGAGTCTGACCCTGACTCTGTGGCCCCTGAGCGTCCATCTGCATCCCTTGGGCGCCGGGTGTTGAGGTGGGCAGGCAAGATCGCGCTGGCCGGGCTGCTCTGCTCGGTTGGCTCGGTCGCCTTACTCCGTTTTATCGATCCGCCGATGTGGAGCTGGCGTATCGAGCGGGCCCTCTTTCCGCCCGCCAAGATCACCCAGGTGCGCCATGAATGGGTAGATCTGGAGTCCATCTCCAAAGAGCTGCAACTGGCGGTGATCGCAGCCGAGGATCAGCGCTTTGCCGATCACAACGGCTTTGACATGGATGCCATCAACGCCGCGCTCAAGCACAACCAGCACAGCGAACGGGTGCGCGGTGCCAGCACCCTCAGCCAGCAGACCGCCAAGAACCTCTTTATGTGGAGTGATCGCAGCTTCCTGCGCAAGGGGCTGGAGGCCTGGTTTACCCTGCTGATGGAGCTGGGTTGGGACAAGGCCCGTATTCTCGAGGTCTATCTCAATATCGTGGAGTTCGGCCCCGGCATCTATGGCGCCGAAGCAGCTGCCCGCACCTACTTTGGCAAACCGGCCAGCCGCTTGACCCGCTACGAGTCATCCCTGCTGGCCGCCGCCCTGCCCAATCCGTGGCGCTATCGGGTCAAGCCCCCGTCACCCTATGTGCAGAAGCGTTCGGTCTGGATCCGCCGCCAGATGGGGCAACTGGGCCAGATCACCCTCAATCGGGTGCATCAGGCCGACTGATCCTCAGGGCTCATCGGGTTTCTCCGGTGGGCCCAGATGGCCGCCCACCGTCTCGTGGTGGAGTGGCAGATAGTGCCACCACCAGGCCTCGCGCCGTCGCTTGATCTGTTGCCGCCGTCCCCGCTGCTTCATCCCCTTACTCCCTGCCAGATGATCCGCGCCTTAACCATACTCCCCCAACGGCAACTTGGACAGGCCAGCCACGCCCGGCGTACTGGTCTGGCCGCCACAGCCAATAATTGTTACAGTAGCGAACCTCGATGTATCTGGAGTGATTTCATGGAACAGCGTACCCCGGATCAGCTGGTCGAATGGGCCTATGATCAGTTTCTTGAGCAGGCCGCCGATATGCTGGCCCCCGAACAAATAGTCGACATCACCCTGGAGTTTGAGCAGCGTGGCGCCGTGGAGGCAACCCTGCCCAATGCCGACTGGTCGACCGAGCTGGGTGAGCCGGTCGATATGGAGCGCTGGGTCGAAGTGTGGGTCGGTTTGCTGGATCATCAGGATGAGTTTGAGGTGATCTTCGCCACCTTCCTGCTGCCCCGTCTGCTGACCGAAGATCAAGTGCATGTGCGCTGGCATCGCCAGCAGCAGGCATAAAAAAGGCGCCATCGGCGCCTTTCTTGTTTCTGTGCACTCTTATTGCTGTTCTCTGCTAATCCTGCGCCGCGATGGCCTTGGCCAGACAGCGGCGGCACCAGCAAGCGCTGGCCTCCTGCATCGGCATTGCCGGCAACTGGCTGCACCAGCACTGGGCGATGGTCTGACCGGCAGAGACGGCGCAATAGGCCGGTTCGCCACAACCCGGACAGCGGTGGGTGCTTTTCGAGCCATTCAGCTCGGCCATCACCGCCAGCTGGGCCTTGCTATCCATCGCCGACCAGTGGCCGATCTCGGTCAGGGTGCGGCCACAACCAAGGCAAAGCCCATCTTTCGCCTTGCAGAGGCCAACACAGGGACTCGGCATCTTATTCGCTATCCACTGCCGAGTCGGTCTCTGTGGCCACCAGAGTGATGGCGTTATCTTCGATGACAATCTTGCCCTGCTTGTAGAGGCCGCCGATCGCCTTCTTGAAGGTGCCCTTGCTCATGCTGAACAGCTTGTAGATGAGCTCGGGTTCGCTCTTGTCACCCACCGCCAGACTGCCGCCCTGCTTTTTCATCCGGCTCAGAATGCGCTCACCAGCGTCATCAACCCGCGCCAGACCCGGCTTTTGCAGGGTCAGATCGAGCTTGCCATCTTCGCGCACCTGCTTGACCCAGGCGGTTTGCGGCCGACCGGTCATCACCCGGCCAAACACTTCGTTCTTGAACAGCATGCCGGGATACTGACCGTTGACGATCACCTTGATGCCAAGGGGCGAGTGCTCTCCCGGCAGCGCGGTCACTTCGTCACCGACCTTGAAGTTGCTGCCGGCCGGGGTCAGGAAACGCTCGATGCGGCTGGTGCCGACCATGCGCCCTTCGTTATCCAGTTGCAGACGCACCAGATAAACGTGGCCCACCTGCATCGGCTTGTTCTGCTCGCGGCTCGGCACAAACAGATCCTTTTTCATGCCCCAGTCGAGGAAAGCACCAATCTTGTTGGCATTGACCACTTTCAGACCGGCAAATTCGTCCACCATGGCAAATGGCTTGTCGGTGGTGATCACCGGCTCGCAATCGGCATCTAGATAGAGGAAGACCTGCACGCTATCCCCCTCTTTCACCCCTTCCGGCAGTTGACGTTTGGGCAGCAGCAGTTCACCGTACTCATCGGCCGCAAGCCAGGCGCCACGATCTTCGAGTTCAACAACGGTGAGGGTGTTCATCTTGCCAATCTGTATCATGGTGCTCTCTTTTTTCATTACCCGGATGGGCCAACTGAACATGGCCCCTATGGGCGCGCATGTTACCTCAAGAGCGGTGATCCGGCCTAGTCCCCAAGCCACCACTGGCCGCTCTTTCGCCCTTATCTTATCCGCCAATGGTGATTAAATCGCCAAACAGGCGGCCATTTGCTGCAAATAACCCCACTTTTAGGTAGACTTCGCGGCTGTTCAAATCCAGAGGAACTGTCGATGAACCCATCCACTCGTACCCGCCATCTTAATCAATGGATCCAGAGCCACAGCGATCAGGACATGACCTACCCGGCCCTGCACGGTTTTCTCTGTGCTCGTCTGGTGGGGCCGGAAAGCCCTGACTGGCAACGCCCGCTGGCTGGTCTGCTGGAACAGGATGCCGAGTTGGATGAAAAAAGCGCAGAAGCCCTCAACCACCTGATCGCCGAGCTGGAATCCCAAGCCGACGACGCTCAGCTGGCCCTGCCCAGCCAGTGCCGCCTGCCCAGCGATAACCCCGAGCAGGTGTTCGAACAGAGCCACCCCCTCGGTCAATGGTGTTATGGCTTCAGCATGGGTTTTGCCACCTGGCCCAAGCCGAAGGATTTGAACGACCCAACCACCCAGTACCGCTTCAGTCTGGCCGCCGAGCTGAGCCTGTTTCGCGACAAGCAGATGGCCCAGATGCTCTATAGCGCCGCCGCCAGTGAACTCCCCTTTGTCGAGTTCTGCAAACGCCAGCGCCAGAACATGAAAACCGCCCTCAACCAGCTGCTCAACCTCGACCAGTATCAGGCCGCCCCCAGCGCTGATGTGGCCCTCAATGGCGAGCAGGCCCAACAGTGGCAGACCTGGTTCGAGCGGGCCGACAGCTGCCGCGATCATCAGGCCCGCCTCGGCTGGTTCGAGAAGATCATCGCTGATGCCACTCCGCTCTTTGACGACGCCTTCTGGCAGCAAATCGCCGGTCACGGCTGGAGTGCCCCCGAGCTGCGTCCTCTGCTGGCCGCCAGAGCCGGCCGCGCCGACTGCCTGCTGCGCCTTGGCAAACTGGGCGAGGCCAAAGCGGAGTATCTGGCGCTGCTTACAATCTGCATGGCCGATGAGCTGGGTTGCCGCTACAACCTCTCCACCCTCTATGCACTGCAAGGGGATTGGCAGGCGTTGGCCGCCCTGCTGGTGCGCTTCGATGAAGCCTCCAGCTGGTTGCTCTATAACAAGGCGCTGATGGTCTTTGCTACCGAGGGTGCCGAGGCAGCCAAGCCCCATCTGCTGGTCGCCATCGAGGCCAACCCGCACATTCCGGCCTGCCTGCTGGGTCAGCGCAAGCTGCCCAAACAGGAGCCACAAAGCTGGCAAGCGGGCAGCCGCGACGAGGCCGCGCTCTACGCCATCCACACACGCGAGGCCTGGCTCAAGCAAAACGCCCTCATCTGGTTGCGTAAAGGCTGAACAGCGTTGGCTTAAAATCCCGTCGGTCAGACCCGGTTTTTCCTTGAGGGCGTGCGCCACCGCACATTTCATCGCAACCGGGTCAGACAAATCAGCTTGAGTTTCGTATCATCAATGTCAAAGTATCAAAAGAAACTGCATCTGATGCAGCCGTCACAGCAGGGTGTAATATGTCAAAAATCATAGCGTTACTCGCTCACTACCCGCCCTATCAGTTGGTACATGCCGCCGAGATGCTACGGGATACCTTCGAACAGTTTTATGAACAGCGCTACCAGCTGACCGTGCCGCAGTGGCGCCTGATGATGGTGCTCGGCCCCAATTACCCCATCAGCCAGAAAGAGCTGGTCGAGGCGAGCGGCATGGACAAGGTGCGCATCTCCCGCGAGATCCGCCGTCTGGTCGAAAAAGGGATCATCTTTACCGAGAGCAGCGAGCAGGATAAACGCATCAGCCTGGTCTCCCTCACCAATGCCGGGCTCGCCCTCTTCCTGCAACTCAAGAGCGAAGCGGGCAGCTGGCAACATACCCTGACCGACTATCTGCCAAGCGAATCCCGCGAGGCGATCCGTCAGCATCTGCACAGCGTCAGCGCCGCCATCGAGCAGCTGCAATCACTGGATCGGGAGAAATAATCATGGATTTGAAAAAGTTCGCCACCATGGACATCAACATGCTGCTGAGCGTCGTCAATATGCAGCTGCGTGATCACTATGACGATCTGGATGATCTCTGCAAAGCGCAGGATATCGATCAGGCTGCACTGGAAGCGCGGCTCGCCAGCGGCGATTTTCACTACCAGCCAGCGCAGAAACAGTTCAGATAAAGAGAGCTAGCGGGATCGGGATCACAGCGCCAGTGATGGCGCTGGCTCTGCGGTAAAAACCTGATATGGTCTGAAGAGCCCCAACAGGGTGATGCACGGATACATCACCCTGTCACAAGAGGGCATTAAAATCGTTTCAGGTGAGCAAACCAAGGATGACCCCATGATATTGATGACCCGACAGAGCCTGTTGATCACGCTCTGTACCCTGTTGATGATCAGCCTCTTCACGCCCCACATGCCGCAAAGTACCGAACAGTGGCTGACCACCCTCTTGCTTGGCCTGCTGGTCGCGGTGGCATTGCTGCTGGTGCGTGGTTGTCGCCGCTTTATGATGGAGTAGTGACTCTGTCAGAACGTCTATACCGACCACTTGCCGCGATACTCTCTGTAGCAGCAACGTCTGTCGCAATCATATCTAACCAAAAAACAAACGCAGCCTGATGGCTGCGTTCTTGTATCTCGCAGGGCAACCCCTTGAAGAGATAACCCCTGACGGGATAGAGAGCCCTTATAGAAGAGAGCCCTTAGATAGCCAGAGCCTCAAGCTGCGCTTTGGCCGCTTCCATCCCCTTGCTCTGGGCATCCGGGCCCATACCCATCCCCTCGGCGTAGATGAAATCCACCTCTTTGATACCGATGAAACCGAGCACGGTACGCATGTAGGGAGTGACCAGATCGGTGGCGCTGCCGACGTGCATGCCGCCGCGGGGGCTGATCACCAGCGCACGAGTATTTTCAACCATACCCACCGGACCGGTCTCGGTGTAGCGGAAGGTGACGCCAGCGCGAGCCACCAGATCGATCCAGTTTTTCAGCTGGGTCGGGATGTTGAAGTTGTACATGGGGGCCGCAATCACCACCAAGTCGCTCGCCTTGAGTTCGGCGATCAGCTCGTCAGACTGGGCGATCACCGCCAGTTGACGTTCATTGAGATTGTCACCACCGCGCAGGCCGGAGGCCAGCTCGCCATCCAGCACCGGCAGGTTGAGGGCTGCCAGATCACGCACGGTGACGACATCATCCTGATGGTCAGCCAGGAAGCCGTCGATCAGGGCGTTGGATTGGGAATATTGACCCAGGATGCTGGATTTGAGTACGAGAATATTGGCCATGGTGAAACTCCATTTGGTTGTCGGTTGAACAGCGTTGCTGTCGATGGAGGTCACTCTAAACATTGTGCTTATTTGCTGATAGCGAAAATAGATGCTCAACTTGTTCAAATTTTTTGATGCAAGGCCACTTCCTCGCCAGCCAACCCTGCGGCCGCGCTTCAACCCTTGGCAGAACAAACGATTGCCGTTATGATCCGCCGCACTTTTTTCCAGCGACCCGGATCCCATGATACCCTCGCGCAGGCACTCTCCTTTGGCCGGTGCAGTCTGGATGATGGTGGCAGGACTCTGCTTCGCCGCCGTCAACAGCCTGAGCCAGTATGTCAGCTTCAAGCTTGGCCTCCCATCGACCCAGGTCGCTTTCCATCAATACCTGATCGCCCTGATCTGCCTGCTGCCCTGGCTGGTTCGTCATGGCTTGCGCCAATCCCTGATGACCAATCAGTTCCGGCTGCACCTGTTGCGCGTATTGCTGGCGGTAGTCGGCATCCAACTCTGGCTCTGGGCACTGGCGTACCCCGTCCCCATCTGGCAGGGGATCGCCCTGCTGATGACCTCACCGCTGTTTGCCACCCTGGGCTCCGCCCTGCTGCTCAAGGAGCAGGTGAGCCGCACCCGCATTCTGGCCACCCTGGCGGGCTTTGCCGGCGCCATGCTGATCCTCGCCCCCTGGACTGACGAATTCAACTGGGCCTCCCTGCTGCCGGTGGCGGCGGCGCTGTTCTGGGCAGGTTACTCCCTGATGGTGCGCTATCAGGCAGCCAACGAATCATCCCACACCATTGTGGTCTACCTGCTTATTTTCAGTACCCCGTTCAACGTCATGCTGGCACTGCCGGAGTGGCAGTGGCCGAGCGAGAGCCAATGGCTGCTGGTAGCCGCTTCCGGCGTGCTGACGGCACTGGCCCAGATGTCCATTGCTCGCGCTTACAGCGTGGCAGAGGCCTCCTTCGTGCAGCCTTTCGATTTTGCCAAGCTGCCGATGAACGTGCTGGCGGGCTGGCTGGTGTTTGGCTGGGCGCCCCCCGGCCGTCTGTGGCTTGGCGCCGCCATCATCATTGGCGCCATTACCTTGCTGACCCATCTGGAGCAGCGCGCTCACAAACCCGTTTCCTGAGGTACGCCATGCGTGCCTCTTTTTTTGTCCGCTATTTGTGTAATAGCGATCATCAATAATGACCATCGACATCAGGAGAGATCGTATGTTTGGAACCGCAACCCGCCCCGGCGCCACCCGTGCCCTGCTGCTGGGCTCCGGCGAACTTGGCAAGGAGGTCGCCATCGAGTTGCAACGCTTCGGGATCGAAGTGATCGCCGCCGACCGCTACCCCAATGCCCCCGCCATGCAGGTGGCGCACGCTGCCCACGTGCTGGACATGCTCGATGGCAACGCCCTGCGTGCCCTGGTTGCCGAGATCAAACCCGACCTCATCATCCCCGAGATCGAGGCCATCGCCACCGATACCCTGGCTGCCCTTGAGCAAGAAGGGGTCAAGGTAGTGCCCAACGCCCGCGCTACCCAGCTCACCATGAACCGGGAAGGGATCCGCCGCCTCGCCGCCGAGACGCTGGGTCTGCCCACCTCCCCCTACCGCTTTGCCCAGAGCAAGGAGGAGTTTGTCGCCGCAGTTGAAGCCATCGGCCTGCCCTGCGTGGTGAAACCTGTGATGAGTTCGTCCGGCAAGGGACAGAGCGTGCTGCGCGATCTCGCCAAGCTGGATGAGAGCTGGACCTACGCCCAGGAGGGTGGCCGCGCCGGTCGTGGCAAGGTGATCGTCGAGGGCTTCGTTCCCTTCGAGTACGAAATCACCCTGCTTACGGTACGCGCCGTCGATGGCATTCACTTCTGCGATCCTATCGGCCACCGGCAGGAAGATGGCGACTACCGCGAATCCTGGCAGCCGCAGGTGATGAGCGAGCTGGCGCTGGCCCGCTCCAAAGAGGTAGCGGCCAAGGTGGTCGAGGCCCTCGGTGGTTACGGCCTGTTCGGAGTCGAGCTCTTTATAAAAGGCGATGAAGTGTGGTTCAGCGAAGTCTCGCCGCGTCCCCACGATACCGGCATGGTGACCCTGATCTCGCAAGACCTCTCCGAGTTCGCCCTGCATGTGCGCGCCATTCTGGGGCTGCCGGTCGGCACCATCACCCAGTACGGGCCGAGCGCCTCCGCCGTGGTACTGCGCGAAGGGCACAGCCAGAATATCTGCTATCAGGGGATTGGTGAGGCGCTTGCCAAGGTGCCGGGCGCCCAGCTGCGACTGTTTGGCAAGCCGGAGATCGCCGGTCGCCGCCGTCTTGGCGTGGCGCTGGCCCGCGCAGCGGATTGCCAGGATGCGGTGGAAAAAGCCAAAGCCGTGGCCGCCAAGGTCGAAGTACTGTTCTAAGGGCTTTTTTGCCACAGCAAAACAAACGTTTGCTGATGTGATCGGGCGCAAGGGGCATGGCAATGCCCCTTTTGCATTTCCCCGTCAGGCTTATAATCCCCTCTTCAAATTTGTCAGGAGTACAAGATGTTAGCTGCCGTGATCTTCGATATGGATGGTGTTCTGATCGACTCGGAACCCTTTTGGCAACGGGCCCAAATCGCCGTTTTCTCCGAACTGGGTCACCCCCACACCGTCGAGGATTGTGAGTCGACCATCGGCGTGCGCATCGATCAGCTGGTTGCCCACTGGTATCGCCTGCGCCCGTGGAGCGGCCCGAGCCAGGAAGAGGTGGTACAGCGCATTCTGGATCGGGTCAACGCCCTGATCCTCTCCGAAGGTCAGGCCAAAGCCGGTGTGCTGGAGGCGCTCGACCTTATCGAAGCCCGCGGCCTGAAAGTGGGTCTGGCCACCTCTTCCCCCTTTGCGATGGTAGAAGCGGTGCTCGGCAAACTCGGCATTCGCGACCGCTTTATGGCGGTGCACTCCGCAGAGGTGGAGCGTTTCGGCAAACCGCACCCGGATGTCTATATCCACGCCGCCGAGAAACTGGGGGTAGAGCCGGTTCATTGTCTGGCCATCGAAGACAGCTTTACCGGCCTGCTGGCGGCCAAGGCGGCCTCCATGACCGCGCTGATCGTGCCGGATCCCGCTTTAGTGGGTGATCCACGTTTGGCCATCGCCAACTACCAGCTCGGCTCGCTGGCCGAGCTGAATGCCGACATGTTGGCCAGCTGGGTCAAGTAGCGCCTATCGGCGCCTTGCTGCGCTCGCGTTCTCATATCCGCAGGGGGCTCCAGCCCCCTGTTATTACCAGACAAAACCGTTGGTAATTCCCCTCTTTTCACCCGTCATTCACAACCAGATTGTTCCTTTCGCACACGACCACTCCAGCCGGTTTCACCTTGCCATCCCTCAGGCTTGATCTCTGTCATAAACGTGCGTTTGCTCGCGGTTAACCCCCTGCAGCCCGACTAGAATCAGGGTAGATAGGCGGCCCCAGGGCCCGAGGAGGTTATCATGATCGAGTACACCAGCAAGCGCATCGTCTGCCCTCACTGTGGCCACCATACCCGGGTCGAGCTGGATGCCAGCCAGGGTGATCAGGAGTTTTACGAAGATTGCATGGCCTGTTGCAATCCGATCCACCTGCGGCTTCACCGCGACGAAGCCCGCGACTGCTTGCAGCTGTTTGTGGATGCGGATGACGAGCAACTGTTTTGATTGCGAGTCACAAAAGGCCGAGCAGCTGTTTTGCCTGCAAGTCGCAAAGAGCTGAGCAGATGTTGTGACTGCGAGCCATAGAAAGTTGAGTGGATATTTTCACCATGTAAATAACAAGGGCCTGCACACTGCAGGCCCTTGCTTATGAGGCGATTGAAACCGAGCCGTTTCCTTTCAGTGACCCCCGCGCGCCGCCAGTACCCGCTCCACCGTATCGACGATGGCCTGGGTCTGGGGATCGATCTCGATATTGGTCGGCCAGCCGGCGCGCACCCAACCCAGGTTGGTGCGGGCCAGGGTCTCGGGGATCAGATGAACGCAAAACTCCCGCTCGCGCACCTCACCTATGGTCAGACTGATGCCGTCGATGCCGATGTACCCCTTGGTCAGCACATATTTCATCAGCTCGGGAGCGAGGCGATACCACACCTGACGGTTGTTAGGTGTATCGATCACCGAGGTGACCTCTGCCATGCCGATGATATGGCCAGACATGGCATGACCGCCGATCTCGTCACCAAAGCGGGCAGCCCGCTCCACATTGACCTTGTCCCCCACCTTTAACAGGCCGAGGTTGGTGAGACGCAGGGTCTCCTGCATCAGATCGAAGCTGACCAGATCCCCCTCGACCCGGGTGACGGTCAAGCAGCAGCCGTTGTGGGCGACCGAGGCGCCGAGGACCAGCCCTTCTCCCCATGCCGGGCTTGGCATGCGGATCACATGGGTACGGAAGTTGGGTTGCTCCTCGATGGCCACCAGTTCGGCGGTCCCCTGCACTATGCCAGTGAACATCTCTCGTCTCCTGCTACGGCAAAAAGGGCAGGTTAACCTCGGGCAGAGGGTGAGACAAGGGTACAGGCTGACAAGCTTGCGCCCGATCGCTATAGTGACGCCGTTCACATCCGGGTAAACAAGGAAAAAAGAAATGCAGGTATATCAATGTTGTGAAGCGATCCGTATCGCCTATAACCAGATTGGATCCGGTGAGCAGGGCTATGTGCCGAAGGCCATCGCCGCCACCATCCGCGCCCTCAACGCGGTCGCCGCTGATGAGCGAGTACCCGCCGAACTGCGCGAACAAGCTGCCTATGCTGCCGCCAACCTGCTGATCAGCGATCACGAAGACGCCTGATCCTGCCCCTTGGGGTGGCAACTATTTCGTCCTGGCTGAATTTCAGGCTAGAATGCCTCCCCCACCCTTTGCACTTTCGTCCGAAAGTGCAAAGGCTCTTCCCGATTTCCGCTCTTTTTTTACTCTTATCTGATCCACTCGGAGGTGTCAGTGCAACGTTATTGGTCCGAGGCGAAGCAGCTCGTCCGTCTAGCCAGCCCCATACTGGTCGCCCAGGTCGCCCAGGTCGCCATGAACTTCGTCGATACCGTGATGGCGGGTCAGGTGAGTGCGGTCGATCTTGCCGCCGTGTCGGTGGCCTCCAGCTTCTGGCTACCGGTGATCCTGCTGGTGCAGGGGATCATCATGGCGCTCACCCCCATCGTCTCCCAGCTCAATGGCGCCCGTAAACGGGAGGCAATTCGCCCGGCCGTCCATCAGGGCTTCTGGCTGGCACTGATCGTCACCCCGCTGGCGATGATTGCGCTCTATTACAGCCCGCTGGCGCTGCAGTTCATGGATGTGGAGCCGGTGATGGCGGCCAAAACCACCGGCTACCTGCACGCCATCCTGTGGGGTCTGCCCGCCTTCGTGATGTTCCAGGTGCTGCGCAACTTCAGTGAGGGTCTCTCCCACACCATGCCCACCATGGTAATCGGCTTTGTCGGGCTGGCGGTCAATATCCCCGCCAACTACATCTTCATTCACGGTCACTTCGGCATGCCAAAGCTCGGCGGTGTCGGCTGTGGCGTGGCTACCGCCATCGTGCTGTGGGCCATGCTGCTGGCGATGATCCTCTACGTGAAGCTCTCCTCTCATTTCAAGGAGATCAACCTCTTCTCCCGACTCGCACGCCCCAACGGCAGCCGGATCTGGCGCCTGTTCCGCTTGGGCTTCCCCATCGCCATGGCCATCTTCTGCGAGGTGACCCTGTTTACCGTGGTGGCCCTGATGCTGGCCCCCTTCGGCGCCGAGACGGTGGCGAGCCACCAGATTGCGCTGAACTTCTCCAGCCTGGTCTTTATGCTGCCCCTCTCCATCGGGGTGGGTGTGACCATCCGGGTCGGTCACAGCATCGGTGAAGGGCAGCCCCATCATGCCCGGGTGGCTGCTCGCACCGGCTTGATGCTGGGGATGGCCATCGCCGCTGCCACTGCAGCCATGACGGTACTGCTGCGCGAGCAGATCGCCTCCATCTATACCGATGATCAGCAGGTGATCGTCCTGGCGGCCATTTTGCTGTTCTTCGCCGCCATCTATCAGATCTCCGACTCGGTGCAGGTGGTCGCGGCCGCCGCACTACGCGGTTACAAGGATACCCAGGCGATCTTCTACGTCACCATCGTCGCCTACTGGGGACTGGGGCTGCCCACCGGCATGATCCTGGGTCTGACCGACTGGCTGGTGCCGCGGATGGGGCCGCAGGGTTTCTGGATCGGCTTTATCGTCGGCCTCACCAGCGCGGCCCTGATGCTGGGGGCGAGATTGCGCTACATCTATGGCCGTTTTGCCACTCCGGAAGCCTGCACTACCCTGTCGCGATCTCAGTAACAGGGCTTGGCGAGCGACAACTCGCCTGCAAAATCAACAGGCTGCGCAAGAACTGGGCAAACAGTCTCCTTTGTGCATATGGCCTGTTGACAGCCTTGGGGGGCATGGGTAGTATGCCGACCACGTCAGCAGCGCTGGCGTAGTGAAGTAAGAGAAAGTGGGTTTATAGCTCAGTTGGTTAGAGCACTACCTTGACATGGTAGGGGTCGTTGGTTCGAATCCAATTAAACCCACCACTTTTTCTGTGATGCGTCCTTAGCTCAGCTGGTTAGAGCACCACCTTGACATGGTGGGGGTCGGTGGTTCGAATCCACTAGGACGCACCATTACAGAATACTGATTATGCGTCCTTAGCTCAGCTGGTTAGAGCATCACCTTGACATGGTGGGGGTCGGTGGTTCGAATCCACTAGGACGCACCAGATTAAAAAAGCCCGCTCATCGAGCGGGCTTTTTGCATTCTGCCATGCAGCCACTCCCCTGCCCCGCCAATCCGTTCAGCACTGTTCGGCAATGGCGCAAAGCCTTGTTCCCATAAAAAACCCGTGTCATCCGATAAACGACACGGGCCGGATAGATGCCGCCAGATCTTCAGCTCTGCACGGCAATCTCGTACTTCTTTATTTTGCGATAGAGGGTGGCAATCCCAATCCCCAGCGCCTGTGCGGCCAGTTTCTTGTTGCCGAGCCGCTGCAGGGTCTCTTCTATCATCTGTTTCTCCATGCTCTCAAGGCCGCTCTCACCCGGAACGGGTTCAGGCAGCTTCTCCGCCGTGGTGGCAAGCGGCGCTGTGGCAGGGACATTGAACGCCGCATCCAGGTTGGTCACCGGGATCGACTGGGCGGTGACACGATGGGGCTCCTGATTGCGGATGATATTGGGGGGCAGCAGGCTGGCATCGATCACCTCGCCCGCCTGACTGACGTTGACCAGATATTCGATGAGGTTGCTGAGCTCGCGCACGTTGCCCGGCCAGCGATACCCCTTGAGCAGCGCCATCACCTCGGGTGCCAGACCGGGATAGACGATGCCGATCCGGCTGGTGTGCAGGTTGAGGAAGTAGTGGGTCAGCAGCTCCACGTCCCCTTCCCGCTCCCGCAGCGGCGGCAGGTTGAGGGGGATGACGTTGATGCGGTAGTAGAGATCTTCACGAAACTTCCCTTCGGCGATGTATTGATCGAGATGCTGGTGAGTGGCGGCGATGATGCGGATATCCACCGGCACCGGCCGGCTGGCCCCGATGGGGGTCACCTCCCGCAGCTCCAGCACCCGCAGCAGCTTGGCCTGCATGGTGAGTGGCATGTCGCCAATCTCGTCGAGGAACAGGGTGCCCTGATGGGCCGCCTGAATAAGGCCCTGCTTGCCGCCGCTGGAGGCGCCAGTAAAGGAGCCCTTCACATAGCCAAACAGCTCGCTCTCCAGCAGTTGTTCGGGAATAGCGGCACAGTTGATGGCGATGAACGGCTTGTCCTGCCGCGGACTCAGGCGATGGACGGCGCGGGCCACCACCTCTTTACCGGTGCCGCTTTCGCCGCAAATCAGCACGCTGGAGGGGCTCTGGGCGATGCGGTGCAGTAGCCGCTTGAGGGTGCGCATCGGCTTGCTCTCGCCGATCAGCTGATCGATCCGCACATCCGGATCCGGCTCCTGAACCTGGCCGGAGTGGGACTGGTGAAACGCCATCAGAAAGAGCTGCTGGCCCTGCACATGGTGCAATTGACCGATGATCAGCTCCTGACGACCTTCAAAGGTGATGATGTGCTGGAGATGACCACTCAGCCCCTGCTGGGAGAAGGTGAGCGGGCGGATCCCCACTTCGCGCCCCTGCAGTTGTTCCTGCTGGCAACCCAGATGATGGAGTGCCGCCTCGTTGGCGTAGAGCAGTTGACTCTTGTCATCGAGCAGCAGGCAACCCTGATCCATGTTGGTCATCAGATTGAGGAACACCTTGTTGACCCCGTCCGACAACCCGCGCGAATCGAGCAACTTGGCTACAAAGATGGTGGAGATATGGCGCACATAGTCACACACATCCTGCAGATTGTTGTTGAGGCGCGCCTGCTGCTCGTCGCTGAAGGCCACCAGACTGATCACCCCGATGCAGCGCTCGTCCACCATGATGGGCACCCCGAGGAAGGCGCGCTCACGGCAGCTCTCCTTGCAGGTACAACCGTCACAGACGGGATCATCGCTGGTGTGGGTAACGATCTTCTCCCGCTGATTATCAATCACATAACGCAGCAGGCGGGAATCCCCCTCCAGCTGACGTCCGAAGAACTTGCCATAGGGCCCGGTGCCAGCCACCCGAACCATATCGGCATCCACAATCTCGACCTCAAGCTGCAGCACACTGGCCAGCATCTTGGCAAAGCGCAAGATGGTCGGCTGGATCTGCATCAACAGACACTGGTTGCTCACGGATCTCATCCATCATTCCTTTTTGTTCTTGTTATCTTCCCCCTAAAGGGAGTCATGCTGGCCAGATACTAAGGGATATCAGGGGGAACTACTTCGGGGGGGATCACGAAAAGGGAAAATGATCCGCATCCTCCGCGACTTCAGAGGTACAGATAAAATTCAATAAAAACATAAAGATGAAAACACATGCAGCAAGATAAACCACTCGGGACAGCCAAGCCTGCAGATCTGCGGAATCCATCGACAAATCATGCTGAAGGTGGGGAAAACAGCCACTGAAATGGCATTTGGCTCACGCGCCACGTACCTGTTTCAAGACTTGACACTCATGGTCGAAATCCGCTTTATCTTGCGGCTGAATGTAACTTTGCCAGCGGGCAAACAGCTCGGCCGTCGGATAACGATGCAGACGAATACCGGTGCGATAGAGTTTGGGAAAGAGTGGGTCTGGCTGGGATCTCACGACCAGACCGCGCAGCTTCTCGCCAGAGGGAATGGCAATCACCAGCTCATCCCCCTCTTTCAACCGTATGGCCCCCAGAATACCGATGCCGCCGATGGCTATGTCGCGCACCACCACATAGGGTACCGGGTTGAGCAACTCCAGAAACCAGTTACGACGGCTGCATTCTGCCTTGTAACCACCCCCACTGAGGATAAAACGGCGGTGTCTGCGCCAGTCATAACCGGTAGGCAATGCCGGGTCATAGCGCGATTTTGCCTGCCCCACAGGATCAGATTGCTCACTTGTGCTCATCCGGTTTCCCTCACTGGCATTGGTTAAACAGTGTCAGTCAGCTCTTTTTCAACTATAGCTGTCGCCGTTAGCCCTGGGGCTCAGGGGCCGGATACGGGGACGACAGATGTATCACGGAGGCAATAATGGACAGAGATGGCATGGAAGAGCTTGCTGATCCTGATAGGCTAACTTTCCCCTGCAAGGATGAGATGCGAACGACTGTGACTCGGTTCGATCAAGCAATTGGCCAGTGAGTCGCACCGTCGCACCAATACAATCTGGCTTAGCCGGGCAGATGAAGTGCCAACCAGACCGCCAGCGGGATCACTAGCACAGAGAGGGCATTGCCGCCGAGCACGATACTGGCCACCTTGTCCGGCTGGCAGTGATACTGCTCGCAGAGCATGTAATTCAAGACCGCAGGGGGCAAGGAAACCGACAACATCAACAGCGGGATCCACTCCGTCTTGAGCGGCAACAGCCAGATCGCCAGCAGCAGCGCCAATCCCCCCGCCAGCAGATAGAGCAGGTTGCACTTGAGCGCGAGGCCAAGGTGATCAAGCTCCCCCTCCATCAGGCGAATGCCCAGCGCAAAGAGCATCAGGGGCACCGAGATCTGACCGAGCAGCGAGGCCGTGGTCACCACATATTCCGGCAGCGCAATGTGCAGGTTGGCCACCAGCAAACCGGCCAGCGCGGCCCAGAGCACCGGGCTGCGCAGCCACAGCCAGCGGGAGGTATTGGCCGAGAGGATAAACATGCCGACCGAGAAGTGCAGCAGATTGGAGAGCACAAAGAGGATCACGATGGCCCCCAGTTGCTGCTCGCCAAACGCTAGCAACATCAAGGGGATACCGAGATTGCCAGTATTTCGGAACATGGCGGGCAAGATCAGCGCTGCCCGCTCAATCCCTTTGAGTTTGAGCAGTGCGAGCAGCAGACCGGGTAAAAGAATAACCAGCGCCCCCGCCGCAATCAACGGCAGATGCTCCGCCAGTGCCAGCGGATACTTGACCAGCGCGGAGAAGACCAGCGCCGGGGTAAACAGCTCGATATTGGCTCGATTGACGTAACCGAGCGCAGCCCCCGGTCGCAATCGCCCGTAGAGGGCGCCGAGCCCGACCACACCGAACACCGGGATGACGATATTGAGCAAGGCGCTGAACATGGGCGGCGTCCGTTACAGTTCGCGGGCCGGTTTGCCCATCAGCACCACCGGATCCAGCGTCACTTCCAGTGCGCCGTTACTGACCCAGAGCTGACCATCGGAGATAGTGCAGGTGAGCTGCATGGTGCGCTCGACCATGGCGGTGAGCGGCAGAGTCTGGCTGTCGGAGAGTTCGATGATGCTGAGGTTGTCATGCTGGCTCAGCTTGCCCTGGTTCTGCTTCCACCAGACGCTGGTGCCACGACCGCCGTAGAGGTAGAGCACCACCTGACGGGCGCGGTTACAGGCCTTTTTCAGCCGTTTTTCATCGGGTTGGCCCAGCTCGATCCAGAGCTCTATTTCGTCCGAGTAGTTCTTGCACCAGAGCTCGGGTTCATCATCGGCGCTCAATCCCTTGGTGAACTCCAGTCGCTCGGCGGCGTGCCAGGCAAAGGCCGCCAGCCGGATCATCATCCGCTCATCGGTTTCGGAGGGGTGGCGCGCCAGCGTGAGGGAGAAGTCCTGATACAGATTGCGATCCATATCAGACAAACTGATCTGGGCCTTGAATACGGTTGCCTTGAGAGCCATAGAAAACCTTGAACACCTGATAAGAGAAGGGTGAGTGGGAAATACGGGCGCCAGTGTAATCAAAATCGGCGGCAGGTTCGACCATCCTGACCAAAGATTTCCCCTTCCCTGCCGGGATAAGTGCTTTAAAAGACACAAAAAACAAATGCCAGTCCGAAGACTGGCATTTGGCGGCATGGAGAAGCGACTCACTTCTCGGCGGACTGTACCCCGAACGCATTCAGCAGCATGCAACAGGTCACTGCCACCGCCACGAATCCGCTCAGAAAGATGAAGGGCATGGCCCCATATCCCAGTACTGTCCAGATGGTGTGTTCAAGAAGACTCATTGTTGTGTCCTTCATCCGGTGAAAGGTGTGTTCCTTCTGGCGGATATTGGCTCCGCTCTTGATGCCTCCATTTGACCTCAATCAGCGGTTGGGTCCTATGCCACCAAAGTGATAAATGCAGGGTTCATTTGCGCTGGATCAAGCTTTTTGGCCAAATATCCATGTAGTTCAAACAATTACCACCACCAGTCAAGGATAGACACAAACACGGCGGAATAAAAAAACGCGCCGAATGGCGCGTTTCTTGGACAGCACAGGCAAGGGATCAGTTGTCGCACAGATCGCTTGGCATGTCCTGACGCAGGCGTGTCCACAGCTTGCCGGACTCGATACCGTACTGACGCACCGTCATGAACACGGCTTCGTGGTTCTTGGTCTCCGCCAGATTGAGCAGGGTCTTGTAGTAGGCATCTGCGGTCTCGCGGGCCTGCTTGTCGGAGAAGTAGTAGCTGCCAACCCGGCTGTACAAACCTTTGAAACCGTTCAGGATCAAAGCGTAGATCGGATTGCCGGAAGCAAACGCCAGCTGGTGGTGCAGACGATAATCGAACTCGGCATAAGCCTGTGCGTTGTTCTCGACCCCATCGGCGCCACGCAGGATCTCGGCGGCCTGTTCCGGATTGTGACGGATCGCCCCGCGGATAAAGATGGTGCAGATGTGGGTACGGGCGGAGAGCAGCTGAGCTATCAGATCAGGTACCTTGTCCTGATCCAGACGAGCCAATGTCTCCAGAATATTGAGGCCGGAGGTTTCCCAGAAATTGTTCACCTTGGTCGGCTTGCCATGCTGTATGGTCAACCAGCCATCACGGGCCAGTCGCTGCAGCACTTCGCGCAAGGTCGTCCGCGTCACCCCGATCAACTCGGATAATTCACGCTCGGCGGGCAGAATAGATCCGGGAGGAAAGCGATTGTTCCAGATGGACTCGATGATGTATTCCTCGGCAAACCCAGCTGGGCTCTGCGCTTTTATAACCATGAATTGACTCTGTTGTAATGCGTAAAAAGGCTGACGAATGATATCAAAGCGATGATGGCTGGCAAGCATAAGGTCAGTCCTCTGCTCACATATGGCAAATATAGTGTTGGGAATATGTATCTAATCGCCACGAGGGAGCCAGCCAACCCCGACAAGGTGGTTATAAAACAGACAGATGGGCAGAGTTCCATCGGCTATCATTTATAATCGTCACGCTTTTTGATTAAAATCACGAGGAATCAGACAGATAAAGGCCAACATCCGGAGGCACAGGTCGAATCATCCTTGACTGCATAGAAGCAGATCCTAACAACAAAGTTGAGACCCATTATCATGCCAATAAGCCTAGGGCAGGCATTCGCCAAGAACTTCTTGGGCAATGCACCACAGTGGTATAAAAGCGCCATCTTGCTATTTCTGGTAATCAATCCGATTGCCTTCCACCTTGATCCTTTCATTGCGGGCTGGTTACTGGTCGTTGAGTTTATCTTCACCCTGGCCATGGCCCTCAAGTGCTACCCCCTGCAACCGGGTGGTCTGCTCGCGATCGAAGCCGTGTTGATCGGCATGACCTCCGCCGATCAGGTCAAGCACGAGCTGGTCGCCAATATCGAAGTGCTGCTGTTGCTGGTGTTCATGGTGGCAGGCATCTATTTCATGAAGCAGCTGCTACTCTATGTCTTCACCAAGCTGCTGATCGGCGTACGCTCCAAGATCCTGCTCTCCCTCTCCTTCTGTCTGGTCTCCGCCTTCCTGTCGGCTTTTCTCGATGCCCTGACCGTGATTGCCGTTGTGATCAGCGTCGCCACCGGCTTTTATGCCATTTATCACAAGGTCTCGTCCGGCAAGGAGTTTGGTCACAGCCATGACCATACCGATGATAAGGAAGTCGCCGAGCTCAATCGCCAGGATCTCGACGATTTTCGTGCCTTCCTGCGCAGCCTGATGATGCATGCCGCCATCGGTACCGCGCTGGGTGGTGTCTGCACTCTGGTGGGCGAGCCGCAAAACCTCATCATCGGCGAGCAAGCCAGCTGGAACTTCGCCGAATTTGCCATTCGCATGTCTCCCGTCACCATCCCCGTCTTTATCTGCGGTCTGCTGACCTGCGTGCTGGTGGAACAGTTCCGCTGGTTTGGCTATGGTGCCCGCCTGCCGGACACGGTGCGCGCCATCATGGAGGAGTACAACCGCTACGATGAAGCTAAACGCAGCCCGCAAGACAAGGCCAAGCTGATCGTTCAGGCGTTGATTGCGGTCTGGCTGATTGTCGGTCTGGCCATGCACCTGGCAGCCGTTGGCCTGATTGGTCTCTCAGTCATCGTGCTGGCCACCTCCCTGACCGGGATCACCGAGGAGCACTCGCTGGGTAAAGCCTTCCAGGAGGCACTCCCCTTCACCGCCCTGCTGGCAGTCTTCTTCAGCGTGGTCGCCGTCATCATCGATCAGCAGCTGTTCAAGCCGGTGATCCAGCTAGTATTGGCAGCCAAACCTGAGAACCAGCTGGCCCTCTTCTATCTGGCCAACGGGGTGCTCTCCATGGTCAGTGACAACGTCTTTGTCGGCACCGTCTACATCAATGAGGTGAAGACGGCCATGCTCAATGGTGCCATCGACCGCGCCCAGTTCGATCTGCTGGCGGTAGCCATCAACACAGGTACCAACCTGCCGTCGGTCGCCACCCCCAATGGTCAGGCCGCCTTCCTGTTTATGCTCACTTCGGCATTGGCGCCGCTGCTGCGTCTCTCCTATGGCCGCATGGTCTGGATGGCGCTGCCCTACACATTGGTGCTGGGGCTGATCGGCTTTTTCTCTGTCGAATTGCTGCTTGGTCCTGCCACCGAGTGGTTCTATCAGCATGGATGGCTGGTGATGGAGAGTGCGCTGCCAGCGGTACAGCCGGCGCTGCATTAATCCATTGAGATGGTTTCCGAGGGCCCTTTCAGGGCCCTTTTCTTTTCTGCCCCGCTCTGCTCTAATTCAGCCACTGTTTTTTCTGAGAGATCAATGAGATGATCGAGTTTCTCCGCCGTATTGCCGCCCATCGGCTGGCTTGGGGCCTGTTGGCAGCATCAGCCCTGTTCCTCGAGTTGTGTGCCCTCTTCTTCCAGCATGTACTGGGCCTCTCCCCGTGCGTGATGTGCGTTTACGAACGGTTGGCGACCCTGGGGGTGCTGGCCGCCGGTCTGCTCGGCATGGTGGCGCCGGATAAGTGGTATGTTCGCTGGAGTGCCATGTTGCTGTGGGGCTACAGTGCCTTCCGCGGCTTCCAGCTGGCCCTCAAGCATGTGGACTATCAGGTCAACCCCTCCCCGTTCAACGTCTGCAGCCCGTTTGCCGACTTCCCGAGCTGGGCTCCACTCGATCAGTGGCTCCCCTGGCTCTTTATGCCTGAAGGGGATTGTGCCCAGATCACCTGGCAGTTCTTCGGTTACTCCATGCCCCAGTGGCTGGTTGTCATCTTCGCCGCTTACCTGTTGGTCTTCACCGTGGTGGCCATCGGCAATCTGGTGAAAGGACGCTGCTGCAACTGAGTGTCATGCCCGCGTGAAGATAAAAAGGGGGAGCCATCATGGATCCCCCTTTCTCGTTCTGGCTGACCCTATTTCTGGTTACGCCTTGGCAGTACCCATCTTGGCCTTGACCGCGCCAATCACCATGGGCAACAGGGAGATACCAATGATGCCGAAGATCAGCAGGGTAAAGTTGTGACGCACCACCGGCAGATTGCCAAAGAAGTGGCCGGCATAGACAAAAGAGAGTACCCACAGCAGACCGCCAACCAGGTTGAACGCCAGGAAGCGCGGATAGGTCATGGCCCCCATCCCTGCCACGAACGGCGCAAAGGTACGCACGATAGGCAGGAAGCGGGTGATGATGATGGTCTTGCCACCATGCTTGGCATAGAAGGCGTGGGTCTTCTCCAGATAATCCCGGCGGAAGATTTTGGAGTCCGGGTTGCGGAACAGCTGCTCGCCGAAGAAGTGACCAATGGTGTAGTTGACCACGTTGCCCAGCACGGCAGCGATGATCAGCACGGCCGACAGGGTATGGACGTCCAGCACGCTGCCCACGGTGAGCGCACCGGCGGCAAACAGCAGGGAGTCACCCGGCAGGAACGGCGTCACTACCAACCCTGTTTCACAGAAGATGATCAGAAACAGGATGGCGTAAACCCAGACGCCATAGTTCTCAAACAGCTCTTTCAAATGCACGTCAACGTGCAGGATAAAGTCGATTGCAAAGAGGATCAGATCCATTTTTCCATACCCATAAAGTGAACGGCGTGGAGTCTACGCCAATGCCATCCGGGCGACAATCACCGAGGCAGCCTCTTTTTCATCCCGAAGCGCCCACCTTCAAATGAAACCGTTTTTCCGCTTCCTTCGAGGGTGGGGGCACAAAGAGTGATGTCGAGCGTGGTGTTGAAAAGGTGAACTAGGAGGCCTGTTCTAGATCGCTGCGCACTGCGGAGGGCAAACAACGCTCCCAACCCCATAGCAACACCAGCAGCAGGGTCACATCATCGAACCAACCCAGCAAGGGCACCACGTCGGGGATAAGATCCACCGGACTGATGCCATAGAGCAGGATAAGGATCACCAGGCCCCTCGCCCACCAGGGGGTACCAGGATGGCGAAAACCATGATAGAGACGACGAAGTCGTTGCCAAATCAGCCAGCGTTTGCGGCTCATGACTCGATCAACTCGCTGCGCAACTGCTGGATCTGATCCCGCAGTGCTGCCGCCTGTTCGAACTCCAGATCCCGGGCATGCTGGAACATCTGCTCCTCCATCCGCTTGATCTCTTTGGCAATCTCGCTGGCAGAGCGGACATGGTATTCCCCTTGCGGCTCGGCTGCCTTGCGCATCCCCTTGCCTGGTTTACCTGCCGTGCGGCTGCCCCCCATGTCCATCACATCGCCAATGGATTTGTTGAGCCCTTTGGGGGTGATCCCATGCTTGAGGTTATGGGCATGCTGCAAGGCGCGGCGCCGCTCGGTCTCCTCAATGGCTACCTTCATCGAGTTGGTGATGGTATCGCCGTAGAGAATGACCTTGCCGTTGAGGTTACGCGCCGCCCGGCCGATGGTCTGGATCAGCGAGCGGGTGGAGCGCAGGAAGCCCTCTTTATCCGCATCCAGAATCGCCACCAGCGACACTTCCGGCATGTCGAGACCTTCCCGCAGCAGGTTGATGCCCACCAGCACATCGAACTTGCCAAGGCGCAGATCGCGAATGATCTCCACCCGTTCGACCGTATCGATATCGGAGTGGAGATAGCGCACCTTGACGTCGTGCTCCGCCAGATACTCGGTCAAGTCTTCCGCCATCCGCTTGGTCAGGGTTGTGACCAGCACCCGCTCCTCCACCGCGACCCGCTTGCGGATCTCGGAGAGGAGATCATCCACCTGCGTGGTCACCGGACGCACCTCGATCTCCGGATCGAGCAGGCCGGTAGGGCGCACCACCTGCTGCACCACATCGCCGCCGGACTTCTCCAGCTCGTAGGGGCCCGGAGTCGCCGAGACAAACACCGTCTGCGGCATCAGCGCTTCAAATTCGTCGAACTTGAGTGGCCGGTTGTCCAGCGCCGAGGGGAGCCGGAAGCCGTACTCCACCAGGGTCTCCTTGCGGGAGCGGTCCCCTTTGAACATGGCGCCAATCTGCGGCACCGTGACGTGGGACTCGTCGATGATGAGCAGGCCATCCCCCGGCAGGTAGTCAAACAGGGTGGGCGGCGGCTCCCCCGGCGCACGGCCGGAGAGGTAGCGGCTGTAGTTCTCTATGCCGGAGCAGTAACCCAGCTCCTGCATCATCTCCATGTCAAACTGGGTACGCTGGCTGATGCGCTGCTCCTCCACCAACTTGTTGAGGGACAACAGCTGCTCGCGACGGCTGCGCAGCTCCTCCTTGATATGCTCGATGGCCCCCAGAATGGTCTCGCGCGGGGTGGCGTAGTGGGTCTTGGGGTAAATGGTGTAGCGCACTACCGTCTGCTCGATAGCGCCGGTCAGAGGATCGAACTGGGATAGGCGCTCCACCTCTTCATCAAACAGCTCTACCCGCAGGGCCAGCTTGTCCGATTCGGCAGGGTAGATGTCGATCACTTCACCGCGCACCCGGAAAGTACCGCGTTGAAACGCCATGTCGTTACGGGTGTAGTGCAGCTCGGCGAGACGGCGCAGGATATCCCGCTGGTTGATCACATCCCCCACTTTGAGATGCAGCATCATGCTCAGATAAGCTTGGGGATCCCCCAGACCATAGATGGCCGACACCGAGGCGACGATCACCACGTCGCGCCGCTCCAGCAGCGCCTTGGTGGCCGACAATCGCATCTGCTCAATGTGATCGTTGATGGAGGCATCCTTCTCTATAAAGGTGTCGGTGGTCGGCACATAGGCTTCGGGCTGGTAGTAGTCGTAGTAGGAGACGAAATACTCTACAGCGTTGTCGGGGAAGAACTCCTTCATCTCGCCATAGAGCTGGGCGGCCAGGGTCTTGTTAGGGGCCAAGATCATGGTCGGGCGGTTCAGGGTGGCGATGACGTTGGCCATGGTGAAGGTCTTGCCCGAACCGGTCACCCCGAGCAGGGTCTGGTGGGCCAGCCCCGACTCGATGCCATCCAGCAGTTGGGCAATCGCCGTGGGCTGATCCCCGGCGGGTTGAAACTGGCTGGCTAACTTGAACAATTTGCTCATGAACACTCCCGACACAAAACAGCAGGAGAGCAGTGTAACCGAGGGTTTGGCAGCGGTACACCCGTGCCATCATCCCGCGAATGGCTTGACCACCTCGGACACCTTCTGTATGATGCCCCTCCTTGCCTGATGTTCCCCCGTAGTTCAGTCGGTAGAACGGCGGACTGTTAATCCGTATGTCACTGGTTCAAGTCCAGTCGGGGGAGCCAATTCCTCACCATCTCGGTGCAAGTTATCCACTTTAGTGCCCTCTCCTGCCAATTTTAATGCACAAGATCCTTCTTGCTGCTGACGCTCCCTTTTGTTACCCGTTCCGGCACGACAGAGTTTTCTCCTGTCGCATCTAACCATTTGATTTTTATACAAACATTTTTCTTCCGGTATTTTTTGAACAGCCCTTGCATCCCAGTACTGGCGCGGCTTTCAGGGCAATGAACAAGTTTCATGAACAGGGTTATCCACAGATTCTGTGGGTAAGTGCAGCAAGCCCTGTCAGGACGCGGGATTGCCCTTGATGGCCCCCGGCGAAGAGTCATTTTGCTGGCCAACCTGATTTTATGCTGTTTTTTAGCCCCCTCAGGAACAGCGGGGTGACAGGCTCTATTGGCACTTTTCAGAAGCATCTTTTTGCCAACCCATGCCCCGTGGGCGAACGGGCAAATATCAAGCTGATTTGCCCCTCAGCCAACCATGGTGGCCATCGGTTGAATCTGCTGAAACTGATCCCCGCCAAGCGGCTGGACAGCAGAATCTAAAAAATCGGCCTGCGCCAGAGCACTTCGGTCGCGGGCAGCAGATTTCACTAATTGACAACGACGGTTACAGCAAAAATTGCCAGATTTCATCCGCTTGTCTCCCTATCACGCCGCCGGCTCCACAAATAGCGTCCGATAACGTCCGATTAATCGCTCCCTTGCGCTTCTTTATTGGGGATAGATCCGGCACAATATCGACCCCACTTTTTTCCTCGGTTTTTCCGGGCATGACCATAGATTTCGTGACACTGCTACATCAAAGCGACTCCCTGCTGCTGTTCGTGGTATTGGCCTTCGGCCTGCTGCTTGGCAAGGTGCGAATTGGCAACTTTCAGATTGGCAACACCATAGGTGTGCTGTTTACCGCCCTGCTGTTCGGCCAGATGGGCTTCGAATTTGCAGCCACCACTGAAAACGTCGGCTTTATGCTGTTCATCTTCTGTGTGGGGATCGAGGCGGGCCCTCATTTCTTCAGCGTCTTCCTGCGCGACGGCATCCACTACATCACCCTGACCCTGGTGATCTTGCTGACCGCCCTGCTGCTGACGGTGGGGCTGGCCAAGTTCTTCAATCTGGGGCCGGGCATGGCGGCGGGGATCCTGGCGGGTTCCCTCACCTCGACCCCCGCGCTGGTAGGTGCCCAGGATGCCTTGCGCAGCGGTCTGCTCAACCTGCCCCATCAGACCGATATGCAGGCGGTGCTCGACAACATGGGCATCGGCTACGCCCTGACCTATCTGGTGGGTCTGGTGGGCCTGATGCTGGTGGTGCGCTATCTCCCCTCGCTGGCACGCCTCGACCTCAATACCGAGGCGCAAAAAATCGCCCGTGAGCGGGGTCTCTCCGACAGCGAGAGTCGCAAGACCTATCTGCCCATCATCCGCGCCTATCGGGTGGGCCCCGAACTGGCAGCCTGGATCGGTGGCCGTACCCTGCGGGAGACCGGCATCTATCCCCATACCGGCTGCTATGTAGAGCGGATCCGCCGCAACGGCATTCTGGCCAGTCCCGATGGCGATGCCGTTATTCAGGAAGGGGATGAGATCGCTCTGGTGGGCTATCCCGAGAGCCACGAGAAGCTGGACGTCAACTACCGCAACGGTAAAGAGGTGTTCGACCGCAACCTGCTCGACCTGCAGATCGTCACCGAAGAGATAGTGGTAAAGAATGACTCGGTGGTCGGCCGCCATCTGGTGGAGCTCAACCTCACCGAGAAAGGGTGCTTCCTCAACCGGGTGGTACGCTCCCAAATCGAGATGCCGTTCGATCGCAACATCATGTTGCAAAAGGGCGACGTGCTGCAGATCAGTGGCGAGAAACAGCGGGTCAAACTGCTGGCCAACAAGATCGGCTTTATCAGCATCCACAGCCAGACCACGGATCTGGTGGCCTTCACCACCTTCTTCGTACTCGGCCTGCTGATCGGCTCCGTTTCGCTGGTGTTCGGTCAGATCGAATTCGGTCTCGGCAACGCCGTCGGCCTGCTGCTGGCAGGCATTCTGATGGGTTACCTGCGGGCCAACCACCCGACGGTCGGCTATGTGCCGCCCGGCGCGCTCAGATTGGCCAAGGATCTCGGTCTGGCGGTCTTTATGGTGAGTACGGGTCTGAAAGCCGGTGGCGGCATCCTCGACCACCTCAGCGAGGTGGGTACGGTAGTGCTCTTCTCCGGCATGCTGGTGACCACCTTGCCGGTGCTGGTAGGCTATCTGTTCGGGGTCTGGGTGCTCAAGATGAACCCGGCGCTGCTGCTCGGTGCCATCACAGGTGCCCGTACCTGTGCCCCGGCGATGGATGTGGTCAACGAGGCAGCCAACAGCTCCATTCCGGCACTCGGCTATGCCGGTACCTATGCGGTGGCCAACGTGATGCTGACCCTTGCGGGCTCCTTTATCATCGGCTTCTGGTTCTAGCCAGCAGCTATCACATTACCGCTAACAAAGAAGGGAGCCTCAGGCTCCCTTCTTGCTATCTGCCTTTCTCCCAAGTGCGGAGCAGGCTCATTGGTGTGGCCCCCCCATCTGCGCTGAAATCTGCCACCAACCCACTCCCCCTATTCCACAGTGGTCGATGCTCTGCTCTGCTCTGCTCTGCTCTGCTCTGCTCTGCTCTGCTCTGCTCTGCTCTGCTCTGCTCTGCTCTGCTCTGCTCTG
>NZ_JAPDCL010000009.1:50389-83632 GCF_027706025.1 Aeromonas sp. Y311-2 | reverse complement strand
TGCTCTGCTCTGCTCTGCTCTGCTCTGCTCTGCTCTGCTCTGCTCTGCTCTGCTCTGCTCTGCTCTGCTCTGCTCTGCAATGAGTGATGGCAGATCCCGAAGACAAAAAAAGCGCCCTGAGGCGCTTTTTTCATATCAACCGGATGATCAAGCTTTGAACTTGCTGAACACCAGAGAAGCGTTGGTACCGCCAAAGCCGAAGCTGTTGGACATGACGGTGTTGAGTTCGGCCACTTCGTACTCACGCACGATGGGCAGACCTTCGGCCTTCTCGTCCAGAGTCTCGATGTTGATGCTGGGAGCGATAAAGCCGTGTTCCATCATCAGCAGGGAGTAGACAGCCTCGTGCACGCCCGCAGCGCCCAGCGCATGGCCGGTCATCGCCTTGGTGGCAGAGATCTTGGGACCGTTGGCGCCAAACAGAGTCTGGATAGCTTCCAGCTCTTTGGTATCACCCACCGGAGTGGAGGTGCCGTGGGTGTTGATGTAATCAACCTTGCCCACACCCTGCATCGCCATCTTCATGCAACGCACCGCGCCTTCACCGCTCGGCGCGACCATGTCATAGCCATCGGAGGTAGCACCATAGCCAGTCAGCTCAGCATAGATGTGAGCGCCACGCGCCAGCGCATGTTCCAGCTCTTCGATCACCAGAATGCCGCCACCACCGGAGATAACGAAACCGTCGCGGTTCGCATCATAGGTACGGGACGCTTTTTCCGGCGTGTCGTTGTACTTGGTGGAGAGGGCGCCCATGGCGTCAAACTGGATGGTAGAGGACCAGTCCAGCTCTTCACCACCACCGGCGAAGACCACATCCTGTTTGCCAAGCTGGATCAGCTCAAGTGCGTGACCGATGCAGTGCGCAGAGGTGGCGCAAGCTGAGCTGATGGAGTAGTTGACACCCTTGATCTGGAACGGGGTCGCGAGGCAAGCGGAAGTGGTGGAGGACATGGTGCGCGGCACCATGTAAGGGCCCACACGCTTGACCCCTTTCTCACGGGCGATGTCCACAGATTCCGAGGTGTTCTTGCCGGAGGCACCACCTGAACCGACCACCAGGCCGGTACGCTCGTTGGAGACCTGATCTTCCGCCAGACCGGCATCTTCAATGGCCTGCTGCATGGAGAGGTAGGCGTAGGCCGCAGCGTCGCCCATGAAACGCATGACTTTACGGTCGATCAGTTCAGACGGATCGAGTTTGATGTTACCCCAGACACGGCTGCGCAGGTTGTGCTGCTCGAACTGCTCGGAATAGGTGATGCCGGATTTACCTGCTTTCAGGGAGGCCAGCACTTCTTCCTTGTTGTTGCCGATACTGGAGATGACGCCGATACCGGTGATCACTGCTCTTCTCATTAATTCATCTCGTCTGGAAAAACTGGCGCCAAGTCTACCCGCTTTCGGCTGCCAAACTGGTCTGCTTTCACGTAGAATGCCCGCGATTTTGTGACGCGAGCCGAGGAAAACGTGAGTCAAACATCCTTACATCATGCCCGATTGGACTGGAATGAAGCGGGAACTCCTGTCTCCAGTGACTTCGGGGATGTGTACTTTTCCAATGATAACGGTCTAAGTGAAACCCGCTACGTCTTTTTGCAGCAAAACCGGCTACCTGCGCGATTTTCGCACCACGATAGTGACAGTTTCGTGATAGGTGAAACAGGTTTCGGCACAGGCCTTAACTTTCTGGCGACAATGCAAGCCTTCCTGGAACAGGCGCCTCAATCCGGCAACGGCTCCCGTCTGCACTTCATCAGTTTCGAGAAATACCCCCTGACCCAAGACGATCTGCGCAAGGCGCTGGCCGCCTGGCCTGAACTTGGCCACTTGAGTCAGGATCTTGTCGCCCAATGGCCGCTGCCGGTTTCCGGTTGCCACCGCCTGCATTTTGCGGGTGGCCGCATTCGCCTCGATCTCTGGTTTGGCGATATCAAGGATATGCTGCCGCAGGTGCCTCATCGGGCAGAAGGTCTGGTGGATGCCTGGTATCTGGATGGTTTCTCCCCGGCCAAGAACCCGGAGATGTGGACACAGGAGCTGTTTGATGGTCTCGCTCGCCTCGCCCGTCCCGATTGCTCCATTGCCACCTTTACCTGTGCCGGTTTTGTCCGTCGCGGCCTGATTGCCGCCGGTTTTGCCATGAAGAAGGTGAAGGGCCACGGTAGCAAGCGGGAGATGCTGGTGGGGGATCGCACCGACAAGCAGCCGCAGCAGACCATCGCCCCCTGGTATGCCCGTCCTGCCGGACGCACTGGCGAGGTAGTGATCATCGGCGGCGGCATCGCCTCGGCCGTGACGGCGCTCTCTCTGGTGGAGCGGGGTCGCAAGGTGACATTGCTGTGTACAGATGGCGAACCGGCCACCGGCGCCTCAGGCAATCGTCAGGGGGCGCTCTATCCCCTGCTCAACGGCGAGCACGATGCCCTGTCACGCTTCTATTCGCTCGCCTTTGGCTATGCCCGCCAACGGCTGCTGGCGTTGGCCGAACGCCACCCTATCGCTTTCGAATTATGCGGAGTGACCCAGCTCGGTTATGACGACAAATCGGCAGCCAAGTTGGCGAAAATGAACCAGGGCCCCTTCCCGTCCGAGCTGATGCATCCCCTCTCTACAGCAGAGGTAGAGCAGGTGGTTGGCCTGCCCTGTGGCCACAGCGGCGTCAGTTACCCACAGGGGGGTTGGCTCTGTCCGGCCGATCTCACCCGAGCCGCCCTGAAAGAGGCGCAAGCCAGCGGCCTGCTGGAGGTCGTGTTCAACACCGAGGTGGTCGCTATTACTGAACTGGCCGATGGCTGGCAAGTAGAGAGCCAGGATGGCCGCCACTGGCAGGCCCCCAATCTGGTGGTCGCCGCCGGACACCAGTTGCCAGCACTGCTCCCCTTTGCCGAGCTGCCGCTCTATCCGGTGCGCGGTCAGGTGAGTCATGTGCCAACCTCAGCCAGCTTGAGTCAGCTCAACACGGTGCTCTGCTACGATGGCTACCTCACACCTATGCACAACGATCAACACTGTATTGGTGCCAGCTATGGCCGTAACCAGAGCAGCCTTGAGTTTCGTGCCGAGGAGCAAATCCAGAATCAGGTGCGGTTGCAAGCCTGCCTGCCGGAGCAAACCTGGCCCGCCGAAGTGGATGTGAGCGGCAACGAGGCGCGCGTAGGGGTGCGTTGTGCCAGCCGGGATCACCTGCCGGTGGTGGGGCCAGTGGCCAGATTGCAAGGTCTGGCGGATCACTATGCGCAGCTGCAGCATGATCAGCACAACGCCCAGCAGTTCCCCCTTCACCCCGGCCTCTATGTGCTGGGTGCGCTCGGCTCGCGGGGTCTCTGCTCGGCGCCGCTCTGTGGTGAGCTGCTCGCCAGCGAGATCTGCGGCGATCCCCTGCCGCTGGCCGCCGATCTGCTGGAAGCGCTCCACCCAGCCCGTTACTGGGTGCGCAAACTGCTCAAAGGCAAGGCGCTGGTCTGAACCGGACTCTGCAAGCAAATAGAATGGCCGCCTATCGGGCGGCCATTCTATTTATCAAATCGTGCGATGCTGGATATTGCGTCTTGAGATAGCGCTCACTTGGGCCAGTGCACCCCGAGCTGTTCGCCGTAACCTGTCTGACGCTGGAATCCGTCGAGCCGTCCCTTGACCTTGCTCAGCTCGCCACTACCTGCTGCCCACGCGGCATAGCGCAGTGCCTGACAATCTGCATGACCGGGTAATCCCGCAATCGCACCGCCCACCTGATTGGCCCCTTGCAGCACCATCTCCTTGAAGCGGGATTCGTAGTCAAACATGCTGGATAGCAGCCGCCCCCAGCGCTGGCGGGCAGGCTCGTTACTGTTCGCACTCTGACGCCAGCGGGGCAGCAACACGGTGGCGTTGGTGGTTACCGTCACCCGGTTGAGCTGGCAGCGCCCCGGCAACTGCTCGGTATCCAGCTGCCAGTCCACCTGATAACTCGCCTTGCCGAGTACGGGCTTGCCATTCACCTTGGGGGCACTTTGGGCAATCGCCCGGGCAAGCTGCTCCGGACTGGTTGCATTGACCTCATAAAAACGGACATTGATGCGGGACTCTGGCACCACTTGCGGCCGGCTCGGCTGAGCCTGACTCATCAGGGGCAACAGCAACAACCCGACCCCCACTACTCCATAAACCTTGCTGACCATGCCAGACTACCTTCCTTGATTGCACGGGCGGAGTACCAACCTTGGTGAACCCCACCGCCACACAGATGACGGGTATAGCCTATGTGTGACGACGAGGCGGCGCAACACAATGATGCGCCCAGAAATCAGAGCACGCTCACAGGTTGCGTGAGCAGAGTATGGCACAAGGCCAAAACTGTATTTTTATTGAGCATGACGGCTGATGCGCTGCCAGTCGAGGTGATAGTTTTTCACATTGATGTCATGACCATCTATCTGAATAAAATGATCATTTTTAAGGCGGTTGGCAAAAAAGTCCTGATCTGCCCCCTCATTGAGCCACAGCTCGCAAAGTCCCCGTTTTCCCTCTTTGGCATAGAATCTCGGGGTGACCAGCAGCGCGACCCCATCTACCCGGATGGCATGACGGGCCAGGCAGTTTGCTTCGGTGGTTTTGGATGCCAGCGCGGCAAAACGGGGTCTGTTCCCCTCGGCAACCACCAGTACCCCATAAGAGTGAGGAGCCATGAGACGCCGCATGGCGACCGCCTGATGAGGACCGGTTTGATGAAAACCGTCATTGGTTACCGCAAACACGCAAGTAGGTGAAAATAGCATCGCAAGCAGGAAAATAGAGCGTTTAATGCCTGAAAAATCACCAATCGCCATATAAAAGCCTCAAAAGACAACCAAGGCTGGCAAGGGTAGGTAGCCAAACCCGCTGGGTAAAGTACCTTTACCTTTCTTTAATTCTGTTCATGGGGTTAAACGTTGATTTAGCTCACACAACATCCTGTTTCCAGTCGCCACTCTACCCCTATCGGAATAGACTCCCTCCACTCTCATCCAATCAGAAGGCAACATATGCTGGAACTCATCGTTGGCACCCTGGTCACCCTGGTGGTGGGCCGTGCCATTTTCAAAGGATACTCCGCGACCGGGGTGCTGCTGAGCGGCGGCTTGCTGCTGCTGGTCATCACCGCCATGATGGGCAAACCGGTACTACCGAGCAAGGTGGTCAGCACCGGTTATATCGCAACCGATATCTTCGAATACGTCCGCTTCCTGCTCAATGACCGTGGCGGTGGACTGGGGATGCTGATCATGGTGCTGTGCGGCTTCGCCGGCTATATGAGCCATATCGGTGCCAACACCATTCTGGTCAAGCTGGCCAGCAAACCGCTCGGCATCATCAAGTCCCCCTATATCCTGCTGGTGGCTGCCTATCTGGTGGCCTGCGCCATGTCGCTGGCGGTCAGCTCCGCTACCGGCCTCGGCGTGTTGTTGATGGCCACCCTGTTCCCACTGATGGTCAACATGGGGATCTCCCGTGGCGCGGCTGCGGCCGTGTGCGCCTCGCCAGCCGCTATCATTCTGGCACCGACCTCCGGTGACGTGGTGATGGCCGCTCAGGCCGCCAACATGCCGCTGCTGGATTTTGCCTTCAAGCTGACCCTGCCCATCTCGCTGGTGGCGATCGCCTGCATGGCGGTGACCCACTTCTTCTGGCAGCGCTACCTTGACCAGAAATCCGGTGAACACAACGAGCCGGTCGCACCGGGTGATCTGGTGACTACCGCCCCCGCTTTCTACGCCATCCTGCCCTTTACCCCCATCATCGGGGTGCTGGTGTTTGACGGTAAATGGGGTCCGCAGCTGGATATCGTCACCATCATCGTCATGTGCATGGTGTTGGCCAGCCTGCTGGAGCTCGTGCGGATCCGCAATGGCAAGGAGCTGCTGGATGGTCTGCAGGTCTGCTGGCGCAACATGGCTGACGCCTTTGCCGGTGTGGTCATGCTGCTGGTCGGTGCCGGTGTCTTCGCCCAGGGTCTGATGACCATCGGCTTTATCGACACCCTGCTGGCTCACGCGCAGGATCTCGGTTCCGGCGGCCTGATCATGATGCTGTCACTGGTGGTGATCACCACCCTGGCCGCCTTCACCACCGGTTCGGGTAATGCCCCCTTCTACGCCTTCGTGGAGCTGATCCCCAACCTGGCCAGCAGCCTTGGCATCAACCCGGCCTATCTGGTAATCCCGATGCTGCAAGCCTCCAACCTGGGTCGCACCATTTCTCCGGTCTCCGGGGTGGTGGTCGCCTGTGCGGGGATGGGCAAGCTCTCGCCGTTCGAAGTGGTCAAGCGCACCAGTATGCCGGTCGCCGTCGGCCTGCTGGTGGTGATCGTCGCCACCCAGATCATGGTTCCCGCCTGATCGCTGACCAGCCCGGCACCCTGCCGGGCTGGTATCCTCCCCCCCCTTTGCAGTAGACTCGGTGCTCATTTTCCCCCTAAGGAGGACCGAGATGAGTATTACGGTTCAACTTGCCCATTTCAGTGATTGCCACTCCCACTTCGATGGCGCGCCCATGAGCTTCTCCCCTGTCGGTGAAGGCCAATGGCGCACCCAGTGCGGCGGTTATGCCCGGATCCTGACCCGACTGACCCAACTGCGTGCAAAAGCCGCAGCTGCCGGCCAGCGTTTTCTGTTTCTGCACGGTGGCGACTCCTTTCAGGGCTCGCTCTATTTCAACCGCTTCAAAGGGCGCGCCAACGCCGACCTGCTCGCCATGCTGGCCCCCGATGCCATGGTACTTGGCAACCACGAGTTCGATCTGGGCAACGGCCCGTTGGTGGAGTTCTTGCGCCAGCTCGATTTTCCGGTGCTGGCCGCCAATCTGGACAACAGTCAGGAGCCTGCCGACACGCCACTCGGGCTATGGGATATTCCCCACCTCTACGACGCCCATCAGCCCTGGCATCGTCGGGTGATCGACGGGGTTCCCTTTGCGCTGCTCGGCATCACCCTCGCCCAAATGGCTGCCATCGCCAACCCGGATCCCCACACCCGTTTCCACGCGGTCGCCGAGACCCTCACTAAAGTGCTGCGGGAGATCAAGCGCGAAGGGATCCACCATATCGTGCTGCTGAGCCACCTCGGGCTGGATCAGGACAAGCTGCTGGCCGAGCGCTTCCCCGAGCTCAGCCTCATCATCGGCGGCCATACCCACAGCCTGCTCGGCGATCTCGCGCCGCTGGGTCTGCCAAGCGAAGGTACCTACCCGCTGATGAACAACGGGGTGGCCATTTTGCACGCTGGCCACAGCGCCCTCTGCCTCGGTGTCTGCGAGCTCACCTTCGATGAGGCAGGCCGCGTCGTGCAAAGTCAGGGGCAGCTGGAGTGGCTCCCCTGGCAGCCCTGGCCATTTGCCTCCACCACACCCGCCGGGCTCACCTTCTGCGAGCCGGATCCACAGCTTGAACAACATCTGGCCAAACGCTATCGGCCTGAGATAGAGACCATGAGCCAGCGCATCGTCACCCGACTGGCGGCGCCACTTCCCCATCAGCGGCTGCCGGATGCCACCCTGCCCCACGGCAGCCAGCTCGCCCCGCTGGTGGCCCGCGCCATGCTGACCGCCGCCCGTGAACAGGTAGGCGAGGTGGACTTTGCCCTGCACAACGCTGGCGGCGTGCGCTGCTCGCTGGAGCCGGGCCCCCTGAGCGAAGCAGATATCGCCGGTCGCCTGCTGCCGTTTGCTATTCCCCTCACCCTCTATCGGGTGCACGGTCACGAGTTGGCGGAAGCGCTGGAGAATGCCATCGACAACGCCACCAACAACGGCGTGGTCGGCAATGGCAACGGCAGCTTCCCCTACACCGCAGGGGTGCGATTCACCTATCAGGCCGATCGGCCCAAGGGTCAGCGCATCACCCGACTGGAGTGGGAAGCCGCCCCCGGCCAGTGGCAAGCGGTCAATGCCGAACAGGTCTATCGCGGAGTGTCGAGCGCCTATACCGCCTCCGGCAAGGAGGGTTACACCGCACTGGCGCGTACCCTGACCCAGCACAATCAGGAGCTCGGCATCACCCTGGCCGACGCCTTTATCCGCTGGGCCCGTCACCTGCCGACACTGGAAGCGCAGCCGCCCCTGCTTGAGTACCTAGGCTGATGCAAAGGGGAATGGCTTTGCCACATCCCCTGACGGCCAATATTGCCGCAGCCAGCGCCCGGTTCCCTGCAAGAACCGGGCTTTTTCGAGAATATTTGCCCCACACAGGCCTGCCCCATTGCATCGCACTCACTAGCTCGGCAAGATAGGCCCGCTTTCAAGACCAGCTGCAGGAACAGGCGACTTCATGAATCACTCCATCCGTTTCACTCCCCCTCGCGTCAACCCGGGTATCAAGCCAGCCATTGTGCTGCTGACCGCCTTGCTGGCGCTGCTCTTCTGTCTGCGCAACCCGCTCTTCCACGCCATGGCGCCGGGCTTTGATGCCTCGCTATTCGCGGTGATGGGCAAGATGTGGAGCGAAGGTGGCGTGCTCTATCGCGACATGATCGACATCAAGGGGCCGATGATCTTCGCTCTCGACGCGCTGGGCTATGGAATGGGGGGATTTGTCGGGATCTGGGCGCTGGAGTGGGTGCTCTGCTGGCTCGGACTGCTGGCAAGCTGGCAGGCCTTTGCCCAACTTGGCCTTTCGTTCAAGGCGCGCCTTGGCGCCATGCTGGCGGTGCTGGCTCTCTACGGCACCCGTTACTACTACGGCAACATGACCGAGGACTGGACCTTCCACCTCGCCCTCATCGCCCAGTGGGCCTTCATTACCCTGCTGCTGGACAAGGGATTTCGCTGGTGGCCGGCACTGGTGGCGGCACTCACCTTCGCCATCGTCGCCTGGATGCGCACCAACAACGGCGCCTTCTGGGGGGCCTGGTATCTGGTGCTGTTCTGCCACTGGTGTCTGCATGAGAAGTGGCGTGACGCCATTCTGCTGCTCATCTCCAGCCTGCTGGGGCTGGCGCTGATTGGCGGCCCGCTTTACGCCTACTTCCAGCAGCATGATCTGCTGGCGGCCTTCAAATACTACGCCTTCGACATCTTCTTCGAAGGGAGCTACGGCAATGGCTTCTCTCCCATGGTGGGCGCCGTTGGCCTGCTGCGCACCGGCCTTGTGATGCTGCTGCCCGCCTTCATCATTCTGATGCTGAGCCGCCGTCAGGAGTGGTATCTGCCCGCCTTGCTGGCGACCCTGTTTGGGGTGCTGTTCACCCTGATCGCCAACTCGGTCTCCGGCCATGTGTTCGATCACTACGACGTGCTCTATCTGCAACTGGCGGTGCTGCCGCTGGCAGTATTGCTGGATCGCAGCGAACAGCAGGCAGATGCCATCGGCCTGCTCTGCATCTCGCTGGTGGTGCTCACCGCCAGCTGGCTGCTGGCCCAGCAACTCGCCTTTGGCTGGAGCACCAAGGAGTGGTCCCTCGAGCGGGTCAACGAGGTGCTCGGCACCAGCCTGCTGTGGGCGCTGCCGGTGCTGATCCTCATCCCCCTCTGGCGCGCCTGGGATGTGCGCAGTGCCACCCCCTGGCTGGCGACGCTGGCCATGCTGCTGCTGATGATCAACAACGCCTGGGAAGGCACCCTCAAGGGTCGCCCCTTCAATCCGGCGGCGCAGGTAAGGGTCGATCGCATCAAGGCCGAGACCAGCCCGAGCGACAAGATCTGGGTCGATGGCATCCAGCCACAATATTATCTGTGGACCGATCGCCAACCGGCATCCGCCTATCTCTTCTTTGCCAACGTCAATCCACCCTATGACGTGCGCGAGCGGGTGCTGGCCGATATCCAGCGCCAGAATCCGAAGTTCATCATCGCCAAGCCGGATCGGGTGAGCGAGGAGCTGAAAAAACCGAGCTCGCCTTCCCATCTCGCCTTCTATCAATACCTGACTAGCCACTACGAAGAGGTGGATCCGGGTCTCTATCGCCGACGCTGATCGTCAATACGCCCCGCAGGGCGGCCATTGTTGCAATGGCCGCCCTTTTTCTTGCGCCAAAGCCCCTTGCAGCGACGGCCAGCAGTAGGCAAGCCCGCCCGAGATAACTACAATGACGCTCTTTTTGATGTAACGAGTGACACCATGGCGGAACTGACTTATCTGGGCGGCTATCCCGACCCCCTCAAGGCACAGGTACAGCAGCTGATTGCGGCGGGCAAGCTGGGGGAGATGCTGGCCAAACGCTATCCGGAGAGCCACCAGATCCAGAGCGACAAGGCGTTGCTCGCCTACACCATGGAGCTGAAGAACCGCTACCTCAAGAGCTCGGCGCCCCTGTCAAAGGTGGTGTTCGATGGCAAGATCAACGTGATCAAGGATGCCCTCGGCCTGCACACCTACGTCAGCCGGGTGCAGGGCAGCAAGCTCAAGGCCAAGAACGAGATCCGCATCGCCGCCCTGTTCAAGGAGGCACCGCCCCCGTTTCTGAAAATGATCGTGGTGCACGAGCTGGCCCATATCAAAGAGAAGGATCACAACAAGAGCTTCTACCAGCTCTGCCAGCACATGGAGCCCGACTATCATCAACTGGAGTTTGATCTCAGGCTCTGGCTCACCTGGCGCGATATCGACAAGGCCAACCGCTAGGCTGACAACCGTTTCAGGGAGGAAACATGTCATTTGCCGCCACCCCCTTTAGTGCCACGCGCTTTATTGCCACTTTGGTATTGGCTAACGTGAACCGTACTGCTCGTCCCCGCTTCACGTCACGCAGGTTGCTGGCCCTGCTGCTTCTGCTCGCAGGCCACAGCGCCCGGGCCGATGAGCGCTGGCAGAGCGATAGCTATCTGGTCGAGAGCTTTATGGCCATCGCCATGGAGCGGGAGTATGGCGAAGCCAGGCAGACCCGTTTCGCCCGCTGGCAGCAGCCGATCCGGCTGCAGCTTCTCAACGAGTCGGGTGACAAGCCGCTACAGGCCGACGTGGTGAAGGTTCAGGCGGCCCATCTGGCCCGCATCACCGGCCACTCCATCAGCATGGTGGCCGCAAAGCCCAACCTCACCCTGATCATGACCGACTACAGCAAGATGAAGAGCTGGGCCAACCGCACCATGGGGGGGGACCCATCGGTCAAGATGGCGCTCAAGGAGGGGCTCTGCCTTGCCAACTTCGCAACCAATGCGAAACACGAGATCAGCCGTGCCACCATCATCATTCCGGTAGACTACAGCCGGGCCAAGGGGCGTTTTCTCGACTGCGTGGTGGAGGAGTTCACCCAGGTGATGGGGCTGCCCAACGACTCGGACAAGGTGTTTCCCTCCATCTTCAATGACAACAGCATCGACAGCTTTTTGACTGGGCTGGACTATGTGCTGCTCAAGATGGCCTATCACCCTGCCCTCAAGGCCGGGATGAGCAGCGACGAGGTACGTGCAGCCCTGCCGCTCGCAATCAAGGACCTGCGCGCCAAAGGGGAGATCCGCGAAGCCAATCGCCGGGTGCAGCAGCAGAGCCTGAAAAGCTGGGCGGGGTTGTAACGGGCCAAGCTCAACCCAAAGCTAGAAAAACCACCGCGAGACTCTCACCACCCACAAAAAACGCAGCCACCTGGCTGCGTTTTTCGTTGTATGGGTATCAGCAGTGCATTAGCGGGCATGCCTGTTTATCCGCCGCCCATTTATCCAACGCCCGAGTTATCCACTGACAGTGCGGGATCAGGAGGCGACGTTCTCTTCCGGCATCCAGCTCTCGGCGTTCTCCCACACCTCCTGCACCATGGCTTCGGCCAGCTCTTTGTCTTCCTTGCTGGCACGGCTAACGGTCAGGGCCATGGCACTGCCCGGCGCGACCCGCACATGGATGTCGGGGAATTTTTCGCCAAGCTGCTTGAGCAGCTCCTGACGCAGCGCCTCCATGGTCGAGGTCGGGATATGATGTTTTCTGTCGATGATGATTTCAAGACGCATAGGAAACTTCTCCATGATTTATAACTGTATTTTTATCCAGTATTCATGGGAAGTAAAGTGCCAACTTGCAGCAATCAGAAAAGATCCAGCTGCTGACCGCAGATCCGGTCGAACGACTCGCCGATAAAGGGGAGGATGGCGTCGGCAATGGGTCGCAACTGCTTGTCGATATAGTGTTCGTAATCGATGGCGCTGCGCCGGTACTCCAGCGGTTCTGGGCCATTGAGGGTCATCAGATAGGCGATGGAGCCCCGATGCTGATAGCGCTGGGGCAGACCGCGGCGCAGGTTCTCCTCATCGGCCAGCCGCGCCGCCCGCACATGGGGCGGTACATTCTTCTGATACTCCTCGAGCTTCTGGCGCAGCCGTTTGCGATAGATAAGCAGATCGTCGTGACGACCGGCACGAGTCTCATCCACCATGGTGCGCACATAGCCGCTGGGATCTTCATCGTGAAACACCAGCTCATAGAGGCGGGTCTGAAACTGCTTGGCCAGCATGGTCCAGTCGGTGCGCACCGATTCGAGCCCCTTGAACACCAGCTGTTCACTCCCCTCACTGGCCTTGCCAACCAGACCGGCATAGCGCTTCTTGCTGCCCTTCTCCAGCCCGCGGATGGTGGGCATCAGAAAGCGGCGATAGTGGGTCTCGTACTGGATCTCGAGATAACTCGGCAGGTCGAACTCGCGCCTGATCAGTGCAGCCCAGTTATCGTTGATCATTTGAGCCAGTCGCTGGCCGATCTCGTCCGCCTCATCGGGGCTGGTCTCGCGCCCCAGATGAACAAAGGTGGAGTCGGTGTCGCCATAGATCACCTCGAACCCCTTCTCTTCAATCCACTCGCGGGTCTGCTGCATGATGCTGTGGCCACGCAGGGTAATGGACGAGGCTAGGCGCGGATCATAGAAACGGCAGCCCCCCGACCCCAGCACGCCGTAGAAAGAGTTCATGATGATCTTGATGGCCTGGGAGAGCGCCTTGTTGCTGGCGGCCTTGGCCCGATCCCGCGCCGCCCACAAGGTAGCGATGAGATCCGGCAAGAAGTGCCGCTCGCGGGAGAACATGGCACCGCGAAAGCCCGGAATGGCGTGCTCGGGATGCTGCAGCCCCTCGATGAGCCCCATGGGGTCGATGCAGAAGGTGCGGATGATGCTGGGGTAGAGGCTCTTGAAATCAAGTACCAGCACGTGGCGATAGAGACCGGGTTTGGAGTCCATCACATAACCGCCGGGGCTTGCCAACCCACCGTCGGCCGGCAGATTGGGGGCCACGTAGCCGCCACGATGCAGCCGCGGCAGATAGAGGTTGGTAAAGGCCGCCACCGAGCCCCCTACCCTGTCCAGCTCAAGACCGGTGAGGGAGGCGCGCTCGATGGCAAAGGGGATAAGGTGGCAGTAGTCGAAGATCTCCCACACCAGCTTGCAATCTTCCAGGTTATAGCGGGCCAGCGCCTCCTTGTCGGAGTGGAACAGCTCGGTGATCTTCTCCCCCCGATTGGCCACGTCCTCGATATCCTTGCCACGGCCGAGCAGTTCGCTCGCCACCGCATCCAGGCTGTAGCTGGCAAACTGCCAGGTGGCGCTTTTGAGGGTATCGATGCCGTCGAGCACCATGCGCCCGGGAATGATGACGTTGCCGGTTTGGGGATCGCCCCGTGACGAGCGCCAGAAACAGAGCTCGCGCCCCCGCCCGAGCCGCAGCCGCCGCTTGTTAAGCTCGGCGCGGCGTAGCAGCAGGCGAAAGTCAAAGTTGACCACGTTCCAGCCAATCACCAAGTCGGGGTCATGCAGACTGAACCAGCTCTCCAGCGCACTCAGCAGGGAGCTCTCGTCCTCTACCCACTGGACCAGGGTGCCCCAGCTCTCGGCATCCGCCTCCGGGGTGCCGATCATGATGACCCGCGCATCCTGCTCACTATAAAGACCGACCGAGAAGAGGGCCCCGTCCATGGCGCACTCCACATCCAGCGACACCCAGGAGAGGGTCGGTGTCACCGCCTGCGGCGCGCAGCGTGCCTCGTTCACCTCCCAGTAGCCCTGCTTGCCCCCCTTCTTCACCGCCCGGCCATCGAAGCGCACGCCAGCGGTGATGAAACGCTCCATCAGGAAGCGCTCCGGCAGCCGGATATCCGCCTCGAAGTGCTCCAGCCCGCGAATGAGCAACAGCTCGATGGCGCGGTGAAAGGCGCTCAGGGTAGCGAAATAGCAGCCCACCACGGGGCGACCGTCGAAGGTGTGCATCGGCAGGCGGCGAAACCGCCCGCTCACCCCGGCCCCTTTGAACAGCTCGGCGGCTTCTGCCATGTGGCTCTGCGGCAAAAAGAACACCGGCTCCTGCCCCGGCACCACCACCCGCACCGGCCCCTGCGCGCTCCAGAGCCACATCACGATTTCGGTGGTTGCAGGCTGCCCGTTGCGACCGCGCACGTCCCGACCGTGGCGGGTCAGGATAAAACCGTCGAGGGGCGGAGTGGCGGGTACGGTGGGCTGGGTTGCAGTCATGAAGCGTAAAGGGGCTGTCCGAGAATGGGACTATTGTACGTTCATACAGTGCCTGCTCGCAATCATCACGCTGGCTGCGAGGCGGGAGTCAAACTGGTAAGCTCGATCCGGTCGTTATTCCCGCCCATCCCGTTCTGACCACTCTTCGCCGACGAAAGGAGTCACTATGGCAATCTATTCCCTGCTGGATCAGCTGGCTATCCCCTACCAGCGCTTTGACCATCCCCCGGTGTTTACCTGTGAGGAGGCGAGCAAGTTGCTGCCCGACCTGCCCGCCGCCAAGACCAAGAACCTCTTTTTGCGCGACCCGAAAAGCGAGCGGCTGTTTCTGGTGGTGAGTCCGGAGGAGCACCGGGTCGACCTCAAGGCGCTGGCAGCCATGCTCGGGGTCAAACGGCTGAGCTTTGGCTCCCCCGAGCGGCTCGATGCGGTGCTCGGCCTCACCCCGGGATCGGTGACCCTGCTCGCCATGGTGCGCGACAGGGAAAAAGCGGTAGAGCTGGTGGTGGACGAGGCCATCTGGCAGGCCGAACAGGTGCAGTGCCATCCGCTGGTCAACACCGCTACCCTGATCATCCGCCTCAACGACGTGCGCCGTCTGCTGACCCATCTGGACAGGGAGGCCATAGTAATGCGCTTGCCTGCTGCAACCTGCGATTAGCACAACGTCTGGCGGTTGGGTTCACCCTGCCGCCAACACAACCACCTTTCACGCAGCGAAATTGACTGACAAGACAATAAAATGCCCTCTTGCGCTCTGATAAATCGAGTCAGCAGTTGCCATCGTGCAAGAAGTCGGAGGTGAGCACATTCGGCCATTTAACCCATTGATAATAGGTTGGATTCATGTTGTGATCGGCCACTGCCAGCGGGCGATACCCCATCGCCTGTTCGTTCACAGGTGACTTCCCAGAGAGCCCCTTGATGCCAAGTCTGTTTTCCTCGGCCCAGTTGTTGAGTCTGGTGCTGTTCGTCACGCTGTCACATGTGGGGGTCGCCACCATTTTCGCCGCCATGTGGCACACCCATCGCCAGATCAGGGCATTGATCTACTGGTCAGCGGGGGAACTGGTTATCGCGGGGGCTTTTTGCTGCCTGCTGCTGCGCCCCCTTGAGGGAAATGCATCCCTTGCCAATATTCTCTGCACCAACCTGCTGTTGATGTCGACCACCCTGCTCTATGAACGGGGTATGCGCCACTTCTTTCGCCGTGAAGCCGACCAACTGGGCTGGCTGCTGCCCGCCGTTACCCTCGGCGGTTTCGTTTTGTTTGCCCTGACCGCCCTGCAGCAACCCCTCTTTGATGTGCACAGCCGGATCATCGTGCTCTCCGGCGTGCTCTCGCTGCAGATTGCGCTGCTTATCTGGCAGCTCTGGCGCTACCAGCGGCTGGCCCCCGTCTATCGGGTGCTGCGCTTTGCCATTCTGCTGCTCGGCCTGCAACTGCTGTTGCAACTGCTGCGGATCGCCAAACACCTCTGGCAACCGGAGCTGGCGGCCAACTCCTTCACCGACCCGCTGCTCGGGCCTGTGATCCTGCTCAGCCTGCTCTTTACCATCGCCCGCAGTTATCTGCTGCTGAGCCTGGTCCACACCCGCCAGCAGCAAGCCCTGCTGACCACCCAGCGCAAGCTGGAGCGGCGCGCCAATCAGGATGAGCTGACCGGCCTCTTCAGCCGCCACTATTTCGAACGCCAGGTGACCCTGCGCGCCCGCGAGGTGACAAGCCCCGCCCAGCTGCTGCTGATCGATCTGGACAACTTCAAACAGATCAACGACCGCCACGGTCACCCCGCCGGTGATGCCATGCTGCGGGCCGTGGGTCGGGTGATCGCCAATACCCTGCCTGCCGAGGGAATGGCCGGTCGGCTTGGCGGCGATGAGCTGGCCCTGCTGCTGATGGCGGACCCGCAGACCCTGCCCGACTACTGTCACAGCCTGCAACAGCAGATCGCCGAGGCGACCCGGGCGCTGGCTGGTGGCCCCATCAGCCTCAGCATCGGCCTCACCTCGCTGCACCCTGACGAGGGATTTGAAGCGGCCTACCTGCGAGCGGATCAGGCTCTTTACGCCGCCAAACAGGCTGGAAGGCAACGGGCCTGCGTGCTGGAACCCCACCACAGCGAACCGCAACCGCTGCAGCCCTGCGCGCTCCTGTCATGAGCGCAGTGCTCGCTCTGCAGTGCCGACCGGCCAGGCTGGCAGATGCCCCGGCTTACCGGCGCTATGTCACCGAATGCGCCGAGGACAGACAGCCGCTCTATCAGGTGGCGCAATTTGACCCGGACGGCTGGCTACAGAGCCTGCTGGATCACGCCAAAGGGTGCAACTTGCCCAGTGGATACCTGCCGACCACCACCTATTTTGCCCTCGATGGCGAGGAGATCATCGCCACCCTGCGACTGCGTCACGGTGACAATGAGGCAACCCGCCAGTGGCTGGGTCATATCGGTTACGAAACCCGCCCCTCTCGCCGTGGCGAAGGGGCCGCGACCGTGCTGCTGCGCTGGGTGCAACAACAGGTACTGGCAGCGCCGGTGCTGATCTGCTGTGACCAAGACAATCTGGCTTCCCGCAAGGTGATTACAGCCGCCGGTGGTGTGTTGCTGGGGCGGCGCTTCCATCCGGGGGATCGCAACTGGCTGGAGATGTATCAGCTAGCCCACTGCCCCAGCCGACCATAGCCGTGGCAGTAATAAAAAGAGCGCCCCGAAGGCGCTCTTTTTGCGAACGTGGCAAGACCGTTAGTAGCTGTCTTCCTGCTCCGCCTTCATCCGGGCCTGACGGGCATAGGCCTCCTCCTCGGCGCTCTCGATCTCCTGCAGCACCGAATCGAGATCGATGGCGGCGCGGCTCTCTTCAAAGTGACCGGTCAGCTCGCTATCGGGGGTGAGTTTGCCATCTTCAAACAGCGCCCACATCTCCTGGGCATAACGGGTCTTGAGCAGCTCGGGGGCATACATACCGTAGTAGTTGCGCATGTTGTTGACGTCCCGCTCCAGCATCGCCTTGGCCTGGTTGTTGGCGGCGGCATCCACCACCTGGGGCAGGTCGATGATGACAGGGCCCTGTTCATCCACCAGCACATTGAACTCGGAGAGATCGCCGTGGATAAGACCGGCGCAGAGCATGCGCACCACATATCGGATCACCTTGTGGTGATCGATGACCGCTTGCTCAGGGGTGAGTGCCACATCGTTGAGGCGCGGCGCGACATTGCCATCCTCATCGGTGATAAGTTCCATCAAGAGGACACCATCGAGGCAGACATAGGGCTGCGGCACCCGCACACCGGCCGCCGCCAGCTTGAACAGGGCGTCGACCTCGGTGTTCTGCCACACCTCTTCATGCTGTTTGCGGCCGTACTTGGAGCCCTTCTCCATGGCGCGGGCGCTGCGGCTGTTACGCACCTTGCGCCCCTCCTGATAGACCACGGCCTGCTTGAAGCTGCGCTTGGACGCCTCTTTATAAACTTTGGCGCAGCGGATCTCGTCGCCGCAGCGCACCACATAGACGTCGGCCTCTTTGCCGCTCATCAACCGGCTGACGACCTCATCGACTAGGCCGTCATCAACCAGAGGTTGGATTCGATTTGGAATTTTCATGGCCGCCCTTTTACCCTATTTCCGCTCTCGAAGATAGCTCCGCGCACGCTCACCTGCCTCTCCCTTTCATAAGACACCCTGTTATCCCCTGTTTGCGCTGTTTTTGTCCACCCGTTCGCCTTAAAAACCACCATCAGCAGACCAAATACGAAAGGCGCCTGTGCCAACAAAAATGGCCCGCAAGCGGGCCAACTTTCAAGGTTCAGGCGGCAAGCCCTGACGAATGCGCTGGATCCCCGCTTCATAGAGGCCGTCATCCCCCTCCTGGTGCTCCAGGGTTTCGAAGATCTTGAGAAACCACATGTACTGCTCGGGATGGCGCGCCACCTGCATCTCCACCACCCGGTTCATGGCATTGACGTCTGCCAGCAGATCGGCGGTGGGATAAGGGTCAAACGGCGGCTCAATCTCCAGCAGATAGCGTCCCTCATCCTCGTCATAGCTAGCGAAGATGGGCACGGCTCTGGCACCAGTCAGCTTCACCAGCTTGGGCAGCGCGGGCAGGGTTGCCTTGGGGCGACCAAAAAAGGGAACAAACACGCTCGCCTCGCGGCCGTGGTCCTGATCTGGCAGGTAAAAAAAACTGGCACCGGCGCGGATCGACTTGATCGCCGGTTTGATCCCGGCGCTGCGCTCATAGACCTTGCCCCCTTTGGCCCGCTCGCGGTTGATGTACCAGTCGAACACCTGATCTTTCGGGCTCTTCATCATGGTGCACATCTCGATGCCCATCATGGAGAAGTAGCGGCCAATCATGTCGACCGCCCAGGTATGAGGCACCACCAGGATCACCGGGCGGCCCGCAGCCTGCTCCGCTTGCACATGCTCCCAGCCGGTGACCTTGATGCGGCGGGTCAGCCGTGCCTTGCTGCGCCAGCTGAGCTCGCCAAAGCCCATAAAGGTCTTGAGCCCGACCCGGATCGATTTGAGCAGCAGCGCCTGCCGTGCGGCGGCATCCAGCTCGGGAAAGCAGATCTTGAGGTTGGTATCGGCGATATAGGCCTGCTTTTTCGAAAAACGCAGCAGGGTTGGAGAGACCAGATCGGCAAAGCGATCCCTCAGTCTCGCGGGGGTAAATGCCAGCAGGGAAAGCAGGCCCAGCGCACACCAGCTGCCCCACCATTTGGGATGCAGCAGGCGGCTATGAAATGAGGTATCAAATACCGGATCTAACGCAGACATGGCGGCCATCAAGTCATCAAAAACAAACGGTTATTGTAGTTATCCTGACATTTTTTTCTACCCTGGGGAGGCTGGCCATCAGCCTGCAAGGCACTGATCAGACTAGTTATCATAAAAAATGGCCCACCTGGGGCCATTTCAATCAATCCAAATTCTGGGTCAGCCGTGGGGCGACAATCCCTTGCGGATCCGGCGTATCCCCTCTTCGTAGAGGCCATCCAGCCCCTCCTGATCTTCACGGGTATCGAAGATCTTGAGGAACCACATGTATTGACCCGGATGGCACATCAGCTGCTGTTGCACCATGTCGTTCATCCGACAGGTATCGGCCATCACATCCTCGGTTGGATAGTTGTCGAACGGTGCCTCAATCTCCAGTCGGTAGCAGTGGTTCGCTTCGTCATAGCAGGCGAGCAGCGGCACCGCCTTGGCGCCACTGACCTGCACCAGACGGGGCAAGGCAGGCAGGGTCGCTTTGGGATAGCCAAAGAAGGGGGCGAAGATGCTCTTCTCGCGGCCATGATCCTGATCCGGCAGATAGAAGAAGCTGCGACCGCTCTTGATGGTCCTGATCACCGCCTTGATCCCGGCGCTGCGCTCATAGACGCGGCAACCGTTCTTGGCTCGTGCACGGTTGAGGTGCCAGTCAAACACCGGATTGCGCGCCCGTTTCATCATGGTGCACATCGGCACCCCGCGCTGGGTGAAGCAGTAACCGGCGGCATCCACCGGCCAGGTATGGGGCACCACCAGGATCACCGGACGGCCGGCCGCCCGCTCCGCCTCGATATGCTCCCAACCGATCACCTGCATCCGGCTCATCAGATAACGCTGGCTGCGCATGGTGAACTCGCCAAATCCCAACAGACTCTTGAGGCCGACCCGGATCGAGGTCAGTGCAATGGCATCCCGCTCTTCCGGGCTCTTGTCCGGGAAACATATCTCCAGATTGGTTCTGGCGATATATATCTGTTTTTTCGAGATACGAAACACCAGCGGTGCCAAGGCTTCGGCCAAACGGTCGCGCAATCGCACCGGCACAAAGGCCAGCAACATCAGCACGCCGAGCGCCAGCCAGCTGAACCAGTAGCGGGGATGCAGAAAACGGGCTTCAAAAGAGGAGTCAAATACGGGATCTTGGGACGACATGTATTGGGGTCGAGCGAAAAAGTGGTGCTGCATTGTAGTCGTCCTGACAGGTAATACCAGTTAAATCCATGGCAAATAGCCCGCCACGGGCGCCACATCAAAAAACCATAAAAAAATGCCCCGCACTGCGGGGCATTTTGCTCGTTACACAACCAGGGTGGAGGCTCTTTGTCCATCCATCGTATGACTGGTCGTTTATCCCGTCGCTCTCGGAGCGCACTGCTTATCCATTTCCCGATGTCACATCTTCTTCAAGATTTAACGGTGAGCACCCTGGCGGGCCATGCCGTTATTCATTTCGGTATTACGCTGCGGCAGAAAAAACATCAGGTAACGCAGTGCCACATACCCGACGATGACGGTAGCCACCCCCAGCTCGAAGTGGGCCAGCAGTCTGATCTGCTCGACGTAGTGACTCCTTTGCGCAAACCCTTCAACCAGATGAGCCACTTTGAACAGGGCGGTGGCACCGATCACCAGCGGGAAGGTGAAGGCGGCATAACCCGGCGAGAAGGGCAGACGCAGCAGTTTGATGAAGGCCAGATAGATGATGCCGGTCATCAGGATGGCAATCCCCAACAGCACGGCCACCAGCAGCAGTGACGGCTCCTGACTGACGGTCAGGTAACCGGCCAGAGAGAGGCTGGCAGGGGCAGCCAGAATGGCGATGGTCGGTTTGGCGGCATCCGGCACTTCATGGCTGAAGATCAGGCGATAGAGCATCAGCGGCAGCATCAGGCCATAGCAGATGATCCCGAACCAGAGCAGACCGTTGGCCAGCGGGGCAAATTGACCACCCGGGAAGGCGACGTCAGCCACGATGATCCCCACCGGTGGCACGAACCAGCTCGGCACCATGTGGTGGATTTCAAACTCTTTGGCGCGATGCCAGATAAAGGTGGCCAGGAACAGCAGGTGAACCGCCACGGCAAACAGCCAGAGGGCCTCGCCCGCTTGCGGCGCAATCATACCCAGCGCTTTGGAGACCACCATGGTGCCCATGGCATAGGTCGGTACCACACTGCCCACCACGGGGTGAGCGAGATCCTGCAACAGCAGGCGGGGGTGAAGCAGAAACTTGAAGGTCAGGATCACCAGCAGCACGGCCGCGATGGCAGCGCCCAGCAGTTGCATCCGGCCATCGAAGTGACCGGCATTTTCCCAACACCAACCAAGGCTGGCGATGCCCAGCGCCAGACCCGCCATGGGGGTTGGGGCGGCAGCCAGTGATTTACGGGTTCTTGCGATCATGATGACACCTTTCTATTGATGACGATGGCGATAGGATAATGGTCTCTTATCGTTTACGATATCTAAATGAATTAAATCAATCATTCAGGAAAACCAAACACGATGAAACTGACCCTGCAGCAGCTGAAAGTGTTCGCCACCATTGCCCGTTATGGAAACCTTGGCCTTGCCGCCAACGAGCTCTGCCTGAGCAAGGGGGCCGTCTCCCAGTCGCTGCAGGAGCTGGAGCGCCAGCTCTCTACCCCGCTGTTTGACCGCATTCACCCCAGATTGCAGCTCAACAACGAGGGGCGCCTGCTGCAACCAGCTGCTGAAGAGCTGCTGACCCGGATGCAGGATATCGAGAACCTGTTCAGCCCCGATGCCGAGCCGAGCGGCCAGCTTCGCCTTGGTGCCAGCCAGACCATCGGCAACTACCTGCTCCCCACCCTGCTCGCCAACAGCAAACAGGAGCTGGGACTCCCCCCCAAGGTGACCATCAACAACACTCACCTGCTCTGTCATGCGCTGGCCAACTTCGAGCTGGATATGGCGCTGATCGAAGGGGAGAACCACCACCCCGACCTGCTCGCTGAACCCTGGCTGCAGGACGAGATGCTGGTGGTGGCCCCACCCGGTCACCCGCTTGCCAACAAGAAGGAGCTCTCCCTCTCCCGACTGGGGGGCGAGACCTGGGTATTGCGTGAAGCACAATCGGGCAGCCGCGAGCAGTTTATCCAGCAGATCCAGCCCGAGCTGCCCCGCTGGCAACCAGGGCTTGAACTCAACACCCTGGAGGCGGTGATGCTGGCGGTGGAGAAGGGGCTTGGTATCTCCTTTATCTCCCGGCTGGCAGCCTCGGATCGCCTGGCAGATGGGCGGCTGATCGCCCTGCCCCTCTCCCGTCGCTTCCCGCGCCAGCTCTCCCTTATCTGGCACAAGCAGAAGTACCACTCCACCTCCCTGCGCCACTTTATCCACTTCTGCCGGGCTCAGGTGAAGGATGCCGAGGTGAGCCGTGCAGAGTAACGCCCGCTCGGAGCGCCGCTGGCAGACCTGCATGCCTATGGGAAAAAAACAGAGAGGGAGCCACGGCTCCCTCTCTTTGATTCGCTTCTGAGTATCACTTCGCCAGACTGCGCAACCAGCTGATCTCCTCGCCCCAAATGGACTCGTCTATGGTCTCGAGGATCAGCGGAATGCGATCGAAGCGCTCATCATTCATGATGTGGTGGAATACCGCCTCCCCCAGATTGCCCTCCCGCAAGCTGTGGTGGCGATCGACCCGGCTGCCGAAGGTACACTTGGCGCCGTTGATATGCATCCCCTTGAGGTAGCGAAAACCGACGATCCGGTCGAACTCGGCAAAGACGGCGGCACAGCTCTCGGCGGTGCGCAGATCGTAACCGGCGGCAAAGGCGTGGCAAGTATCGAAACAGATCCCGACCCGGCTCTTGTCCTCCACCCCCTCGATGATGGTGGCGAGGTGCTCGAACGACCAGCCGAGGTTGGTCCCCTGCCCGGCGGTATTCTCGATCACCGCCGTCACCCCTTCACTGCGCTCCAGCGCCCAGTTGATGGACTCGCTCACCAACTTGAGGCTGGCCGCCTCAGGGATCTGCTTGAGATGGCTACCGGGGTGGAAGTTCAGATAACAGAGCCCCAGTTGCTCGCAACGCTTCATCTCGTCGAGAAACGCATCGCGGGATTTGGCCAGACCATCGGGATCCGGATGGCCCAGATTGATGAGATAGCTGTCGTGGGGCAGGATCTGCTCCGGCAGAAAACCGGCCTTGTCACAAGCCGCCTTGAAGGCACGGATGGTGGCATCCGACAAGGGGGCCGCCTGCCACTGACGTTGATTCTTGGTAAAGAGGGCAAACGCGTTGGCCCCGATGGCCTGGGCGCGGGTGATGGTATTCTCCACCCCGCCGGCCGCACTGACGTGGGCTCCGATATATTTCATACAATCTCCTCGATACGGCAAGCCGCCATTATGCCGATCCCGCCCGGCCACGCCAAACCGAGATATCCGATAGCGGGTATCGACAAATAGCGCCGCCTTGGCAAAGCGGCTGCGTTTCATGGCGTAATCGGCCTTCGCTGTGGCAACCGCTCCGCAGAAGGGATAGTTAGAGCCCGTCCACGCCAGCATGGCGCCCATAAAAAACGCAGCGTATCGCCTGAGCAATAACGCTGCGTCTTTGGGTCTCTCGGCCGTCCCCCTTGCCGTGACCCGAATGGCCAGCGACAAGGGAGCAAGAATGCGCGGGGAGAGTCGCCTTAGAAGGGCATCTTGAAGCCTGGCGGCAGTTGCATGCCACCGGTCAGTTCGCCCATCTTGGCCTTGTTCTGCTCTTCCACACGGCGCACGGCATCGTTGCAAGCGGCGGCGACCAGATCTTCCAGCAGCTCCTTGTCATCTTCCATCAGGGAGGGGTCGATCTCGATGCGACGGACGCTGTGGCTACCGGTCATGGTGACCTTGACCATGCCAGCACCGGCTTCACCGGTCACTTCCATCTGAGCCAGCTGCTCCTGCGCCTTCTGCATACGCTCTTGCATCTGTTGGGCCTGTTTCATCAGGTTCCCCATTCCACCTTTACCAAACATATGTCGTCTCTCGTCTTGAAATCCGGCATCCAGCGCCGGGCTGTGGGCTTGTCTGTCCTAGATGGGGACAGCCAAACTGCTTTTCAACCGGAAGCAAGCTCCCGGCCACGGAATTTAGCGGTTGAGTGGCTCGATGCTCTCGTGATGAAGCACGGCACCAAACCGCTGAACTAAAAACTGTACGTTGGGATCCTGCTCCAGATCCCGGGTCACCTGCTCCCGCACCCCGAGATAAAGGCGATGTTCGATCTCGAGGGGGGTCTCCTTGTCAGGTACCACACCGAGCGTCACCTCGACCTGCACCGGTTGACCCAGCGCTGGCCCGATGATCTCGGCCAGATCGGCGCGCGCCTTGTCGCTCACCAGATGGCGCTGCTCTGGCTTGAGGGTTAGCAGTACCTTGTCCCCTTCCCGCGTCATCACCGAGTTGATGGCCAGCTGACGCAGCCGACCACCCACCTGAGTATGGGCAATCAACTCGGCCCAAGGGTCGCCGCAACCATTGAGCAGCGAGGAGGGGATAAGGCGAGTCGCCTCTCCCTCTTGCGGCTCGCTGTCGCTCTCGAGCTCATCCCAGTCGATGGTCTCCATCACTGGCTGAGGGGGTTCATCCTGCGTCACAAGGGCAGCAGCCACTGCCGTGCTTGCAACGGGTGGCTGGGTCGCTGGGGCGGGCGTCACCGCAGGCGCCGCAGCGCTGCGCTCGCCAGGTCGATAGCTCGGCTGCCCGTCGAGATCCCAAGGTGGCAGATCGGTTGGCTGGGCCGGTGCCGTGACAGGGGCGTGGCTCATCACCTGAGTCTGCTCGGCAAAGCCCTGATTGAGGTACTCCTCGTATTCCCCGTTGTCACCCTGCGGCTCGTAACTGTCGTTATAGAGCTCCACTGGCGGCAGATCATCATAGTGACCCATCGTCGCCATCCCCTGCCCGGCCGATTGGCTGACCGGAGCTGGCTGTTGGGTGACGACCGGTGCAGCGGCGGGCGCTACAGGTTTAGCTGGCGCAACCGGCACCGCGCGCGGCGCGGGCGCCGCTGGGGCATCCTGACCACGCTGGCGACTGCGCAGCATGTTTCGCTTGCCAAGCAGGCTCTGCATGCTCGATACCGCTGATACCGGTTCAGCAGCGGCAACAGGCGTTGCTGTCGCTTCGAGCGCGGGCTCGAAGGGGGCGGTCAGCGGCTCGCCACGGGAATAGTCGGTATCGGCTGCGGCAGACGCTCGCTCATCAGCATCTGCGGGCTGTGCAGCCGAGTGCGCAGACACATCGGGCTGCGCATGGGGTAACGCGGGCTCGGGTTGATACCCCATGCCCGCAGCTTCGCGCAGCAGCTCATCCTGCTGGCTGAACAGCTCGGCGGCTTGCGCCTCCTCTTCGCTGTCGGCGGGGTTGCCGATGTCATCCACCATCGCAGGCAGGGAGACATCAACCGCGGGCACGGCACTGGTAGCAACAGGGCTGGCTAGCGGTGCAGGCACGGCGCCGCTGATCGGCGCCACTGCGGCCGATTCAGCGGCCGGGCGCTTTCCCGGCAAAGAGGCAACCGAAGTAGCGCTGCTCGCCGCACTGCTCGTCATTGACGGGGGCAGCGCAGTGAGGCTGGCCGGATGCAGGGCATCACGCCTTGGGGAGAAGGCGAGCATCCGCAGGCAGGTCATCTCCAGCGCGGTGCGGCCATCGGGAGCCCATGGCAGATCTTTCCGACCACCCAGCACGATCTGGTAGCAGAGCTGCACCTCTTCCGGGCTCATCGCCTTGGCCAGTTGCAGCAGGGAATCGGCATCCGCCCCCTGTTCCTGCACGCTGGCAGGCAGCAGCTGCGCCATGGCGATGCGATGGAGCAAACCTTCCAGCTCGGCGTGGAGCTGATCAAAATCGGGGCCCAGGGTGGCGATCTCGGTGATCTTGGCCATGGTCGCGGGGGCATCTTGCCGCAAAATGGCTTCCAGCAGCTGGTGCAGATGGCGGTGATCGAGCGTGCCCAGCATCGCCAGCACGCTCTCGAGGCGCACGCTGCCGTTACCGTGGGCCAGCGCCTGATCGGTCAGGCTCAGGGCATCTCGCATACTGCCGTCGGCGGCTTTGGCCAGGGCCAGCAGGGCGCGTGGTTCGAAGGGCTGCCCCTCCTGATCCAGCACCCATTCGAGCTGCTTGGCGATCTGGGTCTGATCCAGACTCTTCAGATGAAACTGCAGACAGCGCGAGAGAATGGTAATGGGCAGCTTCTGTGGATCCGTGGTGGCCAGCAGAAACTTCACATAGGGGGGGGGCTCTTCCAGGGTTTTCAACAGCGCGTTGAAGCTGTGGCGCGACAACATGTGCACTTCATCGATGAGGTAGACCTTGAAGCGGCCGCGGGCCGGGCGGTACTGCACGTTGTCGAGCAGCTCGCGGGTATCTTCCACCTTGGTGCGGGACGCCGCGTCAATCTCCAGCAAGTCGACAAAGTTGCCTTGATCGATCTCGCGGCAGGTATCGCAGACACCGCACGGGTGGCTGCTGATCCCCTGCTCGCAGTTGAGGCTCTTGGCCAGAATACGGGCGATGGTGGTCTTGCCGACCCCACGGGTACCGCTCAGCAGATAGGCGTGATGCAGGCGTCCCTGATCCAGGGCGTTGGTCAAGGCGGTCAGCACATGTTGCTGGCCTACCACTTGTTCAAACGTATGGGGGCGCCATTTACGCGCCAGAACCTGATAGCTCATAAATCCATCATGCAGGGAAGACAGGGCATTGAGGCCGGATGCTAACACAAATGGCGGGCTGGCTGTATCGGCTATCGGTGAGAGCGGAAGGGATCGCTTGATTTTCAAACCGATGCCCGCACGGGCACCGGTTCAATGCAGGCCCGATGCAGAGGATCGGGCCGAAGGGGCATTACTCGCCGGCCAGCTCGACCAGTGAGACCACCTTGATGCCAGCGGCAGTCAGGCGGGCATCGCCACCCAGAGACGGCAGGGAGATGATGAAGGCCGCATCGGCAACTTCACCACCGGCACGGCGGATCAGCTTGACGGTCGCATCGACGGTACCACCGGTCGCCAGCAGATCGTCCACGACCAGCACCTTGTCACCAGGCACGATGGCATCGGTGTGCAGTTGCAGGGTGTCAGTGCCGTACTCGAGGGCATAGGACTCCTCGATCACTTCGCGCGGCAGCTTGCCCGGCTTGCGGACCGGCACAAAGCCCAGTCCCATGGCATAGGCAACCGGCGCGCCAAAGATGAAGCCGCGAGCTTCGGTGCCAACAATCTTGGTGATCCCTTGATCACGATAATGATTGGCCAGCAGATCGATAGTGGCCTTGAAGGCCTCGGCGTTCTCGATCAGGCTGGTGATGTCACGAAACAGAATGCCCGGCTTCGGATAGTCGGGAATGGTCTTGATGCTTGCTTCGATAAATTTCAGGGTTTCCGGATTCATGTGTTGACCGCTTATTTTTTTGACCCAGGGGTGGCCATTTTTTCTCAATTCCCTTCTGCGGGAAATAAAAAAGCCTGTCACGCAAAAATGACAGGCCGACTCCATAGCATTATTGCTGCAATAGCTTAGGGACTTCACTTCGCCATTGCAACTGGCTCCAGCACCGGCAGGCGCATTAACCAAGTGAGCAGGATCACCATTATGACAACCAGCAACCCCTTGACCCACAGCAGTGGCACCACCGCCAGCGACACCGAAAAGGTGAGCAAAATGAAGGTAATGGCGCGCCGTCTGGCCTGACGACGAATACCGCGATACTGCTGCCAATCGACGATGGGCGGGCCAAACCAGGGATGGGTCAGCAACCAGCGATGAAAACGGGGCGATGAGCGGGCAAACAGGGCGGCAGCCAGCAACATGAAGGGGGTAGTCGGCAATAGCGGCAGCACAATGCCCACAATACCGGTGGCAAATGCCAGCCACCCGAGCGCCATCAGACACCAACGCTTCATTCCTTCTCCTTGCGTGATTTATCTCCCTCTAGCCTAACAGAGTTTGAGCGGGTGCTGACAGCGGGCCGCAACCCCACTACAATCTGCGCTCTTTTTTCTTCCCACTCTCGTCGGAAAGCCGTTATGCGCGTTATTTTGGCCCCCATGCAGGGGGTACTGGATCACCTGATGCGGGAGGTACTCACCTCCGTCAATGATTACGATCTCTGCGTGAGCGAGTTTATCCGGGTCGTCGATCAGCTGCTGCCCGCCAAGGTGTTCTACCGCCTCTGCCCTGAACTGCTGCAAGATGGCAAAACCCGCGCAGGCACCCCGGTGCGGGTTCAACTGCTGGGGCAACACCCCGAGTGGCTGGCCGAGAACGCCCTGCGCGCCATCGAGCTGGGCTCCCCCGGCGTCGATCTCAACTTCGGCTGTCCCGCCCCTACGGTCAACAAGAGCAAGGGCGGTGCGGTGCTGCTCAAAGAGCCCGAGACCATCTACCGCATCGTCAAGGCGGTGCGCGAGGCGGTGCCTGCCCATCTGCCGGTGAGCGCCAAAATTCGCCTCGGTTACGACGACAAGGATCTCTATCTGGAGAACGCCCAGGCGGTCTTCCAGGGGGGCGCCAACGAGCTGGCCGTTCATGCCCGCACCAAGCGCGAAGGGTACAAGGCCCCCGCCCACTGGGAGTATGTGGATGCCATTCGCCGCGCCCTGCCCATCCCCGTCACCGCCAACGGCGAGATTTGGGATCACAAAGATGCCCTCGCCTGCGCCAGGGTCTCGGGTTGCGATGCCCTGATGGTCGGGCGCGGCGCCATCTCCCTGCCCAATCTGGCCAACGTGATGAAAACCGGCTGCCCGCACATGAGCTGGGCCGAGGTGCTGCAGTTGATGGTGAGCTATACCGAGCAGGATCTGGCCAGCGAAAAAGCCGACTACTACCCCAGCCGCATCAAACAGTGGTTCAGCTATCTCAAGCGGGAATATCCCGAAGCGGACCTGCTGTTTCAGGAGATCCGGGTGCTCAAAGAGACGGCTCCCATCCGCGATGCCCTGTTGCAAGCAGCCAAAAGCCACGGCTAACCACGTTTAACTTGACGCATATCATCTTGATAGAGTTATCGGATCCCTATACTGCCCCGAATCTGTCGTCTGTCCTGTGGGGGATAATGTGTGTGAAATGACGCAAGCACAGTTGACTGTCTGGCGTAATCGCCTGCTGTCAGACTGGGCCCAAGTAAGAGAAACGCTGATCGGTCAGCTTAAAGCCTGCCGCCGTGACGAGTGGGCCGAACAGGTCGGTCACTGCGAGCAGGATCAACTGGTGGAACTGACCAGCCGGCTGGATCTGCCGAAGGTTGAGCAGAGCGTGGCCCGCCTCAAGCGGATCGATGCGGCACTCTGCCAGATGGATCTCGGCCTCTATGGCCTCTGCTCCGATTGTGAAGAGCCGCTTTCCATCGAACAGCTGGAACAGGATCCGACCCTGCAACGCTGCCCGCGCTGTGAAACCCGTTATCGCAAGGGATTCCACGCCCACGAACTGTGAGGGATGCACATCTGTGCATCCGCTCAACCCTCAGCACTGGTTACTCCGTCGTTCCTGTCCAATACTCAACCGTATCAGCCTGTTCGAGGGTATGCGTTGTGTACAGACTCTTGTTGTTATGGTGTTTGTGTTGCCAGGCTACGGCACAAGAGTCATTGGTCGTGGGCTGGGTCGACTGGCAGCCCTTCAGTTATCGCAATGAACAGCAACAGCTCCGCGGACTGGATGTGGAGCTGCTCAACGCCATCCTCCTGCGGGCCGGTTATCAGGCCAAATTCAGTGAAATGCCCTGGGCTCGCGTGCTGCACGAGCTGAAATTCGGCACGGTTCAGCTGACCATGTCAGCCAATATCACCGCCGAGCGGCAGCAATATGCCCGCTTCAGCCACCCCTATCGGGAAGAGGAGACGGCCATCATTATCCGTCGGCAAGATGCCGAACGCTGGCGCGGGATCACCACCCTGGAGCAGTTGATCAACACCCCCGACTTCCATATCGGAGTGCTCAAGGGCTTTGATTACGGCAATACCTTCCGCCAGTTGATGGCAAGGCCCGAGCTGCAGCCTCGCTTGCAGATGCGCCTGCGGCTGGATCAGCTGCTGAAGATGTTGCAAGGGGGACGGATCCAGGGGTTTATTCTGGATCCCCACGGACTGCAGGGGTGGCAGGATAAGGATGAAGCGCAGGATCAGCTGCATACCCTGCTGCGTATCGAAGTCACGCCGGTTCACCTGATGCTTAGCAAAGAGAGCACTACTGAGGCGCAACTGCAGCGGATCAATCAGGCTATCGATCAATTGAAACAGAGTCCCGACTATCAGCAGATCCTCGATCGCTATCAGTTCAGATCCCTGCATTCACAGGAAAACACTCATAAGTAAGGGGAGCATCAGCTCCCCTTACTGTCTCAAGCACACCCAATCCTGTCTCAAACAGCCCTGGTTGCAACTTTCCAGGACGTTTTGGTCATCGATAACGTGATGGTTAAGCCTGGCTATCAGCGTCCCAGCACAATGTCGGCAAGGTGGGCGAAGTGGTGGATTTCGTGTGTGGCATCGCACTCGCCCGCTTGCCGCGCCGGGTTGTACCAGCAGGTTGCCAGCCCCTGCGCCGCCGCCCCGGCAATATCGGTTTTCGGATTATCCCCCACCATCAGCACCCGGGCCGGATCCGGCTGCCCCATCAGGGAGAGGGTGTGCTGGAAAATAGCTGGCGCCGGCTTGGTCACCCGGATCTCGTCGGAGATCACCAGCGGCTCGAACCACTCGCTCCAGCCCAGTTTGCCGAGCCGCCCCCGCTGAGGCACGCTGAAACCATTGGTGATGATCCCCATCCGCACCTTGCTGCGTAGCTGCTGCAGGGTCTCGACCACCCCTTCGAGAGGCATGCTAAGGGCAATGATCTGCTCCAGAAAGGTGTTGTTCATCGCCATGGGATCGGCGGCAACCTGCTGGGCAAAGAGGGAGAAGCGGGTCTGCTGCAACGCCGTTGCATCGATCTCGCCGTCGTTGTACTGCTGCCAGAGCCCGTGGTTGAGGGCGTGGTACTGCGCCATGCTGGCGTCATCAGCCTGTACGCCATAGATCTGCAGAGTGTGCGTCAGCGCAGAGGCGACCGGAAAATCGAGCAGGGTTTCATCCAAATCGAACAGCACCCAGTCATAGCTTGGTTGTTTCACAGAACTCCTTGTTATCATTCAGATTGTTCAGAAGCTTGGCGACTAACTCTGCCAAGCGGGCTGGCCAGCAGATCCAGCGTGAGACGCACGCCAAAGCCGGTCACTTCGCTGGAGACCACCCCATTGCCCCCCTTGTTGCGAAAACCGCTCAGGTCGAAGTGCAGCCAGGGGGTCTGCTCGGGCACGAAGTGGGCGAGGAAACGGGCCGCATCGATGTGATCCGGCGAACTGCCCGGCGCACACTGCAACAGATCGGCCCACTCGCTCTCGATATTGTCGTCGTAATCGTCATCAAGCGGGAAGGGCCAGATCCGCTCGCCGCTGCGCTGACCCAGATTGACCAGTGATGCCATCCATTCGCTGCGATTGGTAAAGACGCCGCTGTAACGGCTACCCAGCGCCCGTTTGCAGGCCCCGGTCAGGGTCGCGTAATCGAGCAGCAGATCCGGAGTATCCTGCACCGCCATTGCCAGGGTGTCGGCCAATACCATTCGCCCTTCGGCATCGGTATCGACCACCTCGATGGAGGTGCCATTGATGGCAGTCACCACCTCGCTAGGACGATAGGCGTGAGGGCCGATATGGTTCTCGGCAATGGCCAGCCAGCAGTGTACCTCGTAGGGTAGCTGAGCTCGGCTGATGGCGTAGAGGGCCCCCAGCGCCACCGCGCTGCCCCCCATGTCCAGATGCATGCCATACATGCTGCCGGAGACCTTGAGGTTGTAACCGCCAGAGTCGTGGCAGATCCCCTTGCCCACCAACGCAATGCGGCGCACCGGCTTGGGTGGATAGTAGCTGAGCTTGACCATGGCCCCCTGATTGTCTTCCGAGCCACGAGCAACGGCCAGAAACGCCCCCGCCCCCAGCTCGGCCAGCTGCGCCTGATCATAGTGATGGCACTTCCACCCCTCATCTTGCGCCAGCTTGCTGACAAACTCGCGATAGCTGGCGGCCGTCAGCTCGGAGGCAGGCAACACCGCCAGATGGCGAGCCAGCCCGTTGCCCCCCGCTTCGCTGTAGAGGCGCGCCAAGTCCAGCACCACCGCGGGTGAAACCTTGATCTGCTGATAGCTCCAGCTGATTTCGCTGCGGCGCTTGCTGGTGGGCAACGAAATATTGGCGGCAAGCAGGGCCGACAACATCACTTCGGCCAGCATCACTCGCTCTGAGGGGGAAAAACCTTCCAGATGCAGCCCGAGCCGCTCCACATTGAGCCCAGAAAGAGGAGCAATCCAGCCTCTGATCTGTTTATAGAGGCGGTGATCCCGCGTCACACTGCCGGCCACAAACATCACCTGCAACAGGGTATTGCCGTGCATCAGGGTAAAGGGCGCTTTTTTCCCCAGCGCAAGCTGGGTCTGGAGACCCGCAAGGGCGGGGAGCGAAAGCAAGGACTCCTTCTGCTCTTCGGCGATCAGCAGCAGTTGCAACGGCAGCCCTTGGGCAAGGGCTTCGGCCAGCGTGGCATCCCGGCTTTCAATAGCAGGAGGAAGATAGGTGAAGGGAGTGATCACAGGCGTGTGCCTCATCCATGAAGAGATACCTGATGATACCCAACAAATGGTTGATACGACCAGTTTTGGTCTTTAAAAAGCGTCAGAAATAGCAGCAATCACCAGATGGTGACGAGCATCAAGAAGGATTGTTCAATGATTGCAATGCAGGAATGGAACGTACAGAAAGTTGGTTGCGGGGGCCGGATTTGAACCGACGACCTTCGGGTTATGAGCCCGACGAGCTACCGAGCTGCTCCACCCCGCGTCCGAATTGTCACCCTCAAGCCGAGCAGTAGCTTGGTGGCGTTTGTCTGCCTTCGACTGTTTACACAATCGCATGCTGACGAAAGAGTTGGTTGCGGGGGCCGGATTTGAACCGACGACCTTCGGGTTATGAGCCCGACGAGCTACCGAGCTGCTCCACCCC
>NZ_JAPDCL010000009.1:0-50379 GCF_027706025.1 Aeromonas sp. Y311-2 | reverse complement strand
AGTTGGTTGCGGGGGCCGGATTTGAACCGACGACCTTCGGGTTATGAGCCCGACGAGCTACCGAGCTGCTCCACCCCGCGTCTGAGGTCGCCAATAATAGGCGCCAGCGCACAGATTGCAAGTAAATATCTCAAAAAAAGTTTATTCGTAGATTAATCGGACAAATAGTGCGGTCATTAGCAGCATCATGCTGTTTTTTCAGGCAATCGAGTCCTTGCCAGGCATCCGGCACTACACTCAATAAGGTGAACACTCCTCATTTTGGGTAGGTAGAATATGCGCATCTCCGCCGGTCACTGCCGTCAGTTGGGGGCCACACCCGACAGTCACGGCGTCAACTTCGCGATCTGGGCACGCCTCGCCAGCCGGGTCGAACTGCTGCTCTTCGCAAGCGCAGACGATGTGACCCCCGAGGTGATCCCCCTCTCCCCGCGCCTCAACCGCACCGCCTACTACTGGCATATCCATGTGGAGGGGATCTCGGTCGGGCAACGTTACGCCTATCGCATTCAGGGCCCGTGGCGCCCATATGGCGGCACCCGCTTCGATGCCGAGAAGGTGTTGCTCGACCCTTACGGCCGCAGCATCGAGCTTGGCGCCCATTACGATCGATGGGCGGCGGCCCGTCCAGGCAGCAATCTGGCTTGTTGCGCCAAGAACAAGGTGGTCGATACTCGCTACTACGACTGGGAAGGAGACAAACTGCCCGCTCACTCCCTCTCCCGCTCGGTGATCTACGAACTGCATCTGGGGGGCTTTACCAAGTCCCCGAGCTCCGGGGTCGATCCGGCGCTGCGTGGCACCTATCTCGGGCTGATTGAGAAGATCCCCTATCTGCAATATCTCGGTGTCACCGCCGTCGAGCTGCTGCCGGTGTTCCAGTTCGATCCTCAGGATGCGCCCAAAGGACTCTCCAACTACTGGGGTTACAGCCCCATGTCCTTTTTCGCCCCCCATGCCCAATACGCCTGCGGCGATGATCCGCTGACCGAATTTCGCGACATGGTCAAGGCGCTGCACAAGGCCAATATCGAGGTGATCCTGGACGTGGTTTACAACCACACCGCCGAAGGGGGTGATGATGGCCCCACCTTCTCGTTTCGCGGCATCGACAACGAGGCCTACTACATCCTCGACAACAACCAGAAGGACACCAACTATTCGGGATGCGGCAACACCTTCAACGGCGCTCATCCGGTGGTGCTGCGGATGATCATGGACAGCCTCCACTTCTGGCGTCAGGAGATGCACGTCGATGGCTTTCGGTTTGATCTGGCGGCCATTCTGTCGCGGGATGAATCGGGTCAGCCGCAGGCCAATGCGCCTACCCTGCGCACCATAGATACCGACCCCAACATCGCCGACATCAAGCTGATTGCCGAAGCCTGGGATGCGGGGGGACTCTATCAGGTGGGGTCACTGGCCGGCGCCCGCTGGCGTGAGTGGAACGGCCAGTTCCGGGATGATGTGCGCCGCTTCCTGCGCGGGGATGACAACAGCGTCACCGCCTTTGTCGAGCGGCTGTGCGGCAGTCCCGACATCTACCACTATCACCACGCCGATCCCGAGAAAAGCATCAACTTCGTTACCTGCCACGACGGTTTTACCCTGTGGGACTGGGCCAGTTACAACAGCAAGCACAACGAGGCCAACGGGGAGGAGAACCGTGACGGCTGCGATCATAACTTCAGCTGGAACCACGGCCATGAAGGGGTGACAGAAGATCCCCAGATCAACGCCCTGCGGATGCGCCAGGCCAAAAACATGATGGTGGCGACCCTGCTCTCGGTGGGCTCCCCCATGCTGCTGATGGGAGACGAGCTGCTGCGCACCCAGCGGGGCAACAACAACGGCTACTGTCAGGACAACGCCACCTGCTGGATGAACTGGCTGCCCAATGCCCGCAGTCAGGAGATGTTCCGCTTTATGAAGGAGCTGATCCAGTACCGCAAACACCTGTTTCAGCGCCCGGAACAGGAGAGCATGCCGCTGTCACTCACCGAGATCCTGCGCCACAGCGAGATCTGCTGGCACGGGGTCAACGCCGGGCAACCGGATTTCAGCCCCCACTCCCACGCCATCGCCATGTCGGCGCTGTCGAGCGAAACCAAGCTGGCGCTCTATGTGCTGTTCAACGCCTACTGGGAGCCCCTCACCTTCAACCTGCCGAGCCCGCCAAAGGGGGTCGGCGGCTACTGGCGGCGGATCCTCGATACCGCCCTCCCCTCGCCGCAAGATATCTGCACCTTCGGCATGCCGCTGGAGGGGCTGACCCGGGAGTATCTCGCCCAGCCGCGCAGCAGCTGCCTCTTTATCTGCGGGGCCGACGATTTCTATTGATCGATTGCTGTGAATTGATAGTTGCGATTCCTGCAAGCCAGATATGCAAAAGCCCCGAGCCAAGGCTCGGGGCTTTCTCTTTTCAGCGCCAGTGTCAGATCAGCTGGTGCAACACACTGGTAGCGGCAATCTGGGCGATCAGCAGGCCACACAGGGAGGTGGAGACCACCACTGGCGCGGTATCACGCTGCAAATAGAGCGGGCTGAACCAGAGCAGCAGAGAGGCCACCAGCAACGCTGCCTGGGTCACCACCGCCGGGATCAGGGCATCAAGATTGGCCTCCCCCCCTTGCCAGCCCACCAGCACTGCCAGCCAGACAAGGCTGGCCATCGCCCCCACCAGACCGGCCAGCGGCAACAGGGTGTTGAATGCCTTGAGACGATGACGGGCCCGCAGCAGCATCAGGTGGGCAAAGGCCGCCCCCAGTATCGCCATCTGCAGCAGGCCGCTCACCCAGCCCTGCAGTTGCAGCAGCCCGATGCCATAGAGAGCGAGCGGCAACGCTGGTAGCCAGAGCAGTGTCGAGGGGACTGAACGCTTGCCCTCCAGCCGTGACTGAGCCAGTGACAAGCCGACGCCGAGCACCAGTGCGCCCCCACCACTCCAGATGAGCCAGCTGGCCGCCTTGGCCTCTACCGCCAGCATCAGGGAGAGCGCGGTAATGACCCAGATGGAGAAGAGCTGCTGACTGATGCGCGAGCGCTGGCCAGGGCAGATATCACCGCGCCACAGCACGATGCCGAGGGCGATCAGGGCGCCAAGCGCCATCAATCCGGTGAGAGGAAAGAGCCAAAAAGGGAGTTGGACGAACACGACGCCTCCAGCAGTAAAGATTCGAGGTGCGCCACCGGGGCGCCAGAGAGGGGCGAGTATACCCAAACCGGCGGCTATCCCCAATCGCGACAAACAATCGCGGGCAAACAATCCGGGGCAATTTGCGCCAGCAGGGCCCACCTTGAAGGGTGCCCTGCTGGCAGCCATGTCCATAGGGACGGGATACGGCGCTGGCTTTAGCCCTGACCGCGGGCCAGCGCCACCACCCGGGCAAACATCTGGCGGATCACCGGCGGAATATGCTCGGCGCCGAGCCGCTCCGCCTCTTCCACCACCGCCAGCGCCATTCCCGGCTTGCTGCGGTGATGAATAGCCTTATTGATGATGTGACTGGCGCTCCACATGGCACGCCCGCCCACCCCGGCTTCGCGGCGAAACACAGCTTCAAAACCGTTGTGATAGAGGTAGTGCTCGATGTCGGCGGCAGGGAGCTGGGTCAGTCGGTCCCGCTCCCGCTCTCCCTTGAGCTGGCCCCGGGCCGAGGTGGCATACTTGAGCCCCGCCTCGTCGCCATCGGTCAGCAGGTGCCACTCGATGCCAAAGTCCCGCGCCACCTTGATCAGCGGCGACTGGCCGCACTGGGCAAACTCGATGATCCGCACCCCTTCGGCCCGCAGACTGTAACCGCAGATCTGCGCCAGCTCGGAGAGCAGCCAGATCTCGGTCTCCCCCTCCACCAGCAGCCAGCAACGGGCAAACAGCGACATGGGGCGGTTGATCCGCACGTGGAAGGCGATCTTGCGCAGATCGTCGCTGCTGTAACGCTCGCCCCCCAGCTGGTGACAGAGGATATCCTGTTGACGGCGCACCAGCCGCCGCACCTGATTGAGAGGCAGGGAGGAGAGCAAGTCCCCCGAGTTGGTGGTGAGCAGCTTCTGGCCCGGCAGTTGTTCCAGCAGCCCCCACGCCAGCGCCAGCATGGTCGGGTGCAGCCGGCTCTCCGGGTCCTCCAGGATCATGATGGGACGGGCCCCCTCCTCCAGCTCGCGGTTGCCCCGCGCTTGCAACAGGGTAGCCGCCATCCCCGCCATCGCCAGCTGCAGCGCGCGGTTATCGGCGCGGCGCAGCAGGGTATGCAGGTTGCCCGGGTTGCGCAATGTCATGGGGCGATTGATGATGTCGCGCTGACTGCGTGGTTTGTTCTTGATGGGGGCTAGTGCGTTGAAGTAGTGATCCATCAGCTGGCGCACCGCCTGCAATGCCTCTTTGAGCTCCGGCTCGCCGATCCGCTGGGGTTCGTCGATCAGCTTGTCCGCCAGCTCGCTCAGGCGATGCTCGGAGAGATCACCCCATTGCAATGTCTCCACCCCGTTGCGAGCGGTACGAGCGTCCCGCAGCCGGAACACCGGGTTCATGGTGATGAGCATGCAGACCAGCTCGTGGGTGTTGGCGATGGGCAGGCTCTTGCCTACCCCGTCGAGAAAGTCGTGAATGGTGAGCACAGAGCCATCCGCCTGCAGCTCGGCGCTGGCGCGATAGTGAATGCGGTGGAATTTGTCCTTGTGCAGCACCCAGGAGGGGCAAAGACGGGCCAGCCGACGGGAGTGCTGACACATCTGGGGTCTGTGCTCACTGAAGGTGAGCACCAGTTGCAGGTGGCGCGCCGGGGCCAATTCGGGATCTTCCGGTTGGTGAAAATCCTCAGCGGTGAACTGATAGGGCTCGGCATCCTGCCCCAGCAGACACCAGAGGGCGCGCAGCAGGCTCGATTTACCCCAGGTATTCTCACCGATCAGCACCGTTGTCTGATCCAGCCCGAGCGACAGGCGATTTATACCGCGAAAACCTTTTACTTCAATACGTTCCAGAAACATCCAGCCATGTCCACATCATTGTGATGGGGCAATAGTGGCAAAGTTACCGGAAAAATCCTATCGCAGGCGGGGCTTTTTCAACGTGAACTGTGAGGCACTGCAGGTTCGGGAGGGGTAACAACAGCGGTGCGATCTTGCGGGGCATTCCAGTGGCTGAACCAGAGATGACGGGTACGGATTTGACGTTTGCGATAATTCAATGGGCATTCCTTTCAATGGATAAGTGGTAGAGAGTACACCTCTTTTGCCCAAAGTCTCAGGGTTATCTGTGACGAGAAGATGACAATTGCGCCCGCCACTGCCCCGGCGTCAAACCAAACGCCTCGCGAAAACGATTGCCGAAATGGGCCTGGGAAGAGAAGCCACACTGACTGGCGATACTGGCCAGCGGCTCAGGGCCGGCCAACAGCTGCTTGGCCCGTTTGAGCCGCAGCCCAAGCAGATAGCGGTGGGGCGGGCAGCCGAGACTCTGGCCGAACATGCGGGCAAAGTGATACTCGCTCAGCCCCGCCTGCTGGGCCAGCTCTGCCAGCGTGACCGAATCGGCCAGATGGGCCTGCAGATACTCCTGCACCCGCTTGATCACCACGGGCGCCAGCCCGCCGCGTAGAGGCGGCAAACCGGGAGCCTCCTCGGTGTGGTGGCGGTAGGCGTGGAGGATCAACATCCAGGCGCCGTGGGAGAGTGCTAGCCGATCGACCCCGTGCTGCCACTGAAGCTGCATCAACTGGCGCTGCACCAGCGAAGCCGCCTGCGGATCGTCGATAAAGGTCTTGTCCACCAGTTGCAGGTGGCGCCCCTCCTTGTCACACACCTCCTCGGCGATACGGGTGAGGTGAGCCGGGGTGAAGTAGAGATGAAAGAAGCGAAACTCTTCGCGCACCAGCCACTCGGATCTGTGGTGATCCGGCATAATGCACACCTTGCCGGTGCCGCCGTGGCCACCCGGCCCATCGAGTCGCTCGGTCTGCTCGCCTCCTTGCAGATAGACGCTCAGGGTGTGGTGGCCCGGCTTGTGATAGCGGGTCTGGTCATAGCAGTTGCGCCAACTGGCGACGCCAAGCCCGGGTTCGAGCCAGCAGGCGTCCTCCAGCCGGGCGCCGGTGCTGACCAGTGCATCAAATACCCCTGCTGTTTTCATTCGCCCCTGCCGCCTGTTCCGGTGTACATGTTATGCCGCTGCCATCCATCTTACCGACCGCGCCCGCAGATGACAGCGCGTGACGATGAAAAACCGCAAGATGGTGCAATCCAGCCATCAGGGCTCGCCCCATAGTGGGTCATCTCTCCCTGACTCACCGGAACTGTGATGAATCTGATGCTCTATCTTGCCACCGTGCTTATCTGGGGTAGCACCTGGATTGCCATCGCCTGGCAACTTGGCCCCATCCCCATCGAGGTGTCGGTGCTCTATCGCTTCCTGCTGGCAGCGGTTGCGCTGTTTGCACTGCTCACCGCCAGCGGCCGCTTTCCGCGCCTCCCCTGGCACGGCCAGCGTTACGCAGCACTGCTCGGTGCCCTGCTCTTTTCCACCAACTTTCTCTGCTTCTACCACGCCACCCGCTATATCCCGAGCGGCATGTCGGCAGTGATCTTTGCCAGTGCCAGCATCTTCAACGGCCTCAACCTCTGGCTGTTCGAGAACAAGCGCCCCACCCTGCGCTGGTTGCAAGGCTCTTTGCTGGGGCTCTTTGGCACCCTGTTACTGTTCTGGCCGGTGCTGGCAGATGCGCAATTGGGTGCAAACGGCTGGAAGGGGCTGCTGCTCGCCTGTTGCGGCACCCTCTGCTTTTCGCTGGGCAATCTGGTCTCGGCCCGGGGCCAACGCCACGGCTACCACGTACTGCAACTGGTGCCCTGGGGCATGGTTTACGGCGTGGTGCTGTTGCTGGGCTGGGTCATATTGCTCGGGCAGCAACTGGTGGTGCCGACCGATGGCCACTATCTGGCGGCCATGGTCTACCTCGCCCTGTTTGGCTCGGTGATCGCTTTTACCGCCTACCTGACGCTAGTGGGGCGCATCGGTGCCAGCAAGGCCTCCTACGCCACAGTGCTCTTTCCGCTGGTGGCACTTACCCTCTCCACCTTTTACGAAGGTTTTGTCTGGCAGCCGGTCTCGGTGGCCGGAGTGGTGATCAGCCTCATCGGCAATCTGGTGATCTTCGCGCCGCCCTTAAGCGAATGGCGCATTCGACCGGCCAAGGCAGCAAACGACCCTTGCTCCTGAACCAGTCAGCCCCTAAGGTAGCGCTCAATCTGTGACGATCCTGATGGCGATAAACAAGGGGGCGAGATGTTACTGGAAGGGCTGGAGACGCTGAGCCTGCTGGCAAGTGAAAGAACCATGGCCAAGGTGGCCAGTCGCCTCTATATCAGCCAGTCGGCGGTGAGCAAGCGAATTGCCCAGCTGGAGCAGCGCCTCGGCAAGAAGCTGATCGAGCCGGAGGGGCGCCAGATCCGCCTCACCCCGCAGGCCAAGGAGCTGCTGGAACGAGTGGCCCCGAGTCTGGCCGAAATGAAGGGGGTGCTGGCCGATAGCCAGGATCTGGCGGATCAGAGCCCCCTCCCCATCGCCTGCTCCGAAACCCTGCTGGCGGGTTATCTCGCCCACTTTATGCGCGACTATCTGGAGCGCGATCCCCACCTTGCCCTCTCCACCCACCACACGCCGGTCATTCTGGCACGGGTGCGCAGCGGCGATGCCCTGCTCGGCATCTGCGCCGGTCGGCTCCCTCCCGGCCATGGCCTCGGCGCCGATCTGCTGCTTGAGGAGCCCTTCTATCTGGTGGGCGAGGCGCAGCAGATCCTGCCGCCAGCCAGCGCAGAGAGCAGGCGCAAGATCCTCACCATGGATCTGGAGAACCCCTCCAACCGCTACCTGCGCCAACCGCTGGCAGATATGGGATTGGAGCCCACCATGGAGCTCGACTCCTATCTGGCGCTCATCGAACTCGCCAAGGCAGGCATTGGCCCTGTGCTGCTCCCCGCTGGCCTGCTGGGGCTGGTGGGAGAACAGGGGGAGATGGCGCGCCCACTGCCCGGGCTGGGCCGCCCCCTGCATCTGGTCTACCGGCCAAACAGCCTAAAGCGCGAGCGCATTGCCAGGCTGGTGAGCGCCCTGCACCAACACTTTCTCCACCGCAGCGACACGCCGCGCTAGCCGTGTAAAACACCTGATATGACAACGGGGCCCAAGGGCCCCGTTAACAATTGCGATGCGGCAAGCAAGGCGCACATCAGATCCAGGCAAACAACTCCGGATACTGGCTCCACACCAGCTTGGCAGACATCAGCAAGGAGACGGTCACCAGCAGCGGCTTGATCAGCTTCACCCCTTTTTTCAGCACCATCTTGGAGCCAAAGCGGGCGCCGATAAACTGCCCCAGCGCCATGCAAAAACCGACACTCCACACCACCTTGCCACCGAGCGCAAAGAACAGCAGGGAGGCGATATTCGAGGTGAAGTTGAGCAGCTTGGTATGGGCGGTGGCCCGCGCCATGCCAAACCCTGCCAGCGCCACGAAACCGATGGCAAAAAACGAGCCTGTGCCCGGCCCGAAAAAGCCGTCATAAAAGCCGACGCCGCCCCCCACCAGCAGCGCAAACAGCATGGGAGTCAGACGGCGGGAGCTCTCGGCATCGCTTACCCGCGGCGAGAAGTAGAAGTAGCAGGCAAAAGCCATCAGCAGGAAAGGGAGCAGGCGCTCGAGAATGGCGGCGTCTATGTTCTGCACTGCCAGCGTGCCGATAGCCGCACCGATAAAGGTGCAGATCACCGCAGGCCAGATCATGGCCCACTCAAGCAGCCCCTTGCGAGCATAGAACCAGGTGGCAGAGAAGGAGCCAAAACTACTCTGCAGCTTGTTGGTGCCGAGCACCAGCGCGGGGGGCATGCCGGTGGCCAGCAGGGCCGGTACCGTCAACAGGCCACCGCCACCGGCGATGGCATCGATAAAGCCGGCGACAAGCGCTACACCGAACAGGGCAAACAGGGTAACCAGTTCCAATTCCATCCATAGACCTCACGAGAGTGGGTTGCCCGAAGGAGCAACCGGATATAACCAAAACGACGTTGTGCGGGGGGCTGCACAGGCTGTCCGCTATCCTAACGGGCCACTGACCATGAATCTAACGAAACAGTGGCAGCCAATTGATTCCTGATTTTCATTGATTTGAGCTATCAGGCCCCTGCCTCCTCAGAAGAGGGCCCCGTTAGCAAACCGTTGAAGCGACGTTCGCTTCCTTGATGGCCGCCAGCGCCTCACAGAGATGATCCTCATCGGCACCGGGGAAACGGCTGACCCGACCGGCCATGTAGCGGCTGCTGAACAAGTTGAACCAGTGCTGCAGTGCCTGCCCTGCCTTGAGCTCTCCCGCCACTTCCAGCACGCAGGCCGCCACTTCGGCGGTGCAGAGGTGCTCCTCGCTGTTGGCCACCCGCATGCCGTAGGTGGAGAGCGCATCGGGTTTGATGGCGAGCACCGGAAAACCGTCCAGGTAGGGGCTCTTGTTGAACATCTTGCGCGCCTCCGGCCAGGTGCCATCGAGCAGGATAAAGAGCGGTTTTTTACCCGGTGCCAGCGTCACCTCGCCGGTCAGGCGGGCAGGCTCCTTCTCGCAAGCGGGAAAGACCACATAGGGCTGCCAGGCGGGATCGGCCAGCAGGGCCAGCAACTCTGGATGGGGCTGGGTACGTGACCAGAGAAAGGCCCAGGTGGTATCCGGCAACACATCGGCGATGAGACGGCCGGTGTTGGAGGGCTTCATCGGCTCGCTGTCATACATCAGCAGGCAGAAACCGGCCTCCGCTTTGAGCTCGGGGCGCCACTCGCAGGCACACCAATCCTCGCGCAGCTGACAAGCCGGGCAGCGGGCCAGGGTGCCGCCACGGGCAAGAAACGGTCGGGTAGAGATACTCTTGCGCCAAGCCCGCAGGCGGTTGACGGCGTGATCAGGAACAGGCTTCATCTAGGTTCACAACTGGAGTCAAAACAGGAACGGCAGCGGTGCCAACAAGTCACGGCGCCACAGGGCCCGATAACAGGGGGACTGCCGGAAAAGCGCAAGATTGTACCGAGTTACGCGCTGGCGGAACAGCAATCCCTGCCCTTTTCGCCAGACACTGCGCCAACTCCTCTTGTCTTACGACTCCTGACAGCTGCGCAGCAGCTCCAGCAACAGGCTGCCATCGCGCAGCGCCTTGTGCACCTGCACCGAAGTGGGCTTGGTGGGATCTTCGTAGAAGTGGGTGGATTCAATCTGCAGCCGAACCAGATATTCGGCGGGCAACTGGCTGGCCAGCGACTGGTGCAGCATGGGGAACAGCAGCCGATCGGCACGGGTGATCTCGCCCCCGAGCAGCAGCTTGCCCGGATTGAGCAGGCAGATGAGATTGGAGAGCACCTTGGAGAGGCGACCTGCCGCCTGATGGAGAATATCCTGACAAAGGCTGTTGCCTGCCAGCGCCAGCTCGCACAGCTCGCGGATGGTGACGCTCTCGGGCAAGTCGTGTTCCTGCATCCGCTCGCGCAGATCCCGGTATTGCGCCTCCAGCGCCTGATTGGTCACCAGGGTGCAGGCGCAGCCAAAACCGCCGCAGTAGCAGCGCTGGCCATAGGGCTCGAGCTGCAGGTGGCTGAGATCCCCGAGCAGCGCATTCTCGCTCTCGATAAGCTGACCATTGACCACCATGCCGACCCCGATGTCGTTGTGGACAAACACCAGCACCGCGTCGGCGCAATTTTTGGCGGCCCCCCACTCCCGCTCGGCCTGGATCCAGGTGCGCACGTCACCGCTCACCAGCACAGGTACCGAGAACGCCTGTTGCAGAGTCGGGCCAAGGGGCCAGTTGCGCAGATCGTAGAAGGGGAAGTGCTTGACCATACCGGAGTGGCGCTCTACCTGACCCGGCAGACAGAGGGCGATACAGGCCAGACTGAGAGATTTTCTCGGCAAAAACACCTTGATGGCGTGTACCAGACTGCCCAGCAGATCGGCGCGCTCCTCCTCGGTAAAGAGGTGGCGCTGGCGAGCCAGCGAACGGCCGGAAAAGTCAAACAGCGCCATATCCACGTAGCCACGGCCGAGACGCATGGAGAGAAACTGGAAGCGGCGTTCGTTGATGCGCAGCAAGGTCTGACGACGGCCGCGCCCCACTGAACTTTCACCACAGGTGACCACCAAACCGCCATCGAGCAGTTCCCTGGTGATCTTGGTGATACTGGCAGGCGAGAGGCCGGTCAGGCGGGAGAGATCGGTGCGCGACAGCTCCTTGTGCTCTTCCAGGCTGGCATAGACCAGGCCGTAGTTGAGCTGCCGGATCAAATCGATACTACCTTTCACGATCTCATTCATAGGGTATGGGGCAAAGGCTGAAAAAAAGAGGCTGGCAATTTTCACACATTATTGGTCAATCCCCAAATAAAGTGCGGCCTGAACCGGGGGTCAGGCCGCATCTTGTGGTTGCCGTCACGGACCCAGGCAGGATCAATAACGGAATTGCGATACCAGTTTGCGCAATTTGTCGCCGGTACTGGCCAGATCGCGGGTGGTGCTGTTGGATTCCACCGCCGCGCTGGTCAGCTCGCTGACAATCTGCTGAATGGCCACCAGGTTCTTGTTGATCTCCTCGGAGACCGCGTGCTGCTCCTCGGCGGCGGTGGCGATCTGGATGTTCATGTCGTTGATGGTACTGACCGCCATCACCATGCTGTCGAGGGAGCTGGCGATATGGCTCGCCTCCTGCACCGTCTCCTGGCTGCGATCCTCGCTCGCCTGCATCACCTCCACCGCCTGCTTCACCCCGCCCTGCAGACGTTGCAGCATCTCGTTGATCTCTTTGGTGCTCTGTTGGGTACGGCCGGCCAGCGAACGCACTTCGTCCGCCACCACCGCAAAGCCCCGCCCCTGCTCACCGGCACGGGCCGCCTCAATAGCGGCGTTCAGCGCCAGCAGGTTGGTCTGCTCGGCAATGCCGCGAATGACCTCCACCACAGAGCCAATCTTGGCGGTCTCTTGCGCCAATTGCTCGATAACGCCGGAGGCGGTATGTACCTCCCCCACCAGCCGGTTGATACTGTTGATGGCCCCGCTCACCACACCTCGGGCGGCGTCCGATTCACGGGCCGCATCGCTGGTTGCCGTCGCGGCATTGGAGGCACTGGCCGCCACCTCCTGCGCGGTGGAGCTCATTTCGGTCACCGCTGTGACCACCTGATCGGTCTCGCGGCTGTGGCCCTGCATCTGATGGTCATAGTGCTCGCTCAGATGGTGCAACTTGTCGACCGCGCTAAAGAGGTGGTTGCTGGTCTCGCCCACCTGACTTACCACCGACTGGATCCGCTCGACAAAGCGGTTGAAAGCGCTGGCCAGCTGGCCAATCTCGTCCTGACTCTGCACCTTGAGACGCTGGGTCAGATCCCCGTCGCCGTTGGCAATATCGTTCAATGCCAGCACCGCATCCGCCAACGGCTTGGTGACCCGGTTGCCCACAATGACGGTCGCCGCCAGGGTGATACCCAGGATCAGCAGGATCACCAGCACACTGCTCTGCAACGAGGCATGCATGTTGCTCTCGCGCTCTGCCCGCAAGGCCGCAAGTTCGTTGTCGATATCATCGATATAAAAACCGGTACCAATAGCCCACTGGTATTTGTCCAGCACCAGAGTAAAGGCCAGCTTGGGGGCATCGCGACTGATGGAGGGCTTGGCCGTCCAGTATTCGGTAAAACCATCCCCCTGACGGGCCGACTTGAGGATCTCCTGGATCAGCAACTTGCCCTTGGCATCCTTGTCGTTCCAGCGGTTTTTCCCCTCCAGCTCGGTACGCACCGGCAACAGTATGGTGTTGCCCTCGAAGTCATAGACAAAGAAGTAGCCGTCACTGCTGTAACGCAGCGGCCTGAGCAACTCTTTGACCTTTTGACGATTTTCCGGAGAATCCGGCAGGGAATACACGGCATCGACGGCGGTTTTGGCCATCATGATGTAACTGCTGAGCAGCGCTTTACGCTCCTTGATGGCATTTTCCCTCGCCACCACCAGATCAGACTCCAGATCGCGCTTGGAGACCATGTAGTTACTGAGATTGACCACCAGGGCCATCAGCAGCACGGGTACTGCACCCAGTAACAGGATTTTCTGCTTTAGCGTCATCTTTCACATCCTTGCAGCTGTTTTTATTGGAATTCCTTGCTTACTCATCAGTATAGGTGCTGGCAGGGCGAGCCCAGCTTTCGTTACAATTCCCTTAAACAAATCGGCCAGAACGTAAAAATCATGAATCTTTGTCCTTGCGGCTCAACCCTTTCTCTCGAATTGTGCTGTGGCTCACGTCACAGTGGCGCTGTGGCTGACACCCCGGAACAGCTGATGCGCTCGCGCTACAGCGCTTTTGTGCTTGGTCTGGGGGAGTATCTGGTCCATAGCTGGCACCCGGCCCACCTTGGCGGCCTCACCGCCGAAGAGCTTTCACGCATCGACACCCGCTGGGATGGTCTCGAGATCATCGCCAGCCAGGGTGGCCCGGAGGATGAAACCGGGATGGTGGAGTTCAAAGCCTGGTTTCTGGAAGGGGATGAGCGTCACTGCCTCCATGAGCGTTCTCGCTTCGTGCGTTATCAGGGGCGCTGGGTCTACACCGAGGGAGAGCAGGATCCAGCCCCCCTCAAGGCAGGACGCAACGATCCCTGCCCCTGTGGCAGCGGCAAAAAGCACAAGAAGTGCTGCGGCTGACGCATCACACCCCCACCAGACTCGTCAAACAGTGACAAGGGGCATCCGATGCCCCTTTTTTGTGCCTGTTATTCGCCAACAGCCTACAAACCGATGCGATAACAAGCGTGACAAATGTCACATAATGCTCATTAACGCGCGAGCAAATGAGCGTTTGCGAACGCAAATTTGGCCCATATCAAACATTTCCACTCAGAAGTAGGCCACACTGGCCTCATCTGGAAGAGATGAGACGGGCAACAATGAAAAGAATAACTACACAAGTCGTCATCATAGGCGGCGGTGCCACAGGGGCCGGCATCATGCGCGATTGCGCACTGCGCGGCATCGACTGCATCCTGCTCGAGCGCGATGATATCGCCGCCGGCACCACCGGCCGCAACCACGGCCTGCTCCACTCCGGTGCCCGCTACGCGGTAACGGATCAGGAGTCCGCCCGCGAATGCATCCAGGAAAACCGCATCCTCAAGCGGATTGCCAGCCACTGTGTCGAGGACACGGGCGGCCTCTTCCTCACCCTGCCGGAAGATGACATCAATTTCCAACGCACCTTTATGGATGCCTGCGCCCTGGCCGGTATCGAAACTCGCCAACTTGATCCCCGCGAAGCGCTGCTGCTCGAGCCCAATGCCAACCCGGCGATGATCGGCGCCATCCATGTGCCGGATGGCACGGTCGACCCGTTCCGCCTTGCTGCTGCCAACGTGCTGGACGCCAAAGAGCACGGCGCGCGCATCTTTACCCACTGCAAGGTGCTGGGGCTCTTGCGCACGCAAGATCGGGTGCACGGGGTCAAGGCCATCAACACCCGCACCTGCGAAGCGTTCGAGGTGGAGTGTCAGGAGGTGATCAACGCCGCCGGCATCTGGGGCCAGCAAATTTGCGAATACGCCGATCTCGGCATCCGCATGTTCCCGGCCAAGGGCTCCCTGCTCATCATGGATTACCGCATCAACCAGCTGGTGCTCAACCGCGCCCGCAAACCGGCGGATGCGGACATTCTGGTGCCGGGCGATACCATCTCCCTCATCGGCACCACCTCCAGTCGCATCGATTACAACAAGATTGACCAGCTCACCGTCGAACCCGAAGAGGTCGAAGTGTTGCTGCGCGAGGGGATCAAGCTCGCTCCCATCATGGCCCGCACCCGTCTGCTGCGCGCCTACGCCGGGGTGCGCCCGCTGGTGGCGGTGGACGGTGACGACACCGGCCGCAACATCAGCCGCGGTATCGTGCTGCTCGATCACGCCGAGCGGGATGGTCTCAAGGGCTTCAACACCATCACCGGCGGCAAGCTGATGACCTACCGCCTGATGGCTGAGTGGGCCACCGATCTGCTGGCCAAGAAACTCGGTAACAGCAAGCCCTGCCAGACCGCCGAACTGAGCCTGCCCGGCTCGCGGGATCCGGAAAAGGTCTCCGCCCCCGGTCTCTCGGTGCCGGTCGAAGGCTCAGCCCAATACCGCCACGGCGAGCGGGTCATCGCCTTCTTCCGTGACAATCCCAAGGCCAACGCCCTGATCTGCGAGTGCGAAATGGTCACTGCGGGCGAAATCGAATACGCCCTGCGCGAGCTGGATGTGGACAACCTCATCGATCTGCGCCGCCGCACCCGTCTGGGAATGGGGCCCTGTCAGGGCGAGCTGTGTGCCTACCGCGCCGCCGGCCTGATGCAGGAGTATGGCAAGGCGGACGGTCGTCAGGCCTGCGTCATGCTGCGCCAGTTCCTGGAAGAGCGCTACAAGGGAACCCGCCCCGTCCTGTGGGGTGATGCCCTGCGCGAGGCCGAGTTCACCTACTGGATCTACGAAGGGCTGTTTGGCTTGGGGGAATGGACGGCGCCACAGCTGGTCGCCGATACCCCACGCGACCCAACCAGCGAGACCACTCACAAGGAGAGCCGTCATGAAGTTTGACAATATCGTTATCGGCGGTGGCATGGCGGGACTCTCGGCTGCCCTGCGGCTGGTGGAGGCGGGCCAGAAGACTCTGCTGATGGCCTCCGGCCAGAGTGCCCTGCACTTCTCCTCCGGCTCAGTCGATCTGCTCGAAAGCGAGGGAGATCCCCGCGCGACGCTGCCTGCATTTATGGCAGCCCATCCGGATCACCCCTACAGCAAAGTCGGAATGCAAAATATCGAAGCGAGCCTGGCCGATCTGCAGCGCCACTGCGCCGAACAGGGATTGCCTCTAGTGCGCCACGACACCAATCACCAGCGCCTGACCCCCATCGGCACCCTCAAGCGTACCTGGCTCTCCCCCGATACCTGTGCCTGCGTGACCGATGCGCCGATCCCGGACGTGCTGCTGCTGGCCACCCTCGAGGGCTTTCGTGACTTTCATCCGGCACTGGCGGCCGCCAATCTGGCGACCCATCCGCGCTTTGCCCACTGCCGCATTCTGACTGGCGAAATCCGCCTGCCCCAGCTGGCGGAATTCAGCCGCAATCCCCACGAGTTTCGCTCAGCCGATATCGCGCGCCTGTGTGACAAGCATCATCTGGTGGCCGATCTGGCCCGCGAGATCAGCCGCATGGTGCAGGAGAGCGGCGTACCCGGCTGCCGCCATATCGTGCTGCCCGCCTGCCTGTCGTTGGGGCTGGTAGGCCCGCGTCTGGCGGAGCTGGAACAGCGTACCGGCTGCACCATCAAGGAGGTGGCCACCATGCCGCCGTCTCTGATCGGAATGAGAATGCAGGAGGCGCTCAAGCGCCGCTTTATGGCCCTTGGCGGCACCTTCCTCACCAGCGAGCGGGTGCTGGGCGCCCGCTACGACGGTGACCGGGTGGTCGGCGTACATACCCAGAATGGCGATGATCAGCTGTTCGAGGCGGACAACTTCGTGCTCGCCTCCGGCAGCTTCTTCAGCCGTGGGCTGGAGTCCCGTCTGCGTGGCATTCGCGAGCCCATCTTCGATGCCGATGTGCTGAGTCTGGAGGAGCGTGACGCCTGGGCCGGTCGCCGCCTGTTCGACCATCACCCTTTCATGGGCTTCGGGGTCAAGACCGACAACAAACTCAGAGTGCTGCGTGGCGGCAAACCGCTCACCAACCTCTATGGCGCTGGCAGTGTCTTGGCCCATTACGACCCCATTAAAGAGGGCTCAGGCTCCGGCGTTGCCGTTGCCACCGGCTGGCAGGCTGCCGGCCATATTCTGGGCGCGGCCCAATGATTACTACGTCCCATATCCCGTGTCTTCATCATCGCCGGGAGGAGAACTGACATGCTACTGGATCACGCCAACCAAACTTTCGATCAGTGCATCAAATGCACCGTCTGTACCGCCTACTGCCCGGTGGCCAAGGCCAACCCCGCCTACCCCGGCCCGAAACAGGCGGGCCCGGATGGGGAGCGGCTGCGCATCAAGAGCCCCGAGCTGTTCGATAGCGCCCTCAAACACTGCACCAACTGCAAGCGCTGCGAAGTAGCCTGCCCGAGCGGGGTGCGCATCGGTGACATCATTGCCAAGGCCAAGCATCAGTACAGCGGTTTCAAACCGGGGATCCGCGAGTTCGTGCTCTCCCACACCGATCTGATGGGCAGCATGTCTACCCTGATGGCGCCGGTGGTCAACTTCACCACCGGCCTCAAGCCGATGAAGCTGGTGCTGGACAAGGCGCTGGGGGTCTCATCCCACCGCGATCTGCCCAAATACTCCCAGGGCACCTTCCGCGGCTGGTACAAGAAGCAAAAAGAATCTCAGGCCCGCTTTGCGCGGCAGATCGCCTACTTCCACGGCTGCTATGTCAACTACAACCACCCGCAGCTTGGCAAGGAGCTGGTACAGGTGCTCAACGCCATGAACATCGGCGTGCAGTTGCTGGAGCGGGAGAAGTGCTGCGGCGTGCCGCTGATTGCCAACGGCTTCATGGACAAGGCCAAGCAACAGGCGGCCTTCAACATCAAGCAGATGGAGGACTCCCTGCTGGGCAACGAGATGCCGCTGCTGGCCACCTCCTCCACCTGCGGCTTCACCCTGCGGGACGAATACCCCCACCTGCTGGAGCAGGATAACCACAAGGTGCGGGATCGCATCTCGCTGGTGACCCGCTTCCTGTGGAACGAGTTCTACAAGGGCAACAAACCGGCGATGAAGCCGCTCAATCTGCACATCGCCTACCACACCCCCTGCCACATGGAGAAGATGGGGGGCGTCATCTACACCCTCGAATTGCTGCGCGCCATTCCCGGAGTCAAGGTGACGGTGCTGGAGTCCCAGTGCTGCGGTATCGCCGGCACCTACGGCTTCAAGTCGGAGAACTACCAGACCAGCCAGACCATCGGCGAGGGGCTATTTGATCAAATCAACCGCCTCTCCCCCGATCTGGTGATCACCGACTGCGAGACCTGCAAATGGCAGATCGAGATGAGCACCAGCTTCCGCTGTGAACATCCGATCCACCTGCTGGCCCAGGCGTTGGCCTGAATCCCCGGCCCTTACGGCCGCATAAAAACAATCCACGCAGAGATAAACAAAGAGCCGGCAATTGCCGGCTCTTCTTTTTTAAGCTTCACGCACGCTATCAGGGGTGCTGGATGATCAGGCTATGTTGATCTTCCAGCATGCTCTGCAGGATATCGTGGGACGAGGTGCTGGTGAGATTCCAGCTGGTTAGATCCACATCCTTCAGGGTGATCTGCTGAGTTATCTGGCCATCACCCGCGGGGGAAACCGAGAGATTCACATCGCTCAGGCCATTGCTCCCCGTGGTCACCGAGGCTGAGAGATGCTTGAGCAGATCATCGACACCATTGCCAGTGACCCCTTGCAGCATATCAGCCAGATCGATCTTGTCCCCCTGTTCCGGATGGAAGTCGGTGATGGTATCGATGGCGGGCTGCCCCTGACTCCCCTCATCCCCGTTCTGCCAGACGAAGAGATCGCTGCCAGCCCCGCCGGTGAGGATGTCGTTGCCATGCCCCCCTAATAGACGGTCATCGCCAGCGGAGCCAAACAGCCAATCCCCCTGATCGGAACCGACCAACTCATTACCACTCTGGCCGTGCACCGTAATGGTCTCAAGGGGCGTGCTGACGGTTGAGCCGCCGACACTCGACTCGGCACTGATCCCCAGCACATGGTCACCGTCGCCAAAACCGCTGAAGTAGAGCGGAACCGAGTGATCGGCCGGGATCAGCCAGTCGCCATTGCCATCGGCATGACCAACGATCTGACCATGCTCGTCCTGCACCTGCGCCCCATCCAGACCGCTGATGCGGATGGAGAGCTCACCGGTTGCCGGATTGACCACGCTGGCATTGATGCCAAGGGGGATAACGGCCCCCTGCAAGGCATGGAACGCATGCTGATCCACCGTCAGACCCGGCATATCCGGCTCGGGAGTGACAGTGATTGTCACCTGATCGGTGTCGCTCAGAGAACCGCCCGCACCACTGTTGCCCTGATCAGAGGTAGTGACGGTAAGGGTATCCTCTCCCCAGAAATCTTTGGCCGGTTCATAGTGCAGGTTGCTTGCCAGCAACTGGTTGAGATCAGCCAGCGACCCCACCAAGGTGATCTCGCTGGTACCCGCCCCCTGCACAATCACGGCACCGGTTGCACCCAGCAAGGTCAGCACACCATGCTCGACCCGCAGCACCATGGAGACAGGCGCACTGCCTGCATCCACATCCTTCACGCTGACGCCAGAGAGCGACAGGGAGCCATCCTCTTTGACCGTCATGCTGCCAGGCAGCTGATTGACCGGCGCATCGTTGACCGGCTGCACCTCGATGGGCAGCACATCGGTATCGCTGAGTGCCCCGCCACTACCCGTGTTCCCCTGATCGTTGGTGACCATGGTCAGAGCGTCATTGCCGTAGAAATCACTGTTGCCCTGATAGGTGACCCCACCAGAGAGCAAGGCATTGAGATCGGCCAGCGTGCCGGTCAGCACCAGCGAACCGGTGCCGTTGCCGACCACCGTCACGCCGCTGCCAGCAGGCAGCGTCAGGGTACCATGCTCCACCGAGAGGGTGATCTTGATGGGGCTGTTGCCCGCATCCACATCTTTCACCTGCAAACCGTGGATAACGAAGGGCTGATCTTCCTGCGCGACTTGAGGGGTCGTTGGCAATACGTTGATTGGCGCATCGTTGACCGGGCTCACCTCCACATGGATGGTGCCATTGACCTCGGGGCCAAGGGTGCCGTTGTCGAGGCTCTGGGCGGTGATCTTGAGATCCAGTGCACCGTTGGCATCATTGGTCACCAGCTCGACCGTACCCAGCTTGCCGCCCTCGGTAGTGACCTGCCAGCGACCGCCACCCAGATCAACAACCGTCCCCGCCACGCCATTTGGCAAGCGGATCTCGGCGCCATCAGGCACCCCTTCGATGGTGACCCGCACCTGCTCTGGCTTGTTCTCATGCACATTACCCGCACTGCCGCCGGTTGGCTGGGTATCCCGGGTCTCCAGCCCCAGATCCAGCGTGATCACATCCCCTTCGGTACCGCTCGCCTGACCCTGAATGTCGGCGATAAGGGCATCCCCCACCGGATTGACGGTGACGGTAAAGCTGCCACTGGTTTCGAGTGGAATGGTGAGCCCCTTGTCGAGGGTAAAGGCGCTCAGCGACAGCTCCACGGTGCCGCTGAAATCAGCTGGCGGGATCAGGGTCAGCTTGGAGAAATCGGTCCCCACCGGGATCTGCCAGACGCCGCCACCATTGTTGACCGCCGGAGCCGACAGGGTGAAGCCATCCGGTACCCCCTTGATCTGCAGCGCGACGATCTGCTCCGAGCCATCGTTATCGATTAGGGTTGCGCCAAATCCGGCAAGGTTGACCGTACCATCCTCGCTCCCGGTGACGCTATGCACCGAGAGCTGGGCCGGATCGTTGACCGGTCTCACCTCAAAGCCGACCTGTCCGCTCCAGCTGCCGCTGTCAGTCACCTGCTGGCCGCCGACCAGCGCGGTATCGACGATATCGACCTTGATGTCGAGCGGTACCTGACCGCTGAAGTGCTCTTTGGGCACAAACACCAAGTCCTTGAGGGCTGCCACATCGTTGACCACCAGGGTGTTGACCGGATTGCCGCTGCCATCGAGGAAGTAACCATATTTCGTATCCACCGTGATGGTGACCCGCTCAACGGTTTCGAGACCGCCGCCCGCGATGGAGGGGCTGATATCGGCCAGTTTCACCGAGAGATCGAGGTGGATCTCGCTATCTTCCAGATTGTCCGGCTGCCCGTCCTGATTGGTGTCCTGCACGGTCAGTGTCAGTTCCGGATGCTCGCCACGACCACCATTCACATCGACTACGGGGGCCACATCGACCCTAACCGTGCTGCTGTCAACCTTGATATCGCCACTGGCGGTATCGGTATTCACCACCTTCACCTCGATATTGAGCGAGCCAGCAAAGTCCTGTGGCAAGCCAAGGGTCAACCCTTCCAGGCCCGCCAGTGACGGCGGCACCTTGATGACGTATTCACCGGTCGAGATATTGTACTCGGCCCCGCTGATGGTGACGCCCGCTGGCAACCCCTTGAGGACAATGGTCACCTCGTCGCTCGCCTGGTCGGCGGCGCCGATATGGATCACGCCTTTGAGCTGCTGACCAAAATCAACCCGGATATCCTCCTTGCCCACCAGCACGGCGTTGTCGTCGATATCGACAGTCGCCGCCGGCGTCTTGGGCGTCACTGGCTGGTTCTCAAATTCGGCACTGGTTTCCAGGCTCACTTTGACATGGGCACTGGCATCGCCATCATCGCCCCTGTCGATCACCATGGCATCGATGCGGATCGGTTCGACCTTGCCGACAAACCCGTCCGGCGCATGCAGCTTGAAGCTGCCGAGGTTGCCCGCCGGCACGATCCAGCTGCCGTTACCGTTGTTGATACCGCCAACCACCACGAACTGATCGCCTGCACCACCATTCAACACCGGCAGGTTGATCACCAGATAGTCGATCTCCTCGACGCTCGAGGGATCGAGGTCGGTAAAGACGAAGCGTCCAGTCAGGTCTATATCAGCACCGCTCTGCCCCACGAGAGCTCCACCGCTCTGGGTCAGCACGCCATCGGGCTCCACCACGGCCTGGATATCGACATGCAGATTGCCATCGATCACCTTCTCGGCCACCGCGCCCGAATCCACATCATGCTGGGTCACGGTGACGTGGCTCTGTATAGTGGTATCCCGATCGCTATCCTCCGGCGCCTTCACCAGCAGCTGGCCCCCGTTGAGCAGGCTGTCGAGCTGGGCAGCAGTCAGGGTGACCTTGCCACTGACCAAGATCAGCTGGCTCTCGACACCGCCGACTCGCAGCCAGATCTGGTAGCCATCCTCCACCCCGGAGAGACTCAGCGCCGTGACTTTCTCGGCGCCGTCAGTAAGGGTCGGATGCCAGTCCAGCACGGTAAACTGATCTTCCAGGCCATGACTGGTCTTGCTGTAGTCGTTGGCGTCAATCTCCGGCTCCACCTTGATATGCAGCGGCACATCGAAGCTCTTGTGGTCGCCATCGTTCTCGGTCACCACCACCTTGGCGATCAGGTTCAAATCCGCCGTGCTGTTATGGGGCGGCTGAATAAGCAGGTTGCCAAAATCGGAGACATCGACCTGATAGGTCGGCTTGCCATGGGCGTCGAGTCCGGCAAAGGTGAGGGTCAGCTCCTTGCCATTGGCATCAAAGACCCGGGCACCTTCCGGCAGCCCTTGCAGCACCACGTTGAGGCTCTCGGAGGTGTCGTGCGGGGTATCGGCCCACTCGCCCGAGGTGAGGGTAAAGTTGAGCGGTGCCCGTCCATCCTCACCCACTGTGGTGGCATAGCCTGTCCCCTCTACCTCCCAGCCGGTATTGCCAAGCTCGAAATGGGGCTGATCCACCACCCCCACCAGATCCACATGAATGGTCTGGGAGCCCGTCTCCTTCTCGTTCACCACGGTATGGGTCTGGCCACTGGCATCGGTCAAGGTCGCCGTGTCTTTCACCACCCCCTTGATGGTCAGGTCGAAATCGACGTTGCTGTTTTTCGGCGGTTGCAGCTTGAGTTCGCCAATCCGATCAAAAGGAACCTCATAGTAACCGGCTATGTTCTGTGCAACGGCGGAACCACCCAGCAACAAGGTTGCACCGTCAGGCAGGCCACTGATGCGGACAAACATCTGCTCGGAGCCATCGAGTTTGTCACCCAGATGAGCAAGGGCAATCTTGCTGCCCAGATCGAGCAGGGTGTCTTCCTTGCCCTGAATGTCACGCACGGTGAGCTTGGCGTCATCGGCCACCGGATTGACATTGATCACCAGATCAATTTTGTCTCCCTGCGCCGTACCCTGACCCTGAGCGATCGGGTTCTTCTCGGTGCTGATCGGCGTCACCGACAGCTTGATGTCACCACTGAAATCCTTGCCCGGAACCACAGTCACCTTGTTGATGTTGCCTACCGAAACGGTGTAGATGCCACTGCTATTTGGCTTGAGCTCGACACCGTTGAGCATCAGGGTTCCCTTGCCCGCTTCCAGCTTGATCTGATAGGTCAACGTCTCGGAGCTGTCGGTGTCAGTCAGGCTCGCCTTGACGTCCAGCTTGATACCCGTGCTGTCTTCATTGGTGTCATAGTGGCGAGTGGTGTTGGCTGTGTCCCACATCGGCTTGTCGGCCACGCCGCGCACTGTCACAGCCAGATCCCCCGTTACAGCCGCAGGTGCCGCCCCTGCGGTGACACCGACCTGCAGTTGCACCTGGAAGTGCAGCGGCTGACCGCCATTGCTCCAGCTCGACCAGTTGCTTGAAGGCACAAAGGTCACCCCCTGAGTGGTGTAGTGAACATTATCACTGGTCACCATGGCCGCTGGCGGCACGATAAACCACTTGCCATCAGCCGTGGTGGTGAGGGCAACCCCGTTGTAATAGAAGGTGCCATGGGCATTGGCAGGCGCCTGGATAAGCAACTGATCCACATGCTCACCGCGATCGAAATCGCCAATATCGAGCTGCATGTTGATAGGGATACCCAGCCTCGGGTCTTGCGCCCCCTGATCTTCGTTACCAATGGCTGCGCTAACGGTAAAACGCACCCCTTCATCCTGCAGATTGAGGGTCAGGGTGCTGTCTGCTCGATCGCCATCGCCATCGACCAGATGGGCTGTCACCACCTGGCTGAGCTGACTTGCATCGTGATTGAAACCGGCCGCAGGATTGAAGGAGTAGGAGCCATCGGCAGAGATGGTCAGGGTTCCCATCACCTGCTTGCCATCGGGGCTCATCACATCTTGTATCAAAGAGCCATTGATGGCGTACGTCTGGCCATTGATGGTAATCGACTCGACGCGGGCACCATCCGCACCTTCATTGGCAGTAGGCAGCAGATCGCCGGTCACGGTACTGCTCCCCTCGCTCAGGGTATGTGCCAGCACAGTGCCGATAGGCATGTCATCTTGTACCGTCACGGTCACACTGACGTTCGGACTGCGATCGCCATCATGATCGGTGACAAACAGCGGCACTTCGATGGTCAACTCATCCTTGCCCTGTGCACCGTGATCAAGCTGGCCAACCAGATGGACGCTGTAACTGCCGTAACATCGAGGTGGACCCAGAAAACGGGTTTGCCCCCCTCGGCCGTAGCCAGATACCAGCCGGTGCTGTGTGGAGCCAGCGTAACCGCTTTGCCACCCGACATGAGGTGATTGGCCTGATTGAATGCAGCCACATCCAGCTCAAGGGAGGCAACCCGATCCGAACCGGCGGTGATGGTCACCTTGCCACTATCGGTTTCTCCACTCCCTGCAGGTGTGGTCCCCGGATGCTGACCGTTCACTGCATCGAGATCAGACTCCTCGACCCGAACCGGTTCAATGGCGGATATGATCGGGTTGATGCCATCAGTCACCGTGACAGTGGCGGTTCCCTGATTTTTGCTGCCGTCACTGTCTGTGACTTCTACCGGCAGATTCAGTTCCAGCTTGTTGTCTGCCCCGTGATCCAGGTTGGTATGCACCGTCACCTGATAACCTATCTCTGCGCTGGTGTGAGCGGCGATGCTGGCGGGGACGGTCGGGATGGAGACCGTCATCACAACCAGACCGCCACTGGTCACCGCCTGGAAGGTGTGACCATCAGTGCCAACCGCTTTCCAGGTCAGGGTTTCGCCATTATGGGTGATGGGCTTGCCGCTGGTATCCATGACCTGACCGAAGAGGGTCAGCCGCACATCTGTCACCGGATCCGAGTCGGCCTTGATGGTGATCTTTCCGCTCGTCTGCTGGTCATCAGTGGCAGAATTGGCGCCATCGAAGCGCCCTTCATTGAGGGTTACATCGGTCAGGGTCAGGGTCGGTTTTTCCCCTTCCCCAATCTGGATATTGAGGGTGCCGCTGGTGCTGTCGTTGTTGCCGCCCGCCTTGTCGTAGTCGTTGACGATCACCTTGATGGGCAGCTCGATCACGGCGTTGGCGCCCTGATGAAGCCCCTGATAAAGGGTGACCTGATAGTCAAACCCGTTCTTGCCCGCCTGATCGAGGCTGCCAACCAGCTTGACCTCGAACACCTCGACCCGCTGGCCATCCACCATCACATAGCCCTTGAGCAGCTGGCTGCCGGGGATCTGCGGGTCACCATCCACCAGCTCGTACTGCACCGGTTTACCCAATGCGGTCAGCGCAGGCTGTTCGCTGCCATCGGCAAAGGCCACCTCGACCACCCGATCCGACCCGGCTTGCACATCGAAGTGACCGGTTTGGCTCAGGCTGTTGCTGCCGGTGAGGCCCCCCTCATCCAGGGACACGCCTTTGCCCGGAATAAAGCTCGGCGCCTTGCCGTCCGCAATGGTGAGCGGCAGCGTGGTACCGATGCGATCGCCATCCTTATCGGCCAGGGTGACGGCCAGCGGCAGGTTGAGGGATTCACTCCCCTTGTGATCCAGCTCGCCGCTCAGGGTGACCTTGGCGGTGACGCTCCAGTTACCGTTGTTATCGACCAGGCTGAGCTCGGCGCGCAGCACCACCTGGCCACCGGCGGTTCCGACCAGCTGGCCGGTTGCGGGATCAACAGCGAAAGTGACCGGGTTACCGTGGCTGGTGAGTCCGGTCAGGGTGCTCTGAATAGCGGCGATATCAAAGCCGAGGGATGCTGGGTCAAGGGCATCACTGCCGTGCGCGACCGAGAAACTCATGGTGCTGACGGCAGCCGTCTCCCCTTGCGCCATCTCGGTGATGGTGGTACCGGTCACGGCAGAGATGGTCGGATTGGCACCATCACCCACCGCCACGGTAATAGTGGAGGAGACCTTGTCACCATCGCTGTCGAGCAGGGTAAAGCCCGCCTTGAGCAGGCTGTCGGCACTGCCCTGATCCAGCGGTTGATGGAGGGTAAAGCTGTATTTGCCATCGTTACCGAGGGTCAGCTCAAACACCAGCTTGCCATCTGGGGTACGTCCCTCGATACGATGATCGGCCACCGCGATGGTCACGGCCTGCTTGCCCGAGGTGAACCCTTGCAGCCCCGGCTGATTGGCATCGAAAGTGATGCTGGCCAGCGGATCGCTGCCAGCCGTGATAGTCAGATCACCGTCAAGGGTCTGGCCTTGCTGCCAGTTGCTATCTTCGGTGAGCGTGAGGGAGACAGGGTCTACCTGCGGCAAGGCACCATCGGTAATGGTGATATTGAGGGTGCCGAGGTTGCTCTTGTCGCCGTCAAAATCTGAACCCTGTACCTTCAGGCCAAGGTTGAGGCTGTTGGTCGCTTCCGGCTCGTCAAACACGCCGGTCAGGGAGACGTTGTATTTGCCATCCAGTCCGATGGTAACGGTGAGGATTGCCTTGCCCTGCCAATCCTTGACGATCAGTTGGTTGTCTTTAACCTCGTAAGTCGTCGCCTTGCCCTGGCTGGTGAGCCCCGCCAACGCTGGCTGGCTCGCCTCAAAGTTGAGGGAGACCAGACGATCGCTGCCCACCGTCACCGGCAGCTGACCATCGATGCTCTGGTTGCCCCCCTCTTGCAGCGAGACGCCCTTGTCGATGCCCAATGCGGGATCACTGCCATCATTGACGGTCAGGGTCAGGTTGGCGCTGGTGCTGTCGCCATCGATCTCGTTGGCGCTTACCTGCAAACCGAGGGAAAGCGTGTCGCTGCCCTGATGATCGAGCGGGCCGGTGAGGGTGACCACCACCCGCCCAGCCAGATCGCTGCCCTGCTGCTGCGCATTCAATTCGGCGCGCAGCACCTCCACCCGTTGGCCACTGCCATCCAGGTAGTAACCCACCAAGGTGCGATCATCGGCAAATTCAAAGGTCAGCGGATGACCATCGCTGGCAAGACCCGAGCCGTTGAGGGTAGTCAGGGTACTGTTCTGATTACTGAACACCAGCGAATCCACCAGCAGAGGATCGGCGGTGTGTTTGACCACAAAGCTGCTCTCGCCCACCACGGCGGCGCCGTTGGTAAAGGCATCTTCGGTCAGAGGAATGGCCGGGATCTCGAAACTGGGCGGATTGCTGTCCACCAGATTGATCACCAGCGGCGCCTTCACCAGATCGCCGTCGCTGTCGCGATATTCGAGGTTGAACGGCAGGCGCAACGCGTCCTGACCGTGATCCAGGCTCTGACTCCAGACGATGCGGTAACTTCCGTCATTGTTGAGGGTCAGGGTGAAGACAGTCGCCCCACCAGCACTGGCGGTCAAGGTCTGACCGTTGATGGTGTAGCCAAGGGGCGCGCCATGGCTGACGAGCCCCAGCCCTTCCAAGGCACTCTGATCAGCGGCGAACTGGACTTGCAGATTGCCATCCTGACCGGCACCGGTATTGAGGCTACCGGTCGCGGTGATCGGGCCACCGGCCAATCCGGCTTCGGAGAGCGTCAGGGTCTCACTCTGACCGATAAACGGTGCCCCATCGCTGGCGCTGTTGCCCGCCAGATCGGTGACACTGGCACGCACTTCAAAGGATTGATTGATACCGGAGAGATCAAGACCTGATACCTGCCAGCGGCCATCGGCCCCGACCTGTGCCGAGGTGGTCAACAGCGGCTGGCCATTGCTGTCGACTAGTGTGATGGTGACACTCTGACCCGCCTCCACATTGCTGGTGGAGCCGCTCAGGGTGGCGCTGCTGTTGCCAAACAGGGCTGCGGTATCGAGATCATCGATATCGATAAAGGCCTGGGTATCGACATTGATAACGAGGGTATCGCTGGCGCGGTTGCCGGCAATATCCACTGAATTGACCTGAAACTGGTACTGGCCATCGGCCAGGGTTTGCGGCAACGGATACTGCCAGTTACCGGCGGCATCCACCGTCAGGACGGTTAGCACGCTGCCGCCAAGGCTCAGGGTTACGGTGGCGCCGGGCTCCCCCTTCCCTTGCAGCAGCGGGGTATTGTCGCGGGTCAGATCATCGATCTGGCTGGCGCCGGTGTCGCTCTCATCGGCGAGATCGAGGGTAATGGCGGTGATGGTATCGAGCAGAGTCTGTCCGGTATCGCTGGCGTTGTTGCCCGCCTGATCCTGGGTATTGGCCACAATCTGCAACGGGCCATCCACCAGCTTGCCGGTCACATCGCCAAAATTGGCTTCCCACACCAAGCCGGGCAGTACCACAGTCGTCACCGTCAATGAATTGCCCGCCTGATCGATAAGGGTGACTGTGATCGGCTGGCCCACCTCCACATCATCCACCACACCACGAATGATGACGCCAGCCGCTTCATCGGCGTTGATAATGTTGTCGCTGGTTTGGGGCTCGGTGATGGTGATGGCAGCAAAGAAATCACGCTCTTCGGAAAACAGCAGCTCATCGCCGACAGGTTGCACCGCATGGTCGGTATCAAAACCGGCCTCGGCCAGGGTGGCGTCATTGGTACGATCGACCACCACAAAACCACCCGAGCTGGAACCGGCTACACCACCGATATTACCCGCAGCGGCTGCGTTACCGGCAGCGGTCTCCTGGAACAATTCGGTCGGGTCAATACCCTGACGGATCGCCTCTTGCAACGAGGCCAGTTCCGGATCGGTCGGTTGTCCATCAGCAGCAGGCGTCACGGGCTCAGGTTTGGCGGCCATATCTTGCTCACCAGCAGGATCACTGCCCGGCTCGGCTAGTTGAAAGTGGCCCCCTTGGGCAGTTTGCAGGCGGTCCCCCGGCTGCAATGCCATCCCCACCTTTGCTCGTATGACAGATCCATCTGCACTGATGACAAACACGGAGCCCTCGAGTTGGGAGATCACCGTGGACTTTTCAATTTGCAACTCAGCCATACAACCTCCAGCAAAACCTTAACCACCAACATCAGTACCTACAGGGTACTTGTCTGTTCAATAATCATACCGCACCAGACTAAGTGGGTCTTTTCGCTATTTTCGACAATGATTGCAATAAAATGGCCATAACTTACAAGATTGTGCATCTAACAGGCCCTTTTTAATAAAATGAGATTTGTATGAACCCAACCCCATCACCTTTATTAATAGGTCTATCAGACTTCATATGACCATTTCTGTCGTTTGACGATAAATCCACTGCAGCTTCAATAAATGGATCATAATCCGAAGGTCAAAAGCTCATACAACAACACCGAAAATTTGCATATTGAGTCAATTATTAGCATAAGTCATTGCCAAAATCTGTGAACAATACGGCAGCAATCAGGATCAGCAGCAAAAAGTGCCAGTATGTAACTGTACCGTTCAAACTCCTGCCATCGAATGCTCTGCAGTTAACAAGAAGTTGAGTTTCCATAAAATTTAATCCAGATCTCATTTCAGCGATCAATCCTGTGCACCAATTGATCTGGCACAACTCTCCCTCCGATAAATCATCATTAAATTTACCTATTTGTTAGGGTAACCCTCGAGCAATCATATATTGCGCGGTTTTATTCACCCGCAAGCGAATGTCTGCCCACCCCGCCCGACGGGGGGAAGATCCACACCAAGATGGAACGGGTCAGACGAGACCAAAACATTTATCTGGGAGTGATAAACGTGGGTTCACAACACAGGCATATCAAACTGGGCCTCGCCACCCTGCTGCTGACTACCAGCCTTGGCACCAGCGGCTGGGCACTGGCTGATGACGCAACCACCAATGGCAAGATAGAGGCGCGCAGCGAGCTGTTCGCCAAGGATCACGCCGATCAGTTCACTAGCTGGCAAGCCACCAGCGAAAGCAGGGAACGCACCGATGCGCTGGCGGAAGATCCCAATATGGTGGTGCTGTGGGGCGGTTACCCCTTCGCCAAGGATTACAACAAGCCACGCGGTCACTTCTATGCCCTGACCGACGTGCGGGAAACCCTGCGTACCGGCGCCCCGAAAACCGCCGAAGATGGCCCGCTGCCCATGGCCTGCTGGAGCTGCAAAGGCCCGGACGTGGCCCGCGTCATCGACGAGAAGGGTGAGGATGGCTACTTCAAAGGGATGTGGGCCAAGGGTGGGCCGGAAGTAGTCAACACCATCGGCTGCGCCGACTGCCACGACACCGCCTCGAAGGAGTTCAAGGCGGGTAAACCTGCCCTGCACCTCTCCCGTCCCTATGCCGATCGGGCCATGACAGCCATCGGCAAGCCGTTCAAGGAGCTGGGGCGCTTTGATCAGCAGTCCCAGGTGTGCGGCCAGTGCCACGTGGAGTATTACTTCAGCGGCCCCACCAAGGCTGTCAAATTCCCCTGGGACAAGGGCACCACTGTGGAGCAGATGGAGGCCTATTACGATGAAATCGGCTTTGCCGACTGGACCCATGCCCTCTCCAAAACCCCCATGCTCAAAGCCCAGCACCCCGAGTACGAAACCTGGCGCGCCGGCATTCACGGCCAGAACAACGTCGCCTGTGTCGATTGTCACATGCCCAAGGTGCAGAACGAGCAGGGCAAGGTCTACACCGATCACAAAGTGGGCAACCCCTTCGATCGTTTCGAGCAGACCTGCCGCAACTGCCACACCCAGAGCAAGGAGATGCTGCAAGGGATCGTCAAACAGCGCAAAGAGGCGGTGATCGAGACCAAGCTGAAGGTCGAGAAGCAGCTGGTACACGCCCATTTTGAAGCCAAGGCGGCCTGGGATGCCGGCGCCACCGAGGCAGAGATGAAGGATATTCTGCAGGACATCCGTCACGCCCAGTGGCGCTGGGACTACGCCATCGCCTCCCACGGGGTGCAGATGCACGCCCCCGAAGTGGCCCTCAAGGTACTTGGCAGCGCGCTGGATAAAGCCGCTGACGCCCGCACCAAGCTGGCGCGCCTGTTGGCCAGCAAGGGGATCAGCCACGAGATCGCCATCCCCGACATCTCCACCAAGGAGAAAGCGCAAGCCGCCCTTGGCATGGATATGAAGCAGTTCAACAGCGACAAGGCCCAGTTCCTCAAGACCACGGTCCCCGCCTGGGATGCCGAGGCCAAAGCGGCCGGACGGCTGGCACAGTAACGGCGCCTGCGGGTCCGGCCCCAAGTCGGGCCCGCAGCGGATGGAGGCTTCCTATGGGTGATTTAACGATGGATTTTTTACGACTGATGCTGATGGCAGCCATGCTGCTCACCAGCCTGCAGGGTCAGGCGGCCGAGTCGGCAGCAGCCCCTGTTCCAGCTACACATGAGGTGGAATTTTTACGCAATCCCGACAAGGCCTGTACCGACTGTCACAAGGAGCAGAGCGAGGGGATGCACGGCAAGCATGGTCAGGCGACCAATCCCAACAACCTCAAACCGGTGACCTGCACCAACTGCCACGGCCAGCCCTCCCCCCAGCACCGGGAAGGGGTCAAGGATGTGATGCGCTTCAGCCACAGCCTGAAGGATAAAGAGAGCATCAAGCTTTATCCCATCAGCGAGCAGAACGGGGTCTGCATGAGCTGCCACGAGCCCAAAGAGCTTCGCGAGGCGCTCTGGGCCCACGATGTGCACGCCACCAAGCTCACCTGCACCAGCTGTCACCAGTTGCATCCGGCCAAGGAGCCCATGGTGGGGATCCCGGAAAAATCCCGCATCAAGCTCTGCGTCGACTGCCACAGCAAGCAGCATGAGGCCAGCAAGGCCCGGCAGGAGCAGTCCAAACCGGCTACCGGCAAGGAGGCATCATGAGCTGCTCTCGCCGTGACTTTATGGCGGGCATGGGCGCGGGGGCCCTTATCATGATGACGGGGACTGCTAGTGCCAACACCCGCTCCCTTGCCACCACCCTTGCCCACAGCCAGACCATCGACGGGATACGCTATGGCATGATCCACGATGAGACGGCCTGCATCGGCTGCACCGCTTGCATGGATGCCTGCCGGGAAGTGAACAAAGTGCCAGAAGGGGTCTCGCGCCTCGAGATCATCCGCTCAGGCCCCATCGGGGAATTTCCCGACGCCGAGTACAGCTTCTTTCGCAAGTCCTGCCAGCACTGCGACAACGCCCCCTGCGTGCACGTCTGCCCGACCGGCGCCTCCCATATTCGCAAGGAGGATGGCATCGTCGATGTCGACGCGGATCTCTGCGTCGGCTGCATGTATTGCCTCGCTGCCTGCCCCTATCAGGTGCGCTTTATCAACCCGGTCACCCGAGTGGCGGACAAATGCGACTTTTGCCGCAAGACCAACCTGGCGGCGGGCAAGGAGCCGGCGTGCGTGGAATCCTGCCCCACCAAGGCGCTGGTGTTCGGCAATCTGGATGATCCGGACAGCCCCATTGCCCAACGGCTGGTGAAGGAGACCACCTATCGCTACAAGCAGGCGCTCGGCACCTCGCCCAAGATGTACCGCGTGCCCAAAGGGGAGATAACGTCATGACCATACAAGCGGCATTTCACTTCCCTTCACTTGTCTGGGGATTTGCCCGATCGCCATCTACTGCTGTGACAAAGGGAGGAATGGATCATGTTGCATGACGCATTTCACTTCCCTTCCCTTGTCTGGGACTGGCCCATAGCCATCTATCTGTTTCTGCTCGGTATCTCCGCCGGGGCCACCACCCTCTCGGTGCTGCTGCGCCGCAAGGGGGCAGGCAGCGAGAGCGGCATCATCAAGGCGACCGCCATTCTGGCGCCAGCGAGCGTGATATTGGGGCTGCTGATCCTTATCTTCCATCTGGCCCGCCCCTGGACCTTCTGGAAGCTGATGTTCCACTATCAGTTCGACTCCGTGATGTCGATGGGGGTCATGCTGTTTCAGCTCTATATGGCGGTACTGTTCGCCTGGCTGACGGTGGTGTTTCGCGCCGAGATCGAGACATTGCGCGGCAGGTTGCTGCAAGAGAAGTTCGCTTTTGTGGATGGGCTGATTGGCTGGCTCGCCCGCATCGAGCGGCTGCTGGCGCCGCTCTTGCTGCTGCTTGCCGTGCTGCTAGGGGCCTACACTGGCTTTCTGCTCTCGGCACTCAAGACCTATCCGCTCTTGAACAACCCGGTGCTGCCGGTGTTGTTTCTGGTCTCAGGCATCAGCTCAGGTATCGCCTCCACCATCTTGCTGGCGGTGACGCTCTTCAAGGAGAACCATCACAGCCAAGGGGTGAGCTTCGTGCATCGCTTCGAGCGGCCGGTGCTGGCGGTGGAGGTGTTGCTGCTGGTCTGCTTCTTTACCGGCCTCTACTTCGGTGGCGGTCAGAAAGAGGTGGCGATGTGGGCCGCCATCGGCAGCGGCTTCTGGGCTCAGGTGTTCTGGCTCGGGGTGGTGGGCATCGGCATGCTGCTGCCCCAGCTGCTGGCTCTGCTGACCCCGGCGCCACTGCGGGAGCGCAACGGCCATCTGGTGCTGGTCTGCAGCCTGACCCTGGTGGGGATCCTGCTGCTGCGCTACTTCGTGCTTTATGCCGGCCAGATGACGGTAGTTTAAAAACCGGTTCACGCTCCTGTTGCGAGGCCGTGATCAAGGCTCATGTGCTGCTCGGAATCCTCATGTATTCACATACATTGCGGTTCCTGCGCTGCTCTTTACCTTGCTGACGACCTCTCACGACGGATCGTGAACCGGTTATTGAAAGCTGGGGATAAGCACCAGCCACCCTCGGGTGACTGGCGCTAGTTTGTTGCTGGCCCAATGAATTTCTGGTGATGCCACACCCGTTGCTTGGCAATATTCCCCGCCAAAGGGAGACGACGCTACGTGTGTGCCATGACATGAATGACATCAAAGATTGACTGGAGGTTGTGTGCTGGCGGAGCTCGGCTATCTCTCACTGTTGCTGGCGGCGGCACTCTCCTTGCTGCAGGGCACACTGCCCTGGCTGGGATTACGGCTCGCCTCCCCGACTCTGCTGCGCTGCGCCACGCCGCTGGCGCTGATCAATGCCATCCTGTTGGGGGCCGCCCTGCTGCTGCTCGCCAGCTGCTTTGGCCAGGATGATTTCACCGTCAGCTATGTGGCCCAGCACGCCAACAGCGCCCTGCCTCTTGGCTTCAAACTGGCTGCGGTATGGGGCGGCCATGAAGGCTCCATGCTCTTTTTTGTTTTTGCGTTGGGGCTGTGGGGCGCTCTGGTAGCCCTTTGCTCCAGGCGGGTCGATCCGCTGATCACAGCCCGGGTATTGGCCATCATGGGGCTGATCGTCGGGCTGTTCGCCCTCTATACCCTAATCTTCTCCAGCCCGTTTGACCGCCAGTTCCCGGGGCCGCTGGAGGGGCGCGATCTCAACCCCATGCTGCAGGATATCGGCCTTATCATCCACCCGCCCCTGCTCTATCTCGGTTACGTCGGCTTTGCGGTCAACTTCGCCTTCGCCATGGCGGCGCTCCATTCGGGCAGACTGGATGGCGCCGTGGCCCACTGGAGCCGCCCCTGGGCGCTCGGCTCTTGGGTGTTTCTCACCGCCGGCATCGTGCTGGGCTCCTGGTGGGCCTACTACGAGCTCGGCTGGGGCGGCTGGTGGTTCTGGGATCCGGTAGAAAACGCCTCCCTCTTGCCCTGGCTGCTCGGCACTGCCCTGCTGCACGCCCTGATTGTCTGCGAGAAGCGCGGCGCCTATAGTCACGCCGTGCTGTTGCTCTCCATCTTCACCTTCGCCTTGAGCCTGCTCGGCACCTTCGTGGTGCGCTCCGGGGTACTCACCTCGGTGCACGCCTTTGCGGTGGACCCCAGCCGCGGCCTCACCCTCTTGTTGCTGCTCGGTTTGCTATTGACCTGCGCCCTCACCCTGTTTGCCCTGCGCGCAGACATTCGCGCCCCCTATGCCCGCTTTGGCTTGCTGTCAAAAGAGGGGCTGCTCGGCGCCGCCATTCTGCTGCTCTGCGTGGCCTGCGCCAGCGTGCTGCTCGGCACCTTCTACCCCATGGTGTTCCAGTCACTTCATCTGGGCTCGCTCTCGGTGGGCGCCCCCTATTTCAATACCATCTTCGTGCCGCTGGCCCTCTGCCTGATGGGGCTGATGACCCAGCTGCCGCGCCTGCGCTGGCAGCAGCTTGCGACACATTCCCGACTCAACTCCCTGTTGCCGCCGCTGTTTGGCCTGCTTGGCGGCGGGCTGCTTAGCCTTGCCTATTTGGAACAGGGATCGTTTTCCGGTAACTGGAACGGCATCCTCGCCAATATGGTGAGCCTCTGGCTGATGGCCAGCCTGCTGCCCCCGCTCTTGCAACCGACGTCGCTGCGCGAGCTCACCCTCAATAGGTTCGGCAGCCTGCTGGCCCACCTCGGGGTGGCGGTGTGCGCCCTTGGCATCGCGCAGGTGAGTCACCACAGTCAGGAAGGGGGCACAGTGCTTGGTGCCAACCAACCCTACCAGCTCGGCGCGTTCGAGTTTCGCTATGAGAGGCGCGAGCCGGTGATCGGCCCCAACTATACCGCCGAGCGGATCACGCTTAGCGTGCACAAGAACGGTAAAGAGGTGGCGCGGCTGACGCCTGAGCGGCGCCACTACAGCGTGCGCACCATGAACATGAACGAACCCGGCATCGCGTGGGGAATGTTCGGCGATCTCTACGTGGTGCTGGGTGAGAAGATGGGGCCAGATGCCTATGCCATGCGGCTGCACTACAAGCCGCTGGTACGCTGGATCTGGCTCGGCGGCCTGTTGATGATGGCAGGCGGCACCCTGCGTCTGCTCGCCCGTCGCCCTTTGCTTGCCTCCCGCACCGTTGCGGTTGGCACCTCCCATCCCCGGCTCGAACAGGAGGCGTTATGAGATCCCGCCTGAGCCTCTTTCTTCCCCTGCTGCTGACCCTAGGCCTCGGCGCCCTGCTTTGGCTCGGCCTTGGCAACAATCCCTACAGCCAGGATGAGGCGACGCTCGGGCGTACCCTACCTGCGTGGCAGAGCGACAATCTGCTGGACGGGAGTCCGATCCAGACCGCCAGCCTCAAGGGCGAACCCTTTGTCCTTAACGTCTGGGCCAGCTGGTGCGTCAACTGCCGCGCCGAGCATCCGCTGCTCAGCGAGCTCGCGGGCACAGTGCCCCTCTACGGTCTCAACTACCGGGACAAGGGGGATACCGCCCGCGCCTGGCTTATCCAGGCGGGCAACCCCTATCGCGCCGTACTGGCCGACCCCAACGGCAAACTGGCGCTGGAGCTCGGCGTCTACGGCACGCCAGAGACCTATCTGTTTGATGCCGATGGTGCCCTGCTCGCCCGCCACACCGGCGAACTCACCAAAGGGATCTGGCAACGCCAGTTTGCCCCCCTGCTCGATAAGGCGCGAACTGACGCGCAAATGAAGGCCGCCACAACGGCACACGCAATTGCGCCATCTATTGCAACATCAGCTCGGGAGACACAGCCATAATGTGCCGTTCTCTTGCCTGCGCCCTGCTGGCCCTCGGCATGCTGCTGAGTGCAACTGCATATTCCAGCGGGGTCGACACCTATCAGTTTCGCCACCCCGAGCTGCAAAATCGGGCGCAAGAGCTGGCCCGCGCTCTGCGCTGCCCCCAGTGCCAGAACCAGAATCTGGTGGAGTCCAACTCCCCCATCGCCCGGGATCTGCGGCTAGAGGTCTACCGCTGGGTGGACGAGGGGCAGTCTGATGAGCAGGTGATCGCCCGCATGACGGAGCGCTTCGGCGATTTCGTCCGCTACGATCCCCCCTTAAAGAGCAGCACGGCGCTGCTGTGGGGCGGCCCCCTGCTGCTGTTGGGGCTGGCACTGTTGACCCTGTTTCGCCGCCTGACACGCACAAAGGCGCAACTCATCCCTGCAGTTAAGGCCATCGATGAGGCCCCCCCTCAACCCGCCGCCGATCCGCGCAGCGAATTGAATTTGCTGATCATGCACGGGGAGCAGGTGGGCCTCTCCCCAGACCAGCCACTCTTCAGGGAGCTGAGCGCCGCCCGCCTGGCCAACGCCATCCCGGCGGCTGAGCTGGCCCTGCGCGCGCAACTGGCCAGCCAGCGTGACAATCGCGGCCGCAATAACCAGCACGGGCGGGCCTTGTTGCTGCTTGGCCTCCTGGCCATCGCGGCCGTTGCCGCTGTGTATTTCAGCAGCGGCCGCTACCAGGCATGGCAGGATTATGCATCCCGTCCCGATCCGCTGGCGGGGTTGAGCCCGCGGGATCTGCAGGACAAGGAGCTGGGGAGTCTGCATCAGAAACTTCAACGCAGCCCTGCCGATCTCGACGCTTGGGCGGCGCTCGGCCAGCTCTATCTCTATCGGGGCGAATATGACAACGCCCTGCTCGCCTACCAGCGCCTCGCTCTGCTGGAGGGGGGCGCCAGCGCGGCGACCCAGGCCGCCCAAGCCACTGTGCTCTACTATCAGGCGGGCCAGCAGCTGACTCCCGAGGCAACCCGCCTGCTGGAGAGCGCCCTCAAGCAGGACGCGGGGGAAGTGAGTGCCCTGATGCTGCTCGCCTCCGATCACTTTCTGCATGGCCGCTACAGTCAGGCCATTGCCCTGTGGCAGCAACTGCTCGATGGCGAGCGCCCTCGCATCAACCGGGCCGCGCTGATCGAGGCGATCCAGACGGCAAGCATAATGGGCGGGTAACCCCTTGATTGAAGGAGGGTAATCGTGGTGATATGGCGCCGCGACCACGCAAGTGGCTCAGCACTCACTTTCAATAGACAAGGATGTCTGGATGCAACTCACCCTGTTAAACGACTCGGGCAAATTCGATGGGCTCGATGACACCATTAGGCACGTTTTTGCCGAGACGGCGCACAAATTGAATGCCTTGTTCGATCTCTCCCAACTGGATGTCACCTTCAGCCCTTTTGCCGAGGGGGATGCTCCCGACTCGGGTATCGGTGGCTGGGCCATCAACATGTATCGGATAGAACTCCAGCTTGATCTGGAACGGCCCGACATAAAAGAGGTGATCATCACAGAATTGCCTGCCGTGCTGGCCCACGAAGTCCACCATATCGTGCAAAAGAAGAACAAGGTGAAAGCAGAAACACTGGCCGAAAACCTGATTTTTGAAGGGCTGGCCTGCTACTTTGAGCAGAGGTTCAATGGTGGCACACTCCCCTCGCTGTTCAAGGAGTCTCATCATCATGACTGGCAATCGCTCCTGGCAGAGATGACGCCCCATCTATCCAGCAAGCAGTTCAACTTTTTAGACTTTTTCTACTGCCGTGATAACCGGCTATTTCCCAAATATGCCGGTTACTGGGTGGGGTTCAATCTGGTGGCCAACTATCTGGCCAAAAATGGCCTGAATGAAATAGAGGTCATGGGCCTGCCCGCCGAGGCGTATTTCAATTAACACGCCTTCACACTGTTCATGGCTATCACAGAGCCCAAACCCGGAGAGAAGATCATGATCCCCATTCGCTGCAAGGCCGTCTCTGGCGTTGCCCTTACCACTGTCGATGGCGAAACCAGATTGCTGGTGATGAAACGGGTCAAGGGGGGCTTCTGGTGTCATGTGGCAGGCACGGTGGAGGCGGGTGAAACCGGCTGGCAGACCATTATTCGGGAGTTTGGCGAAGAGACGGGGATCAGGGTCACCGAACTCTACAACGGCCAGTATCTGGAGCAGTTTTACGAGGCGAGCTTGAATACGGTGGAGGTGGTACCGGTCTTTGTGGTCTATTGCCCGCCCAATCAGGCGGTGACCCTCAACGATGAGCACACAGACTATCGCTGGTGTTCCCTGGCCGAGGCCAAGGCGCTGGTGAGTTTCCCCGGCCAGAAGGCGCTCTACGACCATATCTGGCACCACTTTGTCGACAACGCCCCCTCTCCCCTGATGCGGGTCGATATCCGCTGACCGCGCACAACTTCCCCCTGTAGATGCAACACGCCCCCGGATGGGGGCGTGTTGTATCTAAAGCCAGCCAAGCGCTTTTGTTAGACCAAGCAGATGGCCTACGGCCGCTCGCCAGCGGCCAGACGGCGGTTGATATCGGCGATAACCGGGGCGATGTCGGCCAGGGTATCAATCACATAGTGTGCCCCCGCCGCCCGCAGTTTGGCCTCGGCCGGTGCGCGCCGGGCGGCGATCTCCGCCTCACTCATGGCGGCAAACTCTTCCCAAGTGGCACCAAATTCGTTGCCGGAAACCGACAGCCCCACCGTCCACATGCCCGCGTTCAACCCTTCGCTGATACCCGGCACGGCGTCATCCACCTTGATGCAGCGATGCACGGCGCTCACTCCCAGCTCAATCACGTTGGTCAGCGCCATCCAGGGGCCGGGGCGACCACCGGCTTTGAGGTCATCGGTGGCGACCCAGTGATCCGGGCGATAGCCGTGATCGGCCGCAGCAGGTACCAGCGCCTCCATCACCGGACGGGGGTAACCGGAGCAGGAGCCGATTTTCATCCCCTGACCCCGCAGAGCATCCAGCACCGGCAGCACATCGGGGATGGGGGCGGCAAAGCGGGTCACGGCGGCAATCTGCAGCGGCATAAAGGTGTGATAAATGTGGTCCACCTCGGCATGACTCATGGGGTGGCCGAAGCGAGTCTGCCAGCGCGCATCCACCGAGGGCAGACGGCCCAGCGCGGCGATATGATCCCACTTGCCAAGACCCATGGGCTGGCGCGCTTCGTCCAGGGTCACGGTGAAGTCATAGGCGCGGGCGAAGGCCTCGACGAAGATGGAGGTAGGGGCGAAGGAGCCGAAATCGACGACGGTACCGGCCCAGTCGAGGATCAGCGCCTCTACGTCGGTGGTCGGGTCTACAGCAATCTGCAAGTCAGTCATGGTGATGTTCCTGTTTCGGTGAAAGTGCGATCTCGCCGAGGGCGCGATCGAGAATGGTGATGGCGCGCACCAGATCGGCGCGGATAATATTGAGCGGTGGCGAGAGCTGGATAACATTGCCCTGGGAGACCTTGAAGCTGAGCCCAAGCTCCAGACAGCGGTAGAGCAGCCGCTCGGCGGCCTGGCTATTGCGGGTGCGACTCTGGTGATCGACCACCAGATCGAGCGCCCAAAGCAAACCAATACCGCGCACCTGCCCGATCAGCGGGTGACGCTCGGCAAGCGCCGCGAGCTCGCGCGCCATAAAGCGGCCATCCTCCTGCGCTTTTGCAAGCAACCCCTCTTCGCGGATTGTCTCTATAGTGGCGAAGGCCGCCGCGCAGCCGATGGGGCTCTTCTCGTGGGTGTAGTGACCGAGCGAAATAGCTGCGGCCTGATTGAAACGGTCGCGGGTGATGAGCGCCGCAAACGGCACCACCCCGCCCCCCAACCCCTTGCCCAGACAGATGATGTCGGGTTCGATGCCGAACTCCTCGAAGCTGAACCAGTGGCCGGTGCGGCCCAGGGCATTGGGGATTTCGTCGACGATCAACAGCACCTTGTGGCGATCGCAGATCTCCCGCACCCGCTGCCAGTAGGCCTTCGAGGGCACCTGTACGTCGGTGTTGCGGATGGGCTCGGCGATAAAAGCGCCGATCCCCCCCTCCTTCTCGATGACGTACTCCAGATAATCGGCGTAGTGCAGGTCATCCCCCTCCCCGCGATACCAGACGCCGCGATAGCGGGTGGGAGGCGGGATGCGCTCCACCCCAGCCATCAGCGGGCCCATACCGGCGCGAAAACAGGCCTCGCCGCCGACCGAGATGGCATCGAGGGAGGCGCCGTGAAAGGCATCCCAGAGGGACACCACCTTGCTGTTGCCGGTAATAAAGCGGGCAAGCTTCAGGGCAATCCCCACCACCTCGCTGCCGCCGGGAGCGAACAGCACCCGGTTAAGATCGCCGGGGGCCAGCTCGGCCAGGGTGCGGGCACAGTCGATGGCAACCTGATGGCTGTAGCGGCGGGGCGCGAACGGCAGATCGGCGAGTTGCTGCTGCACCGCGGCCACCACGTTAGGATGACCGTGGCCCAGCTGATGGACGCTGTTGCCGTGAAAATCGAGGTAACGCGCGCCCGATACGCTGGTCAGCCAGCTCCCCTGCGCGCCCTCAATCAGATCCAGACAGGGGGTGGAGAGTGCCTGATGGAGGAAGTAGCGGCTATCTTCCGCCAATCCCGCCTGCACCGCCTCGCTCTGGTCAGCCCACCAACGCGCCCGCCCCTCGCCGAGGTTGATATCCCCTTCGCTGTCGGCGCGGCCGCTGCCGTGTAGCTTATGGTCATGCAAATCGCGGGCACGCAGATCACGCCCCTGAGCCAGCATGCTGGTCATCGCGCGTCCCCTTGCCAGTAGCAGGCGCTGGCCATGGCGGCGAGCAGATCGCGCACCCGCTCCGGGATCACGTCGCCGATATTGCCGATACGGAAGCAATCGGCTTGGGAGACCTTGCCCGGGTAGATAACAAAACCCTGTGCCTTGAGCCGCTGGTAGAAGTCGGCGAAGCGGTAGTCAGGGTGGGTCGGAGAGTAGAAGGCGGTGATGATGGGAGATTGCCACTGTTCTGGCAGCAGTGGCGCAAAGCCGAGGGCAGCCATCCCCGCCACCAGCGTGCGCTGATTTTCACTGTAACGCTGATGGCGGGCGGCGATGCCCCCCTCCTCGTCCAGCTCGCGCAGGGCCTGGGCAAAGGCAAGCACGGTATGGGTGGGCGAGGTAAAGCGCCACTTGCCCCCCTGCTGCTCCATGGTCTGCCACTGGGCATGCAGGTCGAGGGAGACAGAGCGGGCACGACCGGCGCAGGCCGCCAGCGCAGCGCGGCGGGCGAGGACGAAGCCAAAGCCCGGTACCCCCTGAATGCACTTGTTGGCCGAGCTGATAAGAAACTCGATGCCAAGGCGCCCCATGTCGATGGGGATACCGCCAAAGCTGCTCATGGCATCGACGATCAGGCGGATGCCACGACGCTGGCAGAGCTCAGCTACCTCATCGAGCGGATTGAGCATGCCAGTGGTGGTCTCGCAGTGGACCATGGCCAGATGGGTGATCTCGGGGTGGCGCGCCAGCATCGCCTCGATGGCGGCGGGCTCCGGGCGGGTGGTCTCGCCGCAGTCCAGCTCATGGTGACGCAGGCCAAGGCAGCGGCCCATCTCCCCCATGCGGGCGCCGTAGGCGCCGTTGTTGATGATCAGCAGACACTCATCGATGCCTATCGCCGAGCCCAATACGCTCTCCACCACATAGCTGCCGCTCCCCTGCAGCAAGACGGCGCTGTAGTCACTTTCATATTCAGGGCCAGTAGCGAGGCGCACCAGCTCGCGGCGGATGGGCTCCACCACCCCCTGGTTGTAATCCGCATCCCAGGTACAGCTGTCTTGCAGCATGGCGGCGCGCACCGTGGCGGTGGTCGAGAGGGGGCCCGGGGTCAGCAGCAGGTAATCGACGGCGGCAGGGGCCGCAGGAATATGGGTCATGACTTCGCTCCTTTTTGGTATATACCAGAATGAGCGCATTGTGGGTAACTGCCCCGCCAAGGTCAAAGGGGCGGGACTACGTGCAACAAAAAATTCATTTTCAGCGCCGGGATCGCGATAATCTAGGAAGCCTGAACAACAGTGGCGATGCTGGTATCTACCAACGCATGTTGATGTGCCCTTTAACGACCGGGCAGGTGTCCTGCCCTGTGCCCAGCCCATTGCCCAACTCATTGCACAACTTATTGAAAAACCAGGGATTTTCATGAGCAAACCGCAATATCTGCAGATCAAGGATGCCCTCGCCAACCAGATCCTGGCGGGGGGTCTGGCCCCCAACGACAAGCTCCCCTCCGAGCGGCTGCTGGGGGAACTCTATGGCACCACCCGGGTTACCATCCGCGAGGCACTGGTTCAGCTGGAGGCGAACGGCCTTATCTATCGGGAGGATCGCCGCGGCTGGTTCGTCACCCCGCCACGCTTTCGTTTGAACCCCAGACGCACCTCCAACTTTCACCAGATAGTGCGGGAGCAAGGGGGTGAGCCGCGTACCGAATTGCTGGAGAAAAGCCGCCAGGCGGTGCCGCCCGCGTTGATGGCGCAGTTGCAGCTCAAGCCGTTCGACAGCCTGTTTCTGCTCAAACGGCTGCGCTACGCCAACGGGCGCGCCATCTGCTACTGCGAAAACCACTGCCTGCCTGAGCGGGTACCCGGCCTGCTGGAGCTGGATCTCAACGGCAGCCTGACCGAGATCTATCAGGCCCATTACGATCTTCACTACGCCCGCATGCAGGTGCGTTTCTTCCCCACCGCCCTGCCGGACGAAGTGGCCAAGGCGCTGGGGGCCACCGCCGGCCTACCCGCCCTGCGCCTCGAGCGGCTCAACTTCGATCAGCACGGCCGGGTGCTCGACTTCGATCTGGAGTACTGGCGCCACGACAGTCTGGAGATCGAGGTTGATACCCAGGATTAGTCACGAACAAATCAGGAACGGCAAAACGTCACGGGGCTGTCACGGTCACGTCATAAAGATCCCCTAGCCTCTCTCTCGACCAATCTGGTTTATACCAAACCAATTTAACTGGAGAAGAGGATGAAACAGGGAACCCATCTGCTGGCCGCCGCCGTGCTGGCTGCCATGACCGCCCCGGCACTGGCCGCGACCGATCTCACCGTCTACACCGCCTTCGAACCGGAGCAGCTCAATGAGCTGAAAACCGCATTCGAACGCCAGCATCCGGACATCAACATCAAGTGGGTGCGTGACTCCACCGGCGTGGTCACCGCCCGCTTGCTGGCAGAAAAAGCCCAGCCCAAAGCGGATGTGGTGTGGGGACTGGCCGCCACCAGCCTGATGCAGCTCGATCAGCAGCAGATGCTCAATGCCTATGCACCGAAAGGGCTGGATAAGCTCGACAGCCGCTTTCGCGACAGCAAGGCCGAGCCGCACTGGATCGGTCTGGACGCCTTCTTCAGCGCCATCTGCTTCAACAAGGTAGAGGCGGAAAAACAGGGGATCCCGGCCCCCACCAGCTGGGCCGACCTCACCAAGCCCATCTACAAGGGCAAGGTGATCATGCCCAACCCCAGCTCCTCCGGCACCGGTTACCTGAGCGTTGCGGGCTGGCTGCAGACCATGGGTGAGCAGCAGGGCTGGCAATTCATGAACGGCCTGCACCAGAACATCGACCGTTACACCCACTCGGGCTCAGCCCCCTGCAAGCTGGCCGCCAGCGGCGAGACGGTGATCGGGATCTCCTTCGACTTCCCGGCTACCAGCCTCAAGGCCAAGGGTGCCCCCATCGAGGTGGTGTTCCCGAAAGAGGGGTCGGGCTGGGATATGGAAGCCGCCGCCATCATCAAGGGCACCCCCAAGCTGGAAGCCGCCAAACAGCTGCTCGACTTTGCCGCCACCGAACAGGCCAACGCCCTCTACAACAAATCGTTCGCCGTGGTCGCCATCCCCGATGTAGCCCAACCGAGAGCGGGCTATCCGGCGGATATCAAAGGCCAGATGATCGACAACGACTTTAGCTGGGCAGCCCGCGAGCGTAACGCCATCCTGGCCCAGTGGAGCGCCAGCTTCGACGGCAAGACCGAAGCCAAACAGTAAGCGTGAAGGGCGGCGGTTTGTTCACGCCAGACACACTGCCGCCAATAAACTGCCAGTCGAAGGCCAACAGCTGTTGGCCTTCGCTTTTTGGTTTTAACTTCCCGAGTTTGTATTGCCTTCAATTAGCGATGCTTAGTCCATTCGCACAGTGCCCAGCCACTTGTTGGCGACCCGATCTCATTTGACTGTCATCAAGCTGTCATCCCCCGATCACCTGACCGTCACACTTCACCCGCAAACTGGTATATACCAAATCAGTAGCGAGTCGAACCATGACCCAGCCCTATCTGGACATTCAACATCTCAACAAGCAGTTCGGTGCTTTTCAGGCCCTTAAAGAAATCTCTCTGACCATTGAGCCGGGGGAGTTTATCTGCTTTCTCGGCCCCTCCGGCTGCGGCAAGACCACTCTGCTCAGAGCCATCGCCGGACTGGATCTGCCGGACAGCGGCGAGATCTGGCAAGGAGGGCGCAATATCTCCCGCCTGCCGCCTCAGGAGCGCGATTTTGGCATCGTGTTTCAGTCCTATGCCCTCTTCCCCAACCTGACGGTGGCCCAGAACATCGCCTTCGGCCTTGAGAATCAGGGGTTGGCGCGGGATCTCATCAAGGAGCGGGTGGACCACTGGCTGGGGCTGGTGGATCTCACTGCCCAGTCCCACAAATACCCGAGCCAGATCTCCGGCGGCCAGCAGCAGCGGGTGGCGCTGGCCCGGGCCTTGGCCCTCTCCCCCGGTCTGTTGTTGCTGGACGAACCGCTCAGCGCCCTGGATGCGCTGGTGCGCACCCACCTTCGCAGCGAGATCCGTGCCCTGCAGCAGCGCCTTGGCATCACCACCATCATGGTGACCCACGATCAGGAAGAGGCGCTGACCATGGCCGATCGCATCGTGGTGATGGAGGGCGGCCGCATCGTACAGGTGGGCACCCCGCAGGAGATCTACCACCAGCCTGCCAGCCGTTTCGTGGCAAGCTTTGTCGGCACCATGAACTTCCTCGACACCCTGGTGCTGAGCCCCAATCAGGTGCGCCTCAACGAACAACCGCTGACACTTGCCAACCAGGCCGCTGCCGGCAGCAAATTGCAGGTGGCGATCCGCCCCGAGGCAATCACCCTGAGTGCGCCGAGCGAGCCGTATCTTGGCCAACATGGCGTTGAAGCAACCATCGATCAGGTGGAGTTTCTCGGCGCAGCCCAGCGCCTTATCTGCACCGCCGACACCTATCTGGGCCCGCAGCAGATCCTGGTGGAGCGCCCGACCCACGAGCTGCCCCGCCACGAACAAGGGGGCTGGCGCAGCGGCATGCGCTGCTCGCTGCACTGGCCCGCCGGGGCGATGCAGCTGTTTGAAGGAGATCGCCCATGACAGCCCCCCTTGCGACCTCCTCCCTGTTGCCACGCGCGACAGCCCGGCAAGACGGCCGCTGGCAGCGCCTTTGTCGCGGCTGGAGCCGGGATCAGCTACTGCAACTGATCCTGCTGGTGCTCGGCATCGCCCTGCTCACCGGCGGTCTGCTGCTGCCGCTGCTCACCATGCTGCAAAAGAGCCTGCAGGATGAGAACGGCCTCTGGGTGGGCCTTGCCAACTTCAGCGCCTACTTCGACTCCCCTCATCTGGGGCGCACCATTGGCAACACCCTCTGGCTCGGGGTGCTGATCACCGCGCTGGTGGTGACCATCGCCTTTGGCTACGCCTATGCCCTCACCCGCACCTGCATGCCGGGCAAGCCCCTGTTTCGCCTCATCGGTTTGATCCCGCTGTTGATGCCCTCCCTGCTGCCCGCCATCAGTCTGGTCTACTGGTTTGGCAATCAGGGGATCGCCAAGGGGCTGCTCGGCGGCGAGAGCATCTACGGCCCCATCGGCATCGTCATCGGTCTTGGCTTCTGGTGCTTCCCTCACGCCCTGATGATCCTTATCACGGCGCTCGGTCAGAGCGACGCCCGCCTCTATGAAGCCTCCCGGGTGCTGGGCAGCAGCGGCTGGCGCACCTTTGTCACTGTCACCCTGCCTACCGCCCGTTATGGCCTGCTCAGCGCCGCCATCGCGGTCTTCACCCTCACCATCTGCGACTTCGGGGTAGCCAAGGTGATTGGTGGCCAGTACAGCGTGCTGGCTACCGATATCTACCGGCAGGTGATCGGGATGCAGAACTTCTCCCTCGGCGCCGTTGCCAGCGTCACCCTGCTGCTGCCGGCACTGTTGAGCTTTGCGCTGGAGCACAGGGTACGCAGCAAGATGCAGGAGCAGAGCAGCACCAAAGCGGTGCCCTATAGCCCCAAGCCCCATCGGCTGCGGGATCTGCTGGCGCTCAGCTGGTGTACCCTCTGGGCCCTGCTGTTTCTGGCACTGGTGGGGATGGCCGTTTACGGATCCTTGGTGCAGTTCTGGCCCTACAACCTCGCTCTGACGCTCGATCACTACGCCTTTGACAGCAACAGCGTCTATGGCTGGCAGCCCTTTACCAACACCCTGCAGTTGGGCCTCTATACCGCGCTTATCGGCACCGTGCTGGTGATGGTGCTGGCCTGGACGCAGGAGAAGGGGCGCCACTTTGCGCCGCTGCGCCAGCTGTTGCATCTGCTTGCCATGCTGTCGCTGGCGGTGCCCGGCATGGTGCTGGGGCTGGGTTACATCTTCTTTTTCAACGGCAATCCGCTCTTTGGCGGCCTATACGGCACTCTGCCGCTGATGGTGCTCTCCTGCGTCATCCACTACTACACCGTGGGTCATATGACGGCACTGACCAGCCTCAAGCAACTGCCCAAGGAGCTGGAGCTGGTGGCCATCTCATTGCGCATTCCGCTCTGGAAGGCGTTCTGGCGGGTCACCCTGCCCGCCTCCCTGCCAGCGCTCTTGGAAATCTTTATCTATCTGTTCGTCAACGCCATGACCACCACCTCGGCGGTGATCTTCCTCTATTCGAGCGACAGCGTGCTCGCCTCCATCGCCGTGCTGAACATGGAGGATTCCGGCGATACCGCTGCGGCCGCCGCCATGGCCACCCTGATCCTGCTGGCCGCCGCCACCGTCAAGCTGCTCCAGCTCTTTTTAAGTCGCGCCCTGCTGGATCGCACCCAGCGCTGGCGCCACCAATAACCTTATCGAGGAGTCATCATGTCCACTCTCCCCTTCTGGCTGGCCGAAGCGCTTGCCGCCGAACAGCCCGCGCCGCCCACGCCCCTAGTCGGCAACCACGAGGCCGATATCTGCATCGTCGGCGGCGGCTTTACCGGGCTTTGGAGCGCCATTGCCCTTAAACAGGCCGAGCCTGCCTTACGCATCATGGTGCTGGAGAAAGATCGCTGTGGCAGCGGCGCCTCCGGGCGCAACGGCGGCTGTTTGCTCACCTGGTCGGCCAAATACCTGACGTTAAAGCGCCTCTTTGGCGAGCAGCAGGCCGCCTGGCTGGTACAAAGATCCGAGCAGGCGGTACACGAGATTGCCCGCTTCTGCGAAACGCACAACATAGAAGCGGAGCTGAGGGTCGAGGGCACCTGCTACACCGCCACCAGCGAGGCGCAGCGCGGCCTGATGGAGCCGGTATTGCAGGAACTCAAGCGAGCCGGTCTTAACCAGTGGCAGGCGATTGAAGAGGATGAACTGGCGAGCCAGAGCGGTTCCCACGTTCATCTGGAGGGGCTTTACAGCCCTCACGCGGGCTCGGTGCAACCGGCGCTCTTGGTGCGCGGCCTGCTGCGGGTGGCGCGGGAGCTGGGGGTCGAGGTCTATGAGCACTCCCCCATGCGGCGCCTTGAGGCGGGCCAGCCTGCGCGGGTGCAAACGCCACAGGGCGAGGTGCGTGCCCGCAAGGTGGTGCTGGCCCTCAACAGCGCCATGGTGCAGCACTTTCGCGAGTTTCGCCGCAGTATCGTGCTGGTCTCCTCCGATATGGTGATAACCGACCCCGCGCCGGATGCACTGGCCACCCAGCAGCTTGAGCACGGCCGCTCCGTGGTGGATGGCCGCACCTTTGTGCATTACTACCGCTCCACCCCGCAAGGACGGCTGATGCTGGGCAAGGGGGGCAACACCTTCGCCTTTGCCAACCGCCATCTAGCCGAGTTCGATGCGCCGAGCCGTTATCTTGCCCCCCTCACCCGCACCCTGCGCCGCTTCTTTCCGGCGCTTAAAGAGGTGCCCATCGCCGCCAGCTGGTGCGGCGCCTCCGACCGCTCGGTAGATGGCCTCCCCTTCTTCGGCCACTGGCGAGGGCAGCCCAATATCGTCTATGGCCTCGGCTACTCCGGCAACGGGGTGGCGCAAAGCTGGATCGGCGGCCAGATCCTGGCAACTTTGGTGCGCGATGAAGTGCGGGAGGAGGACAAGCCGTGGCGTGACTGCGCCCTGGTCAGCGGCCCGCGTGGCTATTTTCCGCCCGAGCCGTTTCGCTGGCTGGGGGCCATGGCGGTGCGCAACGCCATCCGGCGCAAGGAGCGGGCGGAAGATGAGAACCGCCCGGTGGCCTGGTATGACAAACAGCTGGCCAAACTTGCCGATGCGGCGGGCAAGGCGGATAAATAGCCCGGCGATAGAGGGCAACCATTTCTCATACTGTTTCGCCCCACACCCTATTTCTTGAAAATGCCGACCCGAGGGCCGGCATTTTTACAGGTGAAATCTGAGGGAGCATTATCGCCAAGCGTGATCCGCTGATGGGCCCCAGCGGCGGCAGGGTTGAGATAGCGTGATTTGTAGGTTGGCGCAGAGCGTAGCGAAGCCCAACAGACGAGCATGATTACGTCAACCAGAGCGGAATAAACAAGGATGTGGCGAAGCCGTAAAACAGATTTACAGGCATATTCCACGATAAACGTGGGGCTTCACTTCGTGAAGCACGGACCTACCATTTTTAGCCCAGCATACGAGATAATACGTGTGTGCAAATAAAGCTAAAAATAATATATTCAACCCTATTACATACATGTTTCTTCACAGCTGCAGCCATGATAATGTAAATTTACATTTCAGAAATTTGTATACCACATCTTTTTAAGAGGCTCACCATGAACCCAGAAAAAATTCAATCTGATATTGATGCGTTGTTAACCTATATGAATGATGATATGGAAAGCTTAGGTGAAACTATCAAAACGGTTTATTTTGGGTTTAATGAAGGTGAAAACGACAGAGTCGCTATAGATAAAAACTTAGGTTGGCCAGAAGAACATTTATTTAAAATAATAAACATTTCGCACTCCCGTGGCCTTGTAATAAAAAGCTATAGGGATTTTTCACAGGTTCAACTCACTGAAGAGGGGCAAAGCAGAGCCATCTCCGTCAAACATGGTAAAGATCGTTCATATGAGTTAGGTGCCAGCATGCAAATATCAACATTAAATGTTAATGCGCCATCTCAAATTGGAAATGGAAATACCCAGAATATAAGCAACATTTTCAATCAATTAATTCAAGATATTGATAAATCTCAAGCTTCAACTGAAGAAAAGAGCGAAGCTAAAAAACGGCTTACTACATTTCTCGAACATCCTCTTGTTAGCTCCATTCTTGGAGGAGTTGCAGGCTCACTAACTGGACTTATTTAACTATGGATGAACTACATAAAACGATTAAGTTACGCTGCACTTTCTGTCACTCAGAACAGTTTGCCATACCTTATTCTGACTACACGCCTCCTAGCCATAGTTTTGTTGTATGTGCTAATTGCGGCAGAGAAAATGATGTTACATCCTTATTAATAACAGCAAAATCAAAAGGACTTTCGATTGCACAAGATTATGTGGAAGAATTAGTAGATAAAATGAAATCAGATATAGCAAAAACATTTAAGAACAGTAAGTTCATAAAAATAAAGTAACTTATCAATCTGTACAGATCTAGTTATCACCTGACTCCGGCCTCAAACCGGTGTCTTGTTTACGCTACTTCAGGGCGGGAGCACACTTTGTTGATATTTTAACCAAAGAATAACTGAGCCCGATAGTCGTCATTCCAGCCGGCTCTT
>NZ_JAPDCL010000008.1:0-168638 GCF_027706025.1 Aeromonas sp. Y311-2 | reverse complement strand
GAAAATCAAAAATTGTTTTTGATGTTCGATGCTGTGAGTGCCCACACAGATTGCTTGATTCAAATTGTTAAAGAGCGACGCAACAGTGTGTTGCTGCGGGAGTGGAATTCTACTCAACCGCCTTCTCGAGTCAAGCCTTATTTTCAAAGGCTTTCGAGGTTATCGACGAGGTTGTGTGCGTTGCCGCTTGCCCTGTCGATGGAGGCGCATTATAGGGAACAGATTCTTTCTGGCAAGCAGATAATTGCAAAAAGATGGCTTTCGCTGTTCGTTCGCTCACAAAGCCACCAATTGGCATATTAAACCGGCGAAATCAGCTCACTGCAGGCACCGTAACAGCAAAATCGTGCAGATTGTCATAGAGAGCATCGGCCAGCGCACTACCCGTTTCGGTCACCGGCTTGCCGGTTCTGACCATGATCTTGTGACCAACCCCGGCATTGATGGCAGCTTTCAGATCAGAGGGCTTGTCACCCACCATATAGGAACGACTCATGTCGATCCCCAGTTCCTGTTGCGCCAACAGCAGCATGCCTGGCTCCGGTTTGCGGCAATCACAGGGGGCGCCGTGATCCGGATGATGGGGGCAGAAGTAGATACCATCGAGATCCACATCCCGATCAGCCAGTGACCAATCCATCCATTCAGTCAGATTCATGAAGTCATCTTCACTGAAGTAGCCGCGGGCGATTCCGGACTGGTTAGTGACGACGACCAGCAGATAGCCTTTCTTTTTGAGGAGCTGCAGGGCGTCTATGACTCCGGGCAGAAAATGAAAATCATCGACCTGACTGACATAGCCAGTGTCTTCATTGATGACACCGTCACGATCCAGAAAAATGGCGGGGTTGCTCACGGAAACTACCTCTATCAATGGTTTTGCCCAGTATCTCACAGGCCATAAATAGCCCCAAAAATAAAAGGGGTGGCCGAAGCCACCCCTTTTCATGCTTGTATATAACGAATCGATTAGGCGATTACGCTAGCTACAACACCAGCACCTACGGTACGGCCACCTTCACGGATAGCGAAACGCAGGCCGTCGTCCATCGCGATCGGAGCAATCAGGGTAACAACCATTTTGATGTTGTCGCCCGGCATTACCATCTCTACGCCTTCCGGCAGCTCGATGGTACCGGTCACGTCGGTAGTACGGAAGTAGAACTGCGGACGGTAGCCTTTGAAGAACGGGGTATGACGACCACCTTCTTCTTTGGACAGTACGTACACTTCAGATTCGAACTTGGTGTGCGGCTTGATAGAACCCGGCTTGGCCAGTACCTGACCACGCTCTACGTCTTCACGCTTAACACCACGCAGCAGCGCGCCGATGTTCTCGCCTGCACGACCTTCGTCCAGCAGCTTGCGGAACATTTCTACACCGGTACAGGTGGTAGAAACGGTATCTTTGATACCAACGATTTCTACAGTCTCACCTACTTTAACGATACCGCGCTCTACACGACCGGTAACTACGGTACCACGGCCAGCGATAGAGAATACGTCTTCGATAGGCATCAGGAACGGCTGGTCAATCGCGCGCTCCGGCTCCGGGATGTAGGTATCCAGGTGGCCAGCCAGCTCGATGATCTTCTCTTCCCACTGAGCGTCGCCTTCCAGCGCTTTCAGTGCGGAACCACGAACTACCGGCAGGTCATCACCCGGGAAGTCGTACTCGGTCAGCAGTTCACGAACTTCCATCTCAACCAGTTCGAGCAGCTCTTCGTCATCAACCATGTCACACTTGTTCATGAACACGATCATGTACGGGATACCAACCTGACGACCCAGCAGGATGTGCTCACGAGTCTGCGGCATCGGGCCGTCAGTCGCTGCTACTACCAGGATCGCGCCGTCCATCTGGGCAGCACCGGTGATCATGTTTTTAACGTAGTCGGCGTGACCCGGGCAATCTACGTGGGCGTAGTGGCGGGTAGCGGTGTCGTATTCTACGTGGGAGGTGTTGATGGTGATACCACGCTCACGCTCTTCCGGTGCCTTGTCGATCTGGTCGAAGGCGAAAGCTTTACCACCGAAGTGCTTGGCCAGCACGTTGGTGATAGCTGCAGTCAGGGTGGTTTTACCGTGGTCAACGTGGCCGATGGTGCCGACGTTTACGTGCGGTTTATTACGCTCAAATTTTTCTTTAGACACGACGTAGTCCTTCTAGGTTAAACCCGCCTACCGTCGTAGGCGGGGAATCTTAAATTACTTGGATTTGCGCTCTTCGATCACGGCTTGTGCAACGTTGGTCGGTGCATCGTGATACTTGGCGAATTCCATGGCGTAGGAAGCACGACCCTGGGTAGCGGAACGCAGTGCAGTTGCATAACCGAACATTTCGGCCAGCGGCACCAGAGCACGTACGATCTTGCCGGACGGACCATCTTCCATACCTTCGATCAGGCCACGACGACGGTTCAGGTCACCGATAACATCGCCCATGTAATCTTCCGGAGTTTCAACTTCTACTTTCATGATCGGTTCGAGCAGAACCGGGTTGGCTTTCATGAAGCCAGCCTTAAAGGCCATAGAAGCAGCGATTTTGAACGCCAGTTCGGAAGAGTCGACATCGTGGTAAGAACCGAAGTGCAGACGCACACCCAGATCCATAACCGGGTAACCAGCCAGCGGACCAGATTTGAGCTGCTCACGGATACCTTTATCAACACCCGGGATGAATTCACCAGGAATGACACCACCTTTGATGTCGTTGACGAATTCGTAGGCTTTGCCTTCTTCCAGCGGGTACATGTCGATAACAACATGACCGTACTGACCGCGACCACCAGACTGCTTGGCATGCTTGCCTTCGATGTCTTTAACGGTGGTACGGATGGTTTCACGGTAGGCAACCTGCGGCTTACCTACGTTGGCTTCAACCTTGAACTCGCGACGCATACGGTCAACGATGATGTCCAGGTGCAGCTCACCCATACCAGCGATGATGGTTTGACCTGACTCTTCGTCAGTCCATACGCGGAAGGACGGATCTTCCTGAGCCAGACGGCCCAGTGCCAGACCCATCTTCTCCTGGTCAGCCTTGGTTTTCGGCTCAACTGCGATAGAAATTACCGGCTCCGGGAATTCCATACGCTCGAGGATGATCGGTGCGTTCGGGTCACACAGGGTGTCACCAGTGGTCACGTCTTTCAGACCGATGGCAGCAGCGATGTCACCAGCGCGTACTTCTTTGATCTCTTCACGCTTGTTGGCATGCATCTGAACGATACGGCCAAAACGCTCGCGCTTGTCCTTGACGGAGTTCAGCACGGTGTCACCGGAGTTGATCACGCCAGAGTAGACACGGAAGAAGGTCAGGTTACCAACGAACGGGTCGGTAGCGATCTTGAACGCCAGAGCAGAGAACGGCTCGTCATCAGAAGCGTGACGCTCGTCTTTGGTCTCGCCGTCCATTTTCAGGCCGTCGATAGCAGCAACGTCGGTCGGAGCCGGCAGGTACTCGATCACGGCATCCAGCATTGCCTGTACGCCCTTGTTCTTGAACGCGGAGCCACAGGTTACCAGGATGATTTCGTTGTTCAGCACGCGCTGACGCAGAGCACCTTTGATCTCTTCCTCGGTCAGCTCTTCGCCGCCCAGGTATTTTTCCATCAGGTCTTCAGACGCTTCAGCAGCGGCTTCAACCAGATTCATGCGCATTTCTTGCGCCTGTTCCAGCAACTCGGCCGGGACGTCTTCGTAATCGAAGGATACGCCCTGATCAGCTTCATTCCAGTTGATGGCTTTCATCTTGACCAAGTCAACAACGCCCTTGAAGTTCTCTTCAGAGCCGATGTTCAGCTGAAGGGGAACCGGAGTACCTTTCAGACGGGTCTTGATGTGCTCAACGCAGCGCAGGAAGTTGGCGCCGGTACGGTCCATCTTGTTGACGAACGCGATACGGGGAACCTTGTACTTGTTAGCCTGACGCCATACGGTTTCAGACTGTGGCTGTACGCCACCTACGGCACAGTACACCATCACGGCACCGTCCAGAACACGCATTGAACGCTCTACTTCGATAGTAAAGTCAACGTGGCCCGGGGTATCGATGATGTTGATACGGTGCGGTTGGAACTGTTTACCCATACCGGACCAGAAAGCGGTGGTCGCGGCGGAGGTGATGGTGATACCACGCTCTTGTTCCTGTTCCATCCAGTCCATGGTGGCAGCGCCATCGTGAACTTCACCGATCTTGTGACTTACACCGGTGTAAAACAGTACGCGCTCGGTAGTAGTAGTCTTACCGGCGTCAATGTGAGCGGAGATACCGATGTTACGATAACGCTCAATGGGGGTTGTACGAGCCATTGTCATCCTCTTACTAAGGCGCTTGTCCCTAGATAATTAAAGGTGCGCAGAGTCAAAAGACCCTGCGCAAGCGGATTACCAGCGGAAGTGAGCGAAGGCTTTGTTCGCTTCAGCCATACGGTGAACGTCTTCACGTTTCTTGACAGACGAACCCTTATTGTCAGCGGCATCCAGCAGCTCGCCAGCCAGACGCTGAGCCATTGATTTTTCACCACGTTTACGAGCGGCATCAACCAACCAGCGCATTGCCAGGGCATTGCGACGTACCGGACGAACTTCTACCGGCACCTGATAGGTTGCACCACCGACGCGACGAGATTTAACCTCGACCGCCGGACGAATGTTATCCAGAGCTTCTTCGAATACGGCCAGGTGCTCTTTGCCAGATTTGGTGGCAATGATGTCCAGGGCGCCATAAACAATGGCTTCTGCAACAGATTTCTTACCGTCAACCATTACTACGTTGACAAATTTAGCCAGCAGCTCTGATCCGAACTTGGGATCTGGCAGGATTTTACGCTGACCAACAACACGACGTCTTGGCATTTCAAATTCTCCGTAACTTCAGGGATTACCCAAAACTAGAAAGCTATCTAACTAGAAACGAATTAACGTTTGGCCTTACTTAACGGAGAACCATTAAGCTTTAGGACGCTTCACGCCATACTTGGAGCGAGCCTGCTTACGGTCTTTAACACCGGCACAGTCCAACGCACCACGAACGGTGTGATAACGAACGCCTGGCAAGTCTTTTACACGACCGCCACGGATCAGAACAACAGAGTGCTCTTGCAGGTTGTGACCTTCACCGCCGATGTAGGAGGTGACTTCGAAGCCGTTGGTCAGACGTACACGGCACACTTTACGCAGTGCAGAGTTAGGCTTCTTCGGGGTGGTGGTATATACACGAGTGCATACGCCACGCTTCTGAGGGCACGCTTCCAGCGCCGGCACGTTGCTTTTCACAACGAGCTTGATGCGTGGCTTGCGAACCAACTGGTTAATAGTTGCCATCAAAAGGCTCCTGATAATGACTTCATAAACGTGTGGAAAATCCTCCCCGCAGATACGGGGACGCGAAATTTTATGCCCTGTTGTCTGGGGAGTCAAGATTTATACAATTTGCGTCACAAAAGGGCAATTCGGATCCGTTTGATTTCACGACATCTCCTTGAATTTCCTTGGAAATGTGCTTATCAGCCACCCCAGGTGCGCGGGGAACCTTTTTGCGCAATCAGTGCCACCAGACCCGCCATATCGAGCACCTTGCCCACCCGATGCTGCAAACCGCGAGCTTGCAGATCTTCCTGCATCACATAAACCGAGATACCCGCCAGCCGCGCGCTCCACTGGGGAGCCGATGCCGCAATCACGGCATCCTGCATCAGTACCAGCTCATCCTCGGGCTGAAGGTATGAGAGCGCCTCTGCCAGAGCCTGACTCTGAAAGGGGGAGTTCAATATCAGATGCAACATGGAGACCTCAAAAGCTGATGTGAGTCGAACATTGTGCCCAACGCCGAGCCAGTTCCTGGCGCGGCAGACTCTCGACGGGGATCAGCAGATCATCCACTGTCACGCCACGCTCTGCCAGCGAGTCAGCACAAACATAGACCTCTTCGATGTCGTAGAGTTCCAGCATTTTGAAGGTGGGCGCGTAGTGGCGCTGCAAAATGGCGGCAGGCTGCTGCTCCTTGAGCAGTTGCAGCACGCCGTCCCCAATCAGGAAGAGGGCCAGCTCATCGGTCATGGCCGAGGTGGCCAGCAGGGCATCCAGTCCTTCCCGGCCGGCGGCATGGCCATGGGGGCCATGACTGCAGATAAAGGCGATTTTCTTGCTCATGACTCCCCCTAGAACTGAACCAGCCGATCGGCGGTGAGTGCAGCCTCGGCCAACTGGCCCAGACCGCTCAGGCAAAATGGCGGTTGCAGATTGAAGTGCACCTGCCCTGCCCCCTTGGCTTCCTGTTCATCGAGTACACCGCGCCGCATGGCGGCGGCGACACAGACGTCGATACGGATCCCCTGCTCTTCTGCCAGCTCTCGCCACAAACGCACCAGGTCAGTCTCATCGGATGCAGGCAGATGCAGACCGTTGCCGTTGCAGACCCCATCCTGATAGAAGAACAGGTGAGACAAGGTATGCCCCTGTGCCAACAGGGTGCGGGCAAAACGATAGGCTGTGCTGGCCGATTGGGTGCCATAGGCGGGCCCCGTGACCAGGATGGCAAAACTCAGACTCATAGCAGGACTCCTGTGCTGACCCGGTCCATTTTACGCCAAAAACAAAAAAGCCCCTGCCAGGAGGGGCTTGATTCGATCTGTTGATCAGAGATGGGCAATCGCCTCGACCTCGACCAGCACATCTTTCGGCAGACGGGCCACCTCCACGCAGGAGCGGGCTGGTGCTGCATCGCCAAAGTAGCGGGCATAGACCTGATTGAAGGCAACGAAGTTGTTCATGTCACTCAGGAAACAGGTGGTTTTGACCACTTTGCTGGCATCGGCACCGGCAGCTTGCAACACGGCGACCAGATTCTTCATCACCCGTTCGGCCTGCTCTTCGATGCCGCCGGCCACGATCTCCATGGTGGCAGGATCGAGCGGGATCTGCCCGGAGGTGAAGATCATCTCGCCAACCTTGGTAGCCTGAACATACGGACCAATCGCGGCAGGCGCCTTGTCGGTTGCAATCACTTCTTTAGCCATTCATCTATCCCCTTCTGGAATGAGTTACTCGTTCTCGTCTTCACCCTGCTTGCGCTGTCGGATGTAAAGATAAACGGTATGTTTTGAAATATTGAGTTTGTCCGCCACCAGATTGATCGAATCCTTGATGTCGAAAATGCCCTTCTCGAACAGCTGGGTCACGATGAAGCGATTCTTGGCATTGTTGGCCACGGTGGGATCGCGGTTGATCTCGTCGATGGTGTTATCCACCGTCTGGGCAACCAACTCTTCCACGCTATTGGCGAAGGTCTCTGGTGACTGACGCGCCGCCTGCTGGGGCGTCGGGAAAAATTCGGCCACGAACTCGTGGAAAGGCGCATTGATGTGCAGGTTGATGCAGATAAGCCCCACTACTTGCCGCTCGCTGTTGCGAATGGCGATGGTGCTCGACTTCATCAGCGCGCCGGTACGGCTGCGAGCGAAATAGCTCTGGGTGTAATCCTGGCCGGTGCTCTCGATATCCTTGAGCATGCGCAGGGCGAGATCGGTGATGGGCGCCCCGAGGGTGCGTCCGGTATTGAAGCCATTGGCGATCTTGATCACCGACTCGTGCAGATTTTCCAGGGAGTGGAGTACCACTTCACAATGCTTGCCGAACAGCTCGGCCAAGCCATCGATGAGCCCATCGTATGAGCGCAACAATTCCCTGTCTTCATCTGTAAAAGTGCGGCTGATCAGCTGTTCTTCGGGAAGCATGGCTTCCTCGATACCGACAGTCATGTTCTACCCCTGTAATAACCATTCAACTTTCCCGAGTTTTAAATTGCAGGGGAGTAAAGTCAACTTTTTTTGATTTTTTACTCTACAACTTTGCTCTGGATCATCCTGAAACCCGCGCTGCGTCTACCTTTGCCGAGGAATTGGCCAACAAAAAGGGCTCCTTGAAGGAGCCCTTTTCAATCACGGATGACGAGTTACTCTTCGTCGAAGCTACCGGCTGCGTTCAGCAGATCCGCCAGGTTCTGCTCCGCTTCATCAGCGGTCACCTGCGGGGTACCAACAGCACGAGCTGCGGCAGCACGCTGGTTGATCCGGCTATGGTGGTAGGCAAAGCCGGTACCAGCCGGGATCAGACGACCCACGATGACGTTCTCTTTCAGACCACGCAGTTCATCACGCTTGCCACCTACGGCGGCTTCGGTCAGAACGCGAGTGGTTTCCTGGAAGGAAGCCGCGGAGATGAAGGACTCGGTGCTCAGAGATGCCTTGGTAATACCCATCAGTACATGACGGTAGGTTGCAGGGGTCTTGCCCTCGGCAACCAGCTTACGGTTGGCAATCTTCACACGAGCCACTTCAACCTGTTCGCCTTCGATCAGATCGGTATCGCCAGCGCTCAGGATCTCGCACTTGCGCAGCATCTGACGAACGATGACTTCGATGTGCTTGTCGTTGATCTTAACGCCTTGCAGACGGTAAACGTCTTGCACTTCGTTGGCGATGTAGTTGGCGACCGGGCTGATACCGCGCAGACGCAGGATGTCGTGAGCAGACTCAGGACCGTCCGCCAGCACTTCACCCTTCTCAACTTTTTCACCTTCGAACACGTTCAGGTTACGCCACTTCGGAATCATCTCTTCGTAGACGTTGCCACCATCGGTCGGGGTGATGACCAGACGGCGTTTGCCCTTGGTCTCTTTCCCGAAGGAGATGGTACCGGAGATCTCGGCCAGAATTGCCGGTTCCTTCGGTTGACGTGCTTCGAACAGATCCGCAACGCGCGGCAGACCACCGGTGATGTCCTTGGTACCGCCGGACTCTTGCGGGATACGCGCTACCGCGTCACCCACGCCCACGTTGGCACCATCTTCCAGGTTCACGATCGCCTTGCCCGGCAGGAAGTACTGGGCGGCTACATCGGTACCCGGGATCATCACGTCTTTGCCGTTCAGGTCGACCAGTTTAACGGTCGGACGCATCTCTTTACCGGCGCTCGGACGCTCGTTGACGTCCAGAACAACGATAGAAGAGAGACCGGTCAGCTCGTCGGTCTGACGAGTGATGGTCACGCCATCGATCATGTGTTCGAACTGCAGGCGACCTGCCACTTCGGTGATGATCGGGTGGGTGTGCGGATCCCAGTTGGCAACGGTCTCGCCAGCACTCACGGCCTGGCCGTCCTTCACTTCCAGCACGGAACCGTAAGGCAGCTTGTGGCTTTCCTTGGTACGGCCCATGTCGTCCATGATGGTCAGTTCGGTAGAACGTGAGGTGATAACCAGTTTGTCATCGCTGTTGTGAACGAACTTGGCGTTCTGCAGCTTGATGGTACCTGTGTTCTTGACCTGGATGCTGCTTTCAGCAGCGGCACGAGATGCAGCACCACCGATGTGGAAAGTACGCATCGTCAGCTGGGTACCCGGTTCACCGATGGACTGGGCGGCGATAACACCGACAGCCTCACCCTTGTTAACCAGGTGACCACGGGCCAGATCACGGCCGTAGCAGTGAGCACAGTTACCGAAGTCGGTTTCACAGGTGATGGCAGAACGTACCTTCACACGGTCAACGGAGTTACGCTCCAGCAGGTCACACAGCTGCTCGTCGAGCAGGGTGTTGCGAGCAACCAGGATCTCGTCCTCGGTACCCGGCTTGATGACATCTTCTGCCACCACACGACCCAGCACGCGCTCACGCAGCGGCTCGACCACGTCGCCACCCTCGATCAGCGGAGTCATCCACAGACCGTCGGTAGTACCGCAATCGTCCTCGGTGATCACCATGTCTTGCGCCACGTCTACCAGACGACGAGTCAGGTAACCGGAGTTCGCAGTCTTCAGTGCGGTATCCGCCAGACCCTTACGAGCACCGTGGGTAGAGATAAAGTACTGCAGTACGTTCAGACCTTCGCGGAAGTTCGCGATGATCGGGGTCTCGATGATGGAGCCATCCGGCTTGGCCATCAGGCCACGCATACCGGCCAGCTGACGGATCTGGGCGGCGGAACCACGCGCACCAGAGTCGGCCATCATAAAGATGCTGTTGAACGAGGCCTGCTCTTCTTCTTCACCCAGCGAGTTGACGTTACGCTCTTTGGACAAGTTCTCCATCATGGCCTTGGAGACGCGCTCGTTGGCGCTGGCCCAGATATCGATAACCTTGTTGTAACGCTCGCCCGCAGTTACCAGACCTGACAGGAACTGGTCCTGGATCTCGGCAACTTCGGCTTCGGCTGCCGCGATGATGTCTTTCTTGGCATCCGGGATGACCATGTCATCGATACCAACGGAAGCACCGGACAGGGCCGCGTAGTGGAAACCGGTATACATCAGCTGGTCAGCGAAGATAACGGTGTCCTTCAGGCCCTGCTTGCGATAGCAGGTGTTCAGCAGACGGGAGATGAGCTTTTTGCCCAGCGCCTTGTTGGATACGCACTTGATCCAGTTCTGCGGATTGGCATCCAGATCAGCCTGTTCTGCAGCAGTCAGCACCTTCGGCTCGTCGATCAGGGCGTATTCCATACCTTTCGGCAGGATCAGGCTCAGGATCGCACGACCAACGGTGGTGTTCTTCATCTCGGTGTGTTCACGCAGAGAACCGTCTTCCTGACGCAGGTATTCGGTAATGCGTACTTTCACACGAGCATGCAGATCGGCCAGACCGGCGCGATATACTTTCTCGGCTTCTTTCGGGCCGGCCAGCACCATACCTTCGCCTTTGGCGTTGATACGGGCACGGGTCATGTAGTACAGACCCAAGACCACGTCCTGAGAAGGAACGATGATCGGCTCACCGGAGGCAGGCGACAGGATGTTGTTGGTAGACATCATCAGCGCACGCGCTTCCAGCTGGGCTTCCAGGGTCAGCGGTACGTGGACCGCCATCTGGTCACCATCGAAGTCCGCGTTATACGCAGCACAAACCAGCGGGTGCAGCTGGATTGCCTTGCCTTCGACCAGAGTCGGTTCGAATGCCTGGATACCCAGACGGTGCAGAGTCGGTGCACGGTTCAGCAGAACCGGGTGTTCGCGGATCACTTCGTCCAGGATATCCCAAACGACAGCTTCCTCGCGCTCCACCATCTTCTTGGCGGCCTTGATAGTGGTCGCCAGACCGCGGGTTTCCAGCTTGCCATAGATGAACGGCTTGAACAGTTCCAGCGCCATCTTCTTCGGCAGACCGCACTGATGCAGACGCAGAGTCGGGCCTACGGTGATAACGGAACGACCGGAGTAGTCGACACGTTTACCGAGCAGGTTCTGACGGAAACGACCCTGCTTACCCTTGATCATGTCAGCCAGGGATTTCAGCGGGCGCTTGTTGGAACCGGTGATGGCACGACCACGACGGCCGTTATCCAGCAGTGCATCGACGGACTCTTGCAGCATACGCTTTTCGTTGCGCACGATGATGTCCGGAGCAGCCAGATCCAGCAGACGCTTCAAGCGGTTGTTACGGTTGATCACGCGACGGTACAGATCGTTCAGATCGGAAGTCGCGAAACGGCCGCCGTCCAGCGGTACCAGCGGACGCAGGTCCGGCGGCAGCACAGGCAGCACTGTCATGATCATCCACTCCGGCTTGTTGCCGGACTGCAGGAAAGCTTCCATCAGCTTCAGACGCTTGGTGGTCTTCTTGCGCTTGGTCTCGGAGTTGGTTTGATCCAGCTCCTCACGCATGGTTTTGACTTCACCTTCCAGATCGATAGCGCGCAGCAATGCCAGGATTGCTTCGGCACCCATCTTGGCGTCAAATTCGTCGCCCCACTCTTCCAGCGCATCCAGGTACTGCTCTTCAGAGAGCATCTGGCTGCGTTCGAGGTTGGTCATACCCGGCTCGATTACCACGAAAGATTCGAAGTAGAGCACACGCTCGATGTCGCGCAGGGTCATGTCCAGCAGCAGACCGATACGGGACGGCAGGGACTTCAGGAACCAGATGTGGGCAGTCGGGCTGGCCAGCTCGATGTGGCCCATACGCTCACGACGGACCTTGGTCTGGGTCACTTCAACGCCGCACTTCTCACAGATCACACCACGGTGTTTCAGGCGCTTGTACTTGCCGCACAGACACTCGTAGTCCTTCACCGGTCCGAAGATACGGGCGCAGAACAGACCATCACGCTCCGGCTTGAAAGTCCGGTAGTTGATGGTCTCAGGCTTTTTGACCTCACCGAATGACCAGGAGCGGATCATGTCAGGAGAGGCCAGACCGATCTTGATACTGTCAAACTCTTCGGTCTTGGTCTGAGCCTTCAAAAACTTGAGTAAGTCTTTCACGTGTTTCCCCTGTCAGGAGTCTAACCTCGGCGCCCCGGCTGCCAAAACAGCGGGGCGCCCACGTCAATTCTCGAACAATAAGAGCGAGCTCTTACTCTTCGTCCAGCTCGATGTTGATACCCAGAGAGCGGATTTCCTTCAGCAATACGTTGAAGGATTCGGGCATGCCCGGCTCCATACGGTGGTCGCCATCCACGATGTTCTTATACATCTTGGTACGGCCATTCACATCGTCAGACTTGACGGTCAGCATTTCCTGCAGGGTATATGCCGCACCGTAAGCCTCCAGGGCCCACACTTCCATCTCACCGAAACGCTGACCACCGAACTGAGCCTTACCACCCAGCGGCTGCTGGGTAACCAGGCTGTAAGAACCGGTAGAACGCGCGTGCATCTTGTCGTCGACCAAGTGGTTCAGCTTGAGCATGTACATGTAACCAACGGTTACTTTACGCTCGAAGCGGTTACCGGTACGGCCATCGAACAGATCAATCTGACCGGATTCCGGCAGATCGGCCAGCTTCAGCAGGGCTTTGATTTCGCGCTCTTTGGCACCATCAAACACTGGAGTAGCAACCGGCAGACCCTTACGCAGGTTACCCACCAGGGTACGTACGTCGTCATCAGACAGTTCGGCGATGTTCACTTGCTGGGTGTCCTTCTCGCCCAGGTCATAGACCTGCTGCAGGAAGTTGCGCATCTCGTGCAGCTCGCGCTGCTCTTTGACCATGCGATCGATCTTCTCGCCGATACCCTTGGCCGCAAGGCCCAGGTGCACTTCGAGGATCTGACCGATGTTCATACGGGATGGTACGCCCAACGGGTTCAGTACGATGTCGACCGGACGGCCGAACTCGTCATGAGGCATATCCTCGACCGGACAGATCTTGGAGATAACACCCTTGTTACCGTGACGGCCCGCCATCTTGTCACCCGGCTGGATGCGACGCTTGACTGCCAGATAAACCTTGACGATTTTCAGTACGCCCGGCGCCAGATCATCACCCTGGATAATCTTGCGACGCTTGTTCTCGAATTTCTTGTCGAACTCGGCTTTCAGCTCAACGTGCTGTTCAGCGATCTGTTCCAGTTCGGTCTGCTTGCCTTCGTCTTCGATGGCCAGTTCAAACCACTTGGAGCGATCGAGCTTGTTCAGACGATCTTCGCTGTAACCGGCGGCCAGCAGCAGGTTGCGGGAGCGGCCGAAAATGCCGTCTTCCAGGATCTTGAACTCTTCGGTCAAGTCCTTCTTCGCTTCCTTCAGCTGCATCTCTTCGATTTCTTTGGCGCGCTTGTCTTTTTCCACGCCATCGCGGGTAAAGACTTGCACGTCAACCACGGTACCGTACACACCGTTCGGCACACGCAGGGAGGAGTCCTTCACATCGGACGCCTTCTCACCGAAGATGGCGCGCAGCAGCTTCTCTTCCGGCGTCAGCTGGGTTTCACCTTTCGGGGTTACCTTACCGACCAGAATGTCGCCGCCCTTCACTTCAGCACCCACGTAGACGATACCGGACTCGTCCAGCTTGGACAGAGCGGCTTCACCCACGTTCGGGATGTCAGCAGTGATCTCTTCCGGACCCAGCTTGGTGTCACGGGAGATACAGGCCAGTTCCTGGATATGGATGGTGGTCAGGCGATCTTCCTGAACAACACGCTCGTTCACCAGGATCGAGTCTTCAAAGTTGTAACCGTTCCACGGCATGAACGCGACGCGCATGTTCTGACCCAGCGCCAGTTCACCCAGATCGGTGGACGGGCCGTCAGCCAGTACGTCGCCAGCCATGACCGGCTCACCCAACATCACGCAAGGACGCTGGTTGATACAGGTGTTCTGGTTGGAACGGGTGTATTTGGTCAGGTTGTAGATGTCGATGCCGGCTTCGCCTGGCATCAGCTCATCTTCATTGACCTTCAGGACGATACGGGAGGCATCGACATAGTCGATTACGCCGCCACGCTTGGCCACTACGGTTACACCGGAGTCAACGGCCACAGCGCGTTCCATACCGGTACCTACAAGCGGCTTGTCAGCACGCAGAGTCGGTACAGCCTGACGTTGCATGTTTGAACCCATCAATGCGCGGTTCGCGTCATCGTGTTCCAGGAACGGGATCAGAGCCGCTGCCACAGATACGATCTGCTGCGGGCTCACGTCCATATACTGGATCTGGTCGGCGTTCATAAAGGTGGATTCACCTTTGTGACGGCACGGGATCAATTCATCTTTCAGACGGCCATCTTCGGTGGTCGCGGCGTTAGCCTGTGCGATCACGTACTTGCCTTCTTCAATAGCAGACAGGTAGTCCACTTCGTCGGTGATCACACCGTCAATGACCTTACGGTACGGGGTCTCGAGGAAACCGTACTCGTTGGTACGAGAGTACACGGACAGAGAGTTGATCAGACCGATGTTCGGACCTTCAGGAGTCTCGATAGGGCACAGACGACCGTAGTGGGTCGGGTGTACGTCTCGGACTTCAAAGCCGGCACGCTCACGAGTCAAACCGCCCGGGCCCAGCGCGGAGATACGACGCTTGTGGGTCACTTCGGAGAGCGGGTTGTTCTGGTCCATAAACTGGGACAGCTGGCTGGAACCAAAGAACTCTTTGACTGCGGCGGAGATCGGCTTGGCATTGATCAGATCCTGCGGCATCAGGGTGTCCAGGTCGCCCAGGGAGAGACGCTCCTTGACCGCACGCTCGACACGCACCAGACCGACGCGGAACTGGTTTTCAGCCATTTCACCGACAGAACGAATACGACGGTTACCCAAGTGGTCGATATCATCCACTTCGTCGTTACCGTTACGGATGTCGATCAGGCGCTTCATCACATCGACGATGTCGTCTTTGGTCAGTACACCAGCGCCAGTCTCGTCTTCACGACCCAGACGGCGGTTGAACTTCATCCGACCTACGGTAGACAGGTCGTAACGCTCGGCGGAGAAGAACAGGTTTTCGAACAGCTGTTCTGCAGCTTCGCGAGTAGGCGGCTCGCCCGGACGCATCATGCGATAGATCTCGACCAGCGCTTCCAAACGGTTGGAGCTGGAGTCGACACGCAGGGTCTCGGACATGTAAGCACCGTGATCCAGTTCGTTGGTGAACAGAACCTCGAAATGCTTGAAGCCGGCTTGGGACAGGTTGGCGATCGCTTCCAGGCTCAGCGCCTGGTTGGCGGTCACGACCATCTCGCCAGTTTGCGGATGTGCGTAGTCCTTGGCAGCAACTTTGCCAACAACATACTCAACCGGTACCTCAATCTGGGTAACGGCATCTTTTTCCAACTGACGGATGTGACGCGCAGTCACACGACGACCGGTCTCAACCACCACGGCGCCATTGGCCACGATGTCAAAGGTCGCAGTTTCACCACGCAGACGCTCCGGCACCAGATCCATCATCAACTTGCCATCTTTTACTTCAAAACCGATGGTCTCGAAGAAGGTGGCCAGGATTTGTTCGGAAGTGAAGTCCAGGGCGCGCAGAATAATGGATGCTGGCAGTTTGCGACGACGGTCGATACGGACAAACAGGTTGTCTTTCGCATCAAACTCGAAGTCCAGCCAGGAGCCACGGTAGGGGATAACGCGAGCGTTATACAGTACCTTACCGGATGAATGAGTTTTGCCTTTATCGTGGTCGAAGAAGACGCCCGGGCTGCGGTGCAGCTGGGAGACGATAACCCGCTCGGTACCATTGATAACAAAGGTGCCGTTCTCGGTCATGAGCGGAATTTCGCCCATGTATACTTCTTGTTCCTTGATGTCTTTGACGGTGCCGGCAGCTGCTTCACGGTCGTACAGAACCATACGAAGCTTGACACGCAGCGGCGCGGAGTAGGTCACTCCACGGATCTGGCATTCTTTTACGTCAAATACCGGCTCACCCAGGCGATAGCTGACATACTGAAGCTCAGCACTACCGGAGTAACTGGTGATCGGGAAAACGCTACGGAAAGCGGCCTCTAGGCCATATTCACCTTCCGGGTCAGCCTCGATGAACTGCTTGAAGGAGTCCAGCTGAATGGACAACAGATAAGGCGTGTCCAGTACCTGGTCTCGCTTACCGAAGTCCTTACGAATGCGTTTTTTTTCGGTATAAGAGTAAACCATAGGGTTCCTCAGCTCGCTGATAAGTGACCCACTCTGTCCCGCGGGACAGCTCTGTCTCAACACCGTTTTGTGTTGGCCCGGACGAAAGAAGACAGTCCGGATTGCTGGTGCACCGAGAGTCGTAAACGGTGTGAAATGCTCTCAGTCTACAGCGCAAAAAGGCTGGTGAACAAAAATTCACCAGCCCTAGCCTGTTTTATCAGGCTAATCTACATAAATGCAGATTATTTGATCTCAACAGAAGCACCGGCAGCTTCCAGCTCTTTCTTCAGAGCTTCAGCTTCGTCCTTGGACACGCCTTCCTTCAGGTTAGCCGGAGCAGCTTCTACCAGATCTTTGGCTTCTTTCAGGCCCAGACCGGTAGCGCCACGAACGGCTTTGATAACGGCAACTTTGTTGGCGCCAGCAGCAGTCAGAACTACGTCGAACTCGGTCTTCTCTTCTACTGCTTCAGCAGCAGCCGGGCCAGCCATTACGGCAGCAGCGGCAGAAACACCGAACTTCTCTTCCATAGCTTCGATCAGCTCAACAACTTCCATTACGGACATGGAAGCAACGGCTTCGATGATTTGGTCTTTAGTGATAGACATGACAAAAATTCCTGATGTTGAATAAACTCAAACAGCCTAAATAGGCGAGAATCAAGCAGCAGCTTGTTTCTGGTCGCGAACAGCAGCGATAGTACGAACCAGCTTGCCAGCAGAGGCTTCTTTCATAGTCGCCATCAACTTCGCAATTGCTTCTTCGTAAGTCGGCAGCGTGGCCAGACGATCAATTTGTGCTGCGGCGATAAACTCACCGTTAAAAGCGCCAGCCTTGATTTCGAACTTTTGGTTCGCTTTGGCAAACTCTTTGAACAGACGAGCAGCAGCGCCCGGGTGTTCGTTAGAGAAAGCAATCAAGGTAGGACCGGTAAATGCGTCGTTCAGGCACTCGTATTCGGTACCTTCTACCGCGCGACGCAGCAGGGTGTTACGCACAACGCGCATGTACACACCGGCTTCACGAGCGGTTTTACGCAGGACGGTCATCTTGTCTACAGTTACACCGCGAGAATCGGCAACAACTGCAGAAAGAGCGCCTTTGGCAGCTTCGTTGACTTCAGCAACAATTGCCTTTTTGTCTTCGAGTCCCAATGCCATTGGCTTAACTCCTGGATTGAATCCGGGTCTATTGACCCAGTACTGACACATCCCCCCTACCTTTACAACAGAGGGGAACGATGCGGTAGCAGGATTCCAGAAGAGAAAGAATCTTTCTCGCTGGGTTTCCGGCACCGTCTACGCAGGAAACATTAAGGCTTTGCAGCCTCCTGCGGTCTTGGACGGAGGTCGAAACCCCCAACCAATCAAGGCGCAAAATTATAGATTAAATTTTGCGCCTTGTAAAACCCATCAATTAGGCCTGAGCTTCCAGAGAAGCTTGGTCTACGGCAACACCGGCACCCATGGTGGTGGAGATGCTGACTTTCTTGATGAATTGACCTTTGGCGGAAGAGGGCTTGCCTTTTTTCAGGGCAACCAGCAGAGCTTCCAAGTTTTCTTTCAGCTGAACTTCGTTGAAAGAAACCTTACCCAGAGTGGTATGGATGATACCATTCTTGTCGTTACGGTAACGAACCTGACCAGCCTTGGCGTTCTTGACAGCTTCGGCAACGTTAGGAGTTACAGTACCAACTTTCGGGTTCGGCATCAGGCCGCGCGGGCCCAGGATTTGACCCAGTTGACCAACAACGCGCATGGCATCCGGGGATGCGATAACTACGTCGAAGTTCATCTCGCCTTTCTTAACCAGATCGGCCAGGTCATCCATACCTACCAGGTCAGCACCGGCAGCTTTAGCTGCTTCGGCATTGGCACCTTGGGTAAATACGGCAACGCGTACATCACGACCGGTACCGTGCGGCAGTACAGTAGCACCACGTACGTTCTGGTCAGATTTACGAGCGTCGATACCCAGGTTGACAGCAACGTCAACGCTTTCAACGAACTTGGCGGTAGCCAGTTCTTTCAGCAGGGCAATGGCTTCGTTGATGGAGTACTCTTTGGTACCGTCAACTTTTTCGCGAATAACGCGCATACGCTTGGAAAGTTTAGCCATTGTCTTAATCCTCCACTACCAGACCCATGGAACGAGCGGAGCCTGCGATGCAACGTACTTTTGCATCCAGATCGGCACCAGTCATATCCGGCTCTTTGGTCTTGGCGATTTCTTGCAGCTGGGCAACGGTCACCTTACCAACCTTGTCTTTGTTCGGCTTGGAAGAACCAGACTTGATGCCAGCAGCTTTCTTCAGCAGGAAGGAAGCAGGCGGAGTCTTGGTTTCGAAGGTGAAGGAACGGTCGCTGTAAACGGTGATCACGACCGGAGTCGGTGAACCTTTTTCCAGCTTCTCTGTACGAGCGTTGAACGCCTTACAGAATTCCATGATGTTAACACCGTGTTGACCCAGTGCAGGACCAACGGGAGGAGACGGGTTGGCTGCACCAGCAGCAACCTGCAGCTTGATATAAGCTGTGACTTTCTTAGCCATTAGGAAAATACCTCAAAAATGGGTTCTAGCGCCTCGGAGACTTGCTCCTGCAAACGGCTCCCCAACTAATAAAGGGGCAGCGAATTATAGAGATATTCGCTGCCCCTGACAACCGTTAAACGTACAGAATTCAATCAGCCTTTTTCGACCTGACCAAAATCCAGTTCAACAGGAGTAGAACGACCGAAGATCAGTACAGAGACCTTCACGCGGCTCTTCTCATAATCGACCTCTTCAACGGTACCGTTGAAGTCGGCAAACGGACCATCAGCAACCCGCACCATTTCACCCGGTTCAAACAGGGTTTTCGGACGCGGCTTGTCGTGGGCATCCTGCAGACGGTTCAGGATGGCATCGGCCTCTTTGTCGGAGATCGGTGCCGGACGGTCGGAAGTACCGCCGATGAAGCCCATTACACGCGGTACGTTACGCACCAGGTGCCATGTGGTTTCATCCATGATCATCTGGACCAGGACATAACCCGGGAAAAACTTGCGCTCACTCTTGCGCTTCTGGCCAGCACGCATCTCGACCACTTCTTCGGTCGGGACCAGTACTTCACCGAACATGTCTTCCATGCCATGCATCTTGATATGTTCACGCAGGGACTTGGCTACACGGCCTTCATAGCCGGAAAAAGCCTGCACGACATACCATCTCATACGTTGTTCACGTTGTTCAGTCATGGCTTATCCTTACACACCGGTAATCAGGTTGACCAACCAGACCAAGGCACCGTCCAGAACGAACAGCAGCAGCCCCATCACGGCGGTCACCGCCAGCACAATCAGGGTTGTCTGAATGGCTTCCTGACGGGTCGGCCATACGACCTTGCGGACTTCCAGGCGAGACTCACGGGCGAATGCCAGTGTTGCCTTTCCCTTGGTGGTTTGCAGGGCTACTGCACCAGCAGCAGCAATGACAACGACCACACCCAAGGCGCGGACGGCAGCGACAACATCGTTGAGCAGGTAATTACCCACTACAGCGGCCGCCAGGATAATGAAAACCAGGCCCCAAAGCAGGGTATCCTTGCTTCCGCCCTGGCTCTCAGAACTAACACTCATACAACCCACCTGTATCTGACGTAACCAAAGACACAAAAGCCCCGTACGAGACGAGGTATATGGCAGGGGCGGCAGGACTCGAACCCGCAACCATCGGTTTTGGAGACCGCTGTTCTACCAATTCGAACTACGCCCCTACACAAGAAAGCCCCTATTATAGGGGCTTTGCTTTATTTATGTAAGCCAAAGATTAAGCGATAACTTTAGCTACAACACCAGCACCTACGGTACGGCCACCTTCACGGATAGCGAAACGCAGGCCGTCGTCCATCGCGATCGGCGCAATCAGGGTAACAACCATCTTGATGTTGTCGCCCGGCATTACCATCTCTACGCCTTCCGGCAGTTCGATGGTACCGGTCACGTCGGTAGTACGGAAGTAGAACTGCGGACGGTAGCCTTTGAAGAACGGGGTATGACGACCACCTTCTTCTTTGGACAGCACGTACACTTCAGATTCAAACTTGGTGTGCGGCTTGATGGTGCCCGGCTTGGCCAGTACCTGACCACGCTCAACTTCTTCACGCTTCACGCCACGCAGCAGGGCGCCGATGTTCTCGCCTGCACGACCTTCGTCCAGCAGCTTGCGGAACATTTCAACACCAGTACAGGTGGTAGAAACGGTATCTTTGATACCAACGATTTCTACGGTCTCACCTACTTTAACGATACCGCGCTCTACACGACCGGTAACTACAGTACCACGGCCAGCGATAGAGAATACGTCTTCGATCGGCATCAGGAACGGCTGGTCAATCGCACGCTCCGGCTCCGGAATGTAGCTGTCCAGGTGGCCAGCCAGTTCCAGGATCTTCTCTTCCCACTGAGCTTCGCCTTCCAGCGCTTTCAGGGCAGAACCACGGACTACCGGCAGGTCATCACCCGGGAAGTCGTACTCGGACAGCAGTTCGCGAACTTCCATCTCGACCAGTTCCAGCAGCTCTTCGTCATCTACCATGTCGCACTTGTTCATGAACACGATGATGTACGGAACGCCTACCTGACGACCCAGCAGGATGTGCTCACGAGTCTGCGGCATCGGGCCGTCAGTCGCTGCTACTACCAGGATCGCGCCGTCCATCTGGGCAGCACCGGTGATCATGTTTTTAACGTAGTCGGCGTGACCCGGGCAATCTACGTGGGCGTAGTGGCGGGTAGCGGTGTCGTATTCTACGTGGGAGGTGTTGATGGTGATACCACGCTCACGCTCTTCCGGTGCCTTGTCGATCTGGTCGAAGGCGAAAGCTTTACCACCGAAGTGCTTGGCCAGCACGTTGGTGATAGCTGCAGTCAGGGTGGTTTTACCGTGGTCAACGTGGCCGATGGTACCCACGTTAACGTGCGGTTTATTACGCTCAAATTTTTCTTTAGACATGATCGTCCCTCTAAACTAACGCTGAGTACGCGGTGGCAAGCTAACCACAGAACAGTTTATATGATGGATTTGAATCTGGTGGGAAAGAGAGAGGTACTGATGGCTGGTTCGCTTGCCGAACTCACCCTAGGGTGCGGCTCTGCTAACGCCTGAGCCATATCAGCATCTTGGAGCGGGCAGCGGGAATCGAACCCGCATCATCAGCTTGGAAGGCTGAGGTAATAGCCATTATACGATGCCCGCATTTCTCTAACCCAAAGAACTCAAACCGCAGAGAAATATGGTGGAGGGAGAAGGATTCGAACCTTCGAAGGCAGAGCCGTCAGATTTACAGTCTGATCCCTTTGGCCGCTCGGGAACCCCTCCAGACGCCAGATTGTCACAACGGTAATTCTGCTTGCACCCGTTGTGTTTATCGCTTTTGCACGGCAAATAGACGACAGACAGTCAAGCGTCGCGCATTTTATTGTAAGGTTTTGGGGGATGCAACCATTGAACCCGGCAAAATATGCTTTATTGCTGGGAAGTTTGCAAAAAAGCGGGGGCAAACAAGCCAATCCTGCTGCGTCCCTTGTCGCTCCCCCACCCTTGGTGTATGGTCGCCGTGCCCAAGAAACAGTGATGACACCATGACGACAGAGCATAACCCCTATCTGCAATTCACCCGCGAACAATGGGCGTTATTGCGCGATTCGGTCCCCCTGACCCTGACCGAACACGATCTGCAGACCCTGCGCGGGATCAACGAGAAGGTGTCATTGCGGGAAGTGGAAGAGATCTATCTGCCTCTCTCCCGCCTGCTCAATCTCTATGTCAAAGCCAAGCAGCGCCGTAGCCGGGTGCTGGAGCAGTTCCTCGGCCAGTCACGCGGCAAGGGTACCTATATCATCAGCATCGCCGGCAGCGTGGCGGGGGGCAAAAGCACCACGGCCCGTATTCTGCAGGCCCTGCTGGAGCGCTGGCCGGAACATCCGCGGGTGGAGCTGGTCACCACCGACGGCTTCCTCTATCCCAACAAGGTACTGGAAGAGCGCGGCCTGATGCGCCGCAAGGGGTTCCCTGAGTCCTACGACATCCGCCATCTGGTGGAGTTTGTCGCCAACATCCGCGCTGGTCACGAGAAGGTCGAAGCGCCGGTTTACTCCCACCTTATCTACGACATCATTCCCGATGAGAAGAAGGTGGTGGAGCAGCCGGACATTCTGATCCTGGAAGGGCTCAATGTGCTGCAAAGCGGCATGGACTACCCTCAGGAGCCCCATCGGGTCTTCGTGTCGGACTTCGTCGACTTCTCCATCTATGTGGATGCCGATGCCGAACTGCTGCGCACCTGGTATATCGAACGCTTCCTGAAATTCCGCAGCGGCGCCTTCTCGGATCCCGACTCCTACTTCCATAACTACGCCAAGCTGGCGGAGAGTGAGGCGACCCAGATCGCCAGCAACATCTGGCAAGATATCAACTATCTGAATTTGCAAGAAAATATCTTGCCAACGCGTGAGCGAGCCAACCTGATCATGACCAAGGGCCATGAGCACGCCATCGAGCAAATCAAGCTGCGCAAATGATGACGGCGGTTGCCGGATAACGAAGAGGGGGCCCGCAGGCCCCCTCTTCTGTTTGGCATCATGAGCGGCCTTGCTGACCCTCAATCACCCCGGCGCAGGGAGAGTTCGCCACCCAGATAGAACTTGGTGCCCTCCTCCGTCTCCAGCCGCAGGGCGCCGCGATCGTCGATGCCACGGGCGATGCCGCGGATCTCCTGATCCCCCATCAACAAGCGCACCGGGCGACCGGCAAAGTGATCGAGCCGGTTCCACTCATCGACAAAGCTTGCCAGCCCCTGTTGCTCAAAGGTGTGCAGCGCCCGCTGCAGATGGACGATCATCCGGGCCGCCAGTTGATTGCGATCCACCAGTTCCGGATTGATGTGACGCAGCTCGGCCCAGGCCTGATCAATCTTCTCACCTTCGCGGGCAGGCATCGCCAGATTGAGACCGATGCCGATCACCAGATGACAACTGGCCCCGGCGCTACCGCTCATCTCTACCAGAATGCCCGCCAGCTTGCGGCCCTGATAGTAGAGGTCGTTCGGCCACTTGAGCTCGACCCCCTGATAACCAAGGGACTCCAGCGCTTCAACCACTGCCACGCCGACCGCCAGACTCAGCCCCATGGCCGCCGCCATGCCTTGTTCGAGTCGCCAGTACATGCTGAGGATCAGCTGGCAACCAAACGGCGAAATCCAGGGTTTGCCACGACGACCGCGCCCGGCTGTCTGGCACTCGGCCAGACAGCTCTCGCCAGAGCGCAGCTCATTGACCCGATCCAGCAGGTGTTGGTTGGTCGAGCTGATGACCGGAAAACAGTGCACCGGCGCCATCGGGGCCAGTGCCTGCAAGGTGGCCTGATCATAGAGCGCCATCGGCACCGCCAGCCGGTAGCCCTTGCCGGTCAGGCTAAAGAGATCCAGCCCCAGCTCCTTGAGCGCCGCCATGTGTTTGCTTACCGCCGCCCGGCTGATGCCGAGCTGCTCACCCAGCTGTTCGCCGGAGTGAAACTGGCCGTCGCTAAGCAGGGTGATCAGGGTCTGTCTGATGGGAGTCAACGTCATGAGAGCACCTCGTCGAGCCAGGTTTCACCATGCGCACTCATAAAGCGCACCTCGTGCTCCAGCACCACGCCAAACGTCTGCTCCACGCTGTCGCGGACATGAGCCGCCAGCGCGATCAGCTCCATGGCACTGGCGCCCCCCAGATTGACCAGCACCAGCGCTTGCTCCTGATGAACAGCGGCGCGGCCGATGGCGAAACCTTTCAGACCACACTGATCGATGAGCCAGCCTGCCGCCAGCTTGGCCTGCCCTTCTCCGGCCGGATAGCAGGGCATCTGTGGGTAGCGCGCCTTGAGATTCTCCGCCAGCGCGGCAGGCACCACCGGATTCTTGAAGAAGCTGCCCGCATTGCCGAGCACCGCAGGATCCGGCAGTTTGGCCATGCGGGTGGCACAGACAGTATCGAAGATGGCCTGCGCCGAAGGCGCATCACCGAGCGCCGCCAGCGGGCCATAGCCCAGCACAGGTTGCCACGCCTTGGGCAGTTTGAGCCCGACGGCGGTGATCAGGTGGGAATCCTGATACTCGTGTTTGAAGATGCTGTCGCGATAACCGAAGCGGCACTCTGCCGCCGCGATCCGTTCAATCTCGCCACTCTGCCAGTTGAACGCCTCGACATAGGCGCAGAAGTCGGCCAGCTCAACGCCATACGCACCGATGTTCTGCACCGGCGCCGCACCGACCGTGCCGGGAATGAGCGCCAGATTCTCCAGCCCGAACCAGCCCTGTTGCAAGGTATGACGCACCAGCTGATGCCAATCTTCACCGGCCGCCACATGGAGCAACCAGTGATCGCCACCATCTTCAGCGGTAATCCCCTTGAGCCGGTTGAGCACCACCAGACCGAGAAAATCGGTGGTGAAGAGCATGTTGCTGCCGCCGCCCAGATTGAGGCGCGGCAGCTGGTTGAGCTGCGGATCGGCACGCAGGGTCGCCAGATCGGCAACCTGCTCCACCTCGGCCAGCCAGAGGCAGTACGCATCGAGGGCAAGGGTGTTGAGCTTCAACAAGGAGGCGTTGGCATTCAGTTTCATCGGTCTATCCCGGCTTGGTGCAAGGGCGCAGTCTACCTCAAGTTGCCCCATGACGAAAAACCCGAGCCCTTTTCGGGGGAATAGCAGTGGTTTAGAGTAGGCGACTTCAACTGCTGAGGAACAACTCATGAACAACCAGTTTGCCGTCATCGGCCTGGGCCTGTTTGGCAGCGCGCTGTGCGAAGAGCTGCAACGGCAAGATGCCGAAGTACTGGCCATCGATATCGACGAGAGCAAGACCCGGCAAATCGCCGCCCTCTGCAATCACGTCATCGTGGCGGATGCCACCGATGAGGCCACCGTGGCCGAGCTGGGACTGGCCAATTTCGATATCGTCTTCGTTGCCATCGGTGACAACCTGGAGACCAGCATCCTCACCACCCTCGTCCTGAAAGAGGCGGGCGTGAAGAAGGTGTGGGTCAAGGCGCGCGACAAGTTCCACGCCAAGATCCTGCAGAAAGTGGGCGCCGACAAGGTGATCAACCCGGAGTGGGACATGGGCCGCCGGGTCGCCCAGAGCATGCTGGACAACCGGCTGTTCGACTATCTGGAGCTGGGCCACGACATGCTGCTGACCGAGTTCGTGATTGGCCTGCAACAGAACGGCCGGGAACTGGGCGACTTCCATCTGCTGCAACAGAGCGATTTCCAGCTGCTCGCCATCAAGCGTGGTGACGTGCTGCACAACGTGCTGACCGGCAAGATGGAGCTGCAACTGGGCGACATCCTGATCCTGGCGGGCAACAAGCACGCCATCGACCATTGGCTCGAAACCCTATGATCAACTGGCGCAGCAGCTACGCCTTCGCCCTCCATCGGGAGCAGGACTCTCGCTGGAGCGAAGCCCGGCTGATCCTCGGCAGCTTTCTGATCATTCTGCTGATTGGCACCATCTTTCTGGTGCAACCCTCCAGCCACAATGGCGAGGTTACCTTCGTCAACGCCCTGTTTACCGCCACCTCGGCCATCAGCGTGACAGGTCTTGGCGTGGTGGATACAGGCACCGCCTTCACCCTGCAGGGGCAGATTTTCCTGTTGATGCTGATGGAGATCGGCGGTCTGGGCCAAATGACCATGACCCTGCTGCTGATCGCCATCTTCAGCAAGCGGGTCGGTCTGCGCCAACAGGTGCTGGCCAAGGAGGCGCTGGGACAAGAGGGCTCGGTCAACATCATCCAGCTGGTCAAACGGATCGTGCTGTTCGCCTTTATTGCCCAACTGATCGGCACCGGCATCATGGCGATCCGCTGGGTGCCCGAGATGGGTTGGGTGCACGGCCTCTATGTCAGCTTCTTCCACGCAGTCTCGGCCTTCAACAACGCCGGATTTTCGCTGTTTGCCAACAACCTCATCGACTATAGGGACGACCCCATCATCAGCCTGACCATCGCCGGTCTGCTGATCCTGGGGGGGATCGGCTTTACCGTCATCGTCGATCTGGTGCGCAACCGCCGCTGGCGCAAGCTGAAGCTGCACAGCAAGTTGATGTTGCTGATGACCCCGGCGCTGCTGCTGGCCGGTACCCTGATGTTCTGGCTGCTGGAACACAACAACCCCGGCACCCTCGGCAAGGCCGGTATCGGTGGCCAGCTGCTGGCGGCCTTCTTCCAGTCTGCCAGTGCCCGTACCGCCGGTTTCAATACCATAGATATCGGGCTGATGACCCCGGCGGCGTTGCTGTTCCTGATGATGCTGATGTTTATCGGTGCCGGTGCCACCTCGACCGGTGGCGGTATCAAGGTCACCACCTTCGCCGTAGTGCTGCTGGCAACCAAGGCGTTTCTGACCAAACGGCCCCATGTCACCGCTTTTGGCCGCACCCTGTCGCCCCAGATCGTGACCCGATCGCTGGCCATCATCATCGTCAGCACCATGGTGCTGATGCTGGCGATGTTCTTGCTGATGGTGACCGAGGATCTGCCGTTCGACAAAATCATGTTCGAGACCATTTCGGCATTTGCTACCGTCGGCCTCTCCACCGGCATCACCGCCTCCCTGAGCGAGCCGGGCAAGCTGATCCTGGTGCTGGTGATGATCTGCGGCCGTCTCGGCCCGCTGACCCTGGCCTTTATGCTGGCCCGCCCGGTCGAGACCCGCATCCGTTATCCGGAAGAGAACGTCTATACTGGCTGACCAGCCATGAACACGGGGCAGCCACTGGCTGCCCCGTTTTTCTATTCAGCTTGTTGCTGCGCCTTGAGCCAGCGCCCCGGGCTCACCCCCAGCTCCCGCTCGAATGCCCGACCAAAGGCAACACTGCTGCTGTACCCCGCCCCCAGCGCCACCAGCACCATAGGCTCCCCCACCAGCAGTTGCTGGCAGGCGCGCGCCATGCGCCAGTGGGTCAGATAACCCAGCGGCGCTTGACCAACCCGCTCCTGAAACCTCGCGGCAAAGCGGGCCCGCGACATGCCGGCCTCCCGCGCCAGCGTGGCCACCGTCCAGGGTTCATCCCCACGCTGATGCATCACCGAGATCGCCTTGGCCAACTGGGGATCGGAAATACCTGCCAGCATCCCCTGCTGACACACCCCTTGCTCGACCAGATGACGCAGCAGCAGGATCAACAGTACCTCCAGCAAGCGGGAGATCAGCTGATCCTGCCCGTAGCGGGGGTGAAACGCCTCGTCAAACAACTGGTTCAGCACCGGCGTCAGGGCAGGCAACTCCCTTAGCGGCAGCACCAGCGAGCCCGGTAATGCCAGTTGCAACGGCGATGATCCCCCCTTGCCGAATGCGACATTGGCGCACACCAAATCACAACCTCCCAGCGTTCTGGGTTCAAGCTTGTGAGGACGTCCCCGAGGGAACAGGATCAGGGTCGGCTCCTCGAGCAGCAAGCTGGCCCCCCCCTCTTCACGCAACATGACGGCGCCACTGCGCAGCAGATGAAGATGTCCGCCACTCGGGTAATCATCACTGGAGGAGTTCTGGCACAGGTTGCCGGCGAAGAAGATCTTGGCTTCGGGGGAGGCATGAACTAACAGGGCAGAGAGCGGATCCATATTTGAGACGAATAGTATTTATTTGCAGACGATGAGTGATAAACCGTATCACGAATGACGGCACACTGTCTCCCGTACCTTCACTACCACAGGAGAAGATCATGAGCCGTATCCAACCCGTACCCCAACCGCAACCCGCAGCCGCCCAGACCCTGGCCACCCTGCAACGCAATCTGGGTATGGTGCCCAACCTCTACGCCACCCTGGCCCACTCGCCAGCCCTGCTCAATGGCTTCCTGGCCTTTGCCGAGGCTCTTGGCAAGGGGCGCCTCACCGCCTCACAACGGGAGTTGCTGGCACTGGCCATAGGTCAAGCCAACGCCTGCCAATACTGTTTGTCTGCCCACACACTACTGGCGGGCAAGGCCGGATTCTCGGCCCAGGAGATCCGGGCAGCCCGACTCGGCCAGGCCTCGGCTCCCCTTGATCACGCCCTGCTGCAACTGGCAACGGCACTGGTCAACCAACGCGGGGTCATCAGTGACGAGCAGCTTGCTAGCGCCCGGGCCGCAGGCGTAGATGACGAGCTGCTGCTGGAGGTGCTCGGCCAGGTGGTCGTCAATACCCTGACCAACTATGGCAACCACCTGGCGGCGACCGAGATCGACTTCCCGCCCGTCACTCTGACCCCTTAAACAAGGAGCCCCCATGCAGCAACATGACAAAGGCTTTCTGGTCGCCCTGGCGGGCGTGGTATTGACCCTGCTCTGGATCGGCGTCTTCAAGTTTACCCCGACAGAGGCAGCCGCCATCAAACCACTGGTAGCCAGCCACCCCTTGATGAGCTGGCTCTATGGCCCCCTGTCGGAACAGAGCGTATCGAACCTGATCGGGGTGGTCGAGATAGTGATCGCCATCGGGCTGGTCGTGGGTCTGTGGCAACCTCGCATCGGTTACTGGTGCAGCATGGGGGCTATCGTCACCTTCCTGGCGACGCTGAGCTTCCTGCTGACCCTGACAGGTGTCTGGAAAGTGGTTGATGGCGTGCCAGTCACCGAGTTCTTCCTGTTCAAGGATCTGGTGTTTCTCGGTGTGGTTCTGCACTACCAGCACAGGATCCGTGCCAGCTTGTCCACTCAGGCAGCCTGACAACAATGCCTTTGGCGCCCGGGATGGGCGCCTTTTTTCGTTATGCAGCCCTAGTCTGGCGCTTGCTGGTCGTCTTGCGCAGTCGGGGCCCGCCAGTCGTGCTGGCCGCCGAACTCTTGCGTTTGGTAAAACGCCGCTTACCGGCACCCGGTGCCTCCTTGGGCAGGGCGCTGAAGCTGGCGCCGGAGTCCTGCCGCGCCCCTTCAATCAGGCCGTTGAGCTGCTCGGTGAGCGGGCCCATAAACTGCTGGTAGCTGCCGTGACGCTCGGCGATCTGGCCTAGGCTCTGCTCCCACAGCGCAGTCATATCCGGCGTGGTAGCGGTGGCTGGCAACGCCTGAACCAGCGCCCGCCCGGTCGGGGTCGCCTTGATGCTCTTGCCCTGACGCACCAGAAAGCGGCGCTTGAACAGCAGGTCGATAATGCCTGCCCGGGTCGCTTCTGTGCCGAGACCATCGGTGTCGCGCAGGGTCTTGCGGATCTCGGGATCCTGCACATAGCGGGCGATGCCGGTCATGGCCGCCAGCAGAGTGGCATCGGTGAACGGCTTGGGCGGCTGGGTCATCTTTTCCAGCAGTTCGCCCCGCTCGCAGAGCAGTTGCTCCCCCTCTTTGAGAGCCGGCAACGTGCCAGCTTTCTCTTCATCGTCATCCTCTTCCACCCCGAGCAGCGCCTTCCAGCCTGCTTTGAGAATGCGCCGTGCCTTAGCCTGAAACAGACCACCGGCGATGCGCAGCAGCACCTTGCTGTCGTTGTATTCGAACGGGGGATAGAACTGCAGCAGATACTGGCGGGCAATCAGGCCATAGAGCTTCGCCTCGTCGGCCCCCAGCGTGGCGGGGTTGCCCTGCTTCTCGGTGGGTATGATGGCGTGGTGGGCATCCACCTTGCTGTCGTTCCACGCTTTGCTGCGGATCTTGCCGTCCGCCTCGGCAACTGCCTTGGCCAGCGCGGGCGCAGTGGCAGCGATGGCACCGCGCACCTGCTCGGCCCGCTTGAAGTGATCGGTCGGCAGATAGCGGCTGTCGGAGCGAGGATAGGTGATGAACTTGTGACGCTCGTAGAGGCTCTGGCAGATGTCGAGCACCCGCTTGGCATCCATGCCGAAGCGCTTGGCGGCATCGATCTGCAGGCTGGAGAGGTTGTAGGGCAACGGCGCAGCCTGCTTGCGGGCCTGCTCCTCCACCGATTCGACCTGAGCGGGCTGGCCGTTGATCCGGCTCACCACCTTGTCGGCCAGCGCCCGGTTGAGCACCCGCCCCTCCTCATCCTGCCACGGCAGGCAGGCTTCCGATGGCAGCCACTTGGCGGTGAAGCGCTCGTTGCCGTCGGTCAGCAGATGGGCCAGCACCTCGTAGAAGGGTTTGGGCACGAAGGCCTCGATCTCGAGATCCCGCCGTACCACCAGCCCCAGCAGCGGAGTCTGCACCCGACCGACCGAGAGCAGCTCGCTGCAACCCGCCTTGCGCCCGAGCAGGGTGTAGGCACGGGTCATGTTAATCCCATAGAGCCAGTCGGCCCGACTGCGGGCCAGTGCGGAGACCGCCAGCGGCACGAACTCCTTGTTGTCTCTGAGCTTGTCGAGGGCGCGGCGCACCGCAGGCGGGTTGAGATCGCTGATAAGACAACGCTGCACCGGCTTGGTTTTCGGGTAGCCGAGAAAGTCGATCACCTCATCCACCAGCAGTTGCCCTTCCCGATCCGGGTCACCGGCGTTGACCACGCAGTCCGCCTGCTTGATCAGCCGCTTGATGACGGTGAGCTGGGTTTTGGTCTTGGGTTTGGCCACCAGCTGCCACTGGGCGGGGATGATGGGGAGGTGATCCATCCGCCACTGCTTGAAGGCGGCGTCATAGGCATCGGGCTCGGCCTGCTCCAGCAGATGGCCGATGCACCAGGTGACCACATCCCCCTGGGCTGTTTCGATAAAACCGTCGCCCTTCTTATGGGGCTTGGGCAGGGCATCGGCAATGGCGCGGCCCAGCGTGGGCTTCTCGGCGATAAAGAGTCGCATCGGTGGCTACCTGCAATACTGTATATGCAGACAGTATACAACTGCCACCGCGAAAGCCCAACTTCCCCTATTCGTCGAACGGGTGATCGTGGATGGCGGCAAACAGCCGCGCCTGATTGAGCAGCGGCGCATAGTGGAAGGCATTTTCGCCATCTTCCGCCAGCAGATAGTCGGTCAGCTGTTCGCGCACCGCCTCTTGCAGGGTCTCCAGCTTCCACGGCTTGGCAAGGTAGTAGTGCAACCCGCCACGATTGACCGCCTCGACGGTGGCCTCCAGCCCCGCTTGTCCGGTCAGCAGCAATTTGCGGCTGGCCCGAGTGGTGGCACGCCGGTTCAGCTCCACCAGAAAATCGACCCCCAGGGTTCCCGGCATGATGTGGTCACAGAGGATCAGCGCCAGCTTGTTGCCGTCGCGCTCCCACTCCTCCACCACCGCTCGCGCCTCATCGACGCTCTCGGCGGCTTCCAGTTCGAAGTGGGAACGGAACGGGGCGAGATCGTGGATCACCGCATCCAGCACCTCACGCTCATCGTCCACACACAGGATCAGATAGTGTTTGTTCATTGCTCCTCCTTGGCGACATGGTTTGGCACGCCGCGCGATTGATGCTGGCGACGGCTCAGGCCGCATGCTCCTTGTTGTGATGAGGTTCGCCCCCGTAACCGGCCTGCCCCATGCCGTCCAGCGGCAGACAGACCCGCATCCGGGTGTAACGGCCAGGCTCCGAGGACACCTCAATCCGGCCGTGGTGCTGCTGCACTATCTGCAGCGAAACGCTCAGACCAATGCCGAGACCGAAATGGCCCTCCCGCTTGGTGGTGAAGTTGAGATCGAAGATCCGCTGCCACAGCTCGGGCTCGATGCCGCAACCGCTATCCTCTATCTCCACCATGACCCACTCGGAATCCAGCAATCCGGTGCGGATGGTGAGTCGCCCCGGGCCGCTCATGGCATCCAGACTGTTGGCGATCAGGTTGGTCCACACCTGTTGCAGGGCGATGGGGTGACAGCGAACCAGCGGCAGCGGCTGGTACTCCTTGCAGAGCTCATGATGCTTGAGGCGGTTTTCGAAAATCATCAGGGTATCTTCCAGCCCCTCGTGCAAGTCCACCAGCGAGGGCTCGGCCCGATCCTGCCGGGCGTACTGCTTGAGGCTCTTGACCAGATCGCCGATGCGACGGGCACACACTTCGATATTGCGCAGGAAGCTGCCGGTCTGCTGGAACAGCTCCAGCCGGGAGAGCAGCGCCTCCCGCTCGTCGGCAGTGCGGCTGGCAAACCAGCGCTGCCAGTTCAGCTCGTCATCCAGATTCATCTGCACCGCCAGCCGCGCCTGCTGACGATCGCCAAAGCGCCCCTCTGCCTGCCGGGTCTTGTCACGGATCTCGCTGGTCGAGACCGGCTGGGAGGAGAGCGCCTGACAGAGGGTCTGGTTGCCAAGCCCCTTGATGGTTGCTGGCAGCTCGAGATTGACCAGATCCGGGATGGCGGCCCGCAGGGTCTCGTTGCCACGGATAATGGCCGCCACCGGGTTGTTCAGCTCGTGGGCGACACCGGCCACCAGCTGACCCAGCATCGCCATCTTTTCGCTCTCCACCAGCTGGGCGTGAGCGGCATCGAGGGAGTTGAGGGTCTGTTGCAGCCGCATCTCGGTGCGGATGCTGTTTTGCAGACGGCGGTTGAAGTGGCGCAGCAGCAGGTTGGTAAAGGAGGGGAGCAGTTCGCTGCGCGCCTGCATCACCCGGGAGAATTGCAGCTTGTCGAGCTTGATCACCTCGGCACCGGTCAGGGTCACGCCGGTGGTGAAGGCGGGTTCGCCGGTGACGAAGGACATGCCCCCCACCAGCGAGCCGGTACGGTAGTGCACCACCTCCTGATCGATCCCCTGCTCGTCCCGCTTGCGCAGCACCACCTCCCCCTTGGCGATAAACCAGAGAAAGCTGTTGGGCTCCCCCTCGCGGGTCAGCACATGGCCCGGACTGTAGTGGCGGCAGACCCGCTCCTCGTCATTGCCCTCGAAAAACTGGTAGAGACCGTCGATCACCACCCGGGAGAGTTCTTCATCGCTGCAGTGGGTGTAATCCATAAAGCCCTGCCGATAGGCAGCCAACTGGCGATCGACATGGGCTCGCAGCAGCTTCTGGTTGTCGAGCACGGCGGCATAGCTCAGCAGATCCGCCTCGGGACGCTGCAATACAAAGTGGCTCGCCTGCTCGATCACCGCCCGGCGCAGGCTGCCATCGCGCCAGGGGCGTTGCAGGTAGTAGTCGAGACGACCGAGGTTGACCGCCTCGATGATCGATTTCATCTCCGGCTGGCTGCCCAGCAGGATCTTGCGGCACGCCTCGTGACGGCTGCCGAGGCGGATCAGAAAATCGGCCCCTCTCCCATCCCCCAGCTCGCTGTCACACACCACTACGGCGGGTGGCTGCCCCTTACGATCCAGCTCGTCCAGGGCCAGCTCAGCCGACCCCTGACCGACCACCACCACCAGCGCGAAATGGCCGAGCAGCGGAGCCAACTCCTGTTCGAATTCGGCCAGCAGTTGCACGTTGGCGGCGACACACAGCAGTGAGAAAGGGCTCATCAGCGACACTCCGTTGAGGCTCACTGCTCACTATATCAGCGAATCTTGTGGGGTTTTGCGAGGGGGCTAACAGCTGTCGCGGAAAGTGCACAAATAGATAAAACAGAAAACAACTGAATTTAATTCGACAAATATATCAATAACAAAATAAAAGACAAAATGTGACAGTAATCAAAAATATAAACCATGATGGAGGTCAACGCCTTATCCCTATCATTACTACTACTATTGGACTAGTACTATGTAGGTAATTATTGACCGTAGGAAAACGCCGCCATGATTGGAAAACTGATAAGAAAAACCTGGTTCTGGCTCCTGCTGCTCGGGGCCCTGCTGGGTGTCGCGGCACTGGGTGTCACCGTGACCGTGCTGCACAAGACCAGCTCCACCGAATTCTGCGTCTCCTGCCACTCCATGCAGACTCCGCTCGCCGAGTATCAGGGCAGTGTCCACTTCCAAAACACCAAGGGGATCCGCGCCGAGTGCGCCGACTGCCACATCCCGGGCGACCCCACCTCCTACCTGTGGACCAAGATCCGCGCCGTGAAGGATATCTATCACGAGGCGATCGGCACCCTGGATACCCCGGAAAAGTATGAAGCCCACAAGCTGCGGATGGCCCAGTCCGTCTGGGACGAGCTGAAAGCCAACGACTCCGCCACCTGCCGCAGCTGCCACAGCTACGAGGCGATGGACATTCTGGCCCAGCGCCCCAATGCCCGTGCCGAGCACCCGGTCGCCATCAAGGAAGGCCAGACCTGTATCGACTGCCACCGTGGTGTCGCCCACATCATGCCTGACATGAGCGGCTTGGCTGCCGCCGGTGCCAGCGAGCTGGCGCAGGCTGCGGCCCAGACCCCGGCCAACGTCACCACCCGTTACGCCATCGCCACCACCCCGCTGTTCCTCGATGCTGCCGCCAAGACCGACGAAGGCACCCTGATGCCCTCCACCAAGGTGGAAGTTCTGGCCAACGAAAACGGCCGCGCCAAGGTGCAGATCGAAGGCTGGCAACAGGATGGTGTGAGCGAAGTGTTCTACGCCGCACCGGGCAAGCGGATCCTCAGCGTACTGGTCGGCGATGCCGCCAAGAAAGCGCTGGTCACCGGCCAGAGCGAAACCGACAGCGCCACCAACCTCACCTGGCATCAGGTCAAGCTGACCGCCTGGGTCGACCAAAGCCAGCTTATCGGCGATCAGGGCAAGCTGTGGCAATACGCCTCCACCCTGATGTCCAACAACTGTACCGGCTGCCACGGCCTCACCGCGCTGGATCACTTCAATGCCAACCAGTGGATCGGCGTCATCAAGGGGATGGAATCTCGTACCTCCCTGACCCCGGAACAGGCTCGCATGTTGACCCAGTATGTCCAGAAACACGCCAGTGACATGAGCGCGGCCCACTAAGGCTGGCACAGAGGAAAACCGTTATGACTTTTTTCAATGACAAGAAGACCAATCTGTCCCGCCGCAACCTGCTCAAGGGGCTCGGCGCCTGCGCAGCCCTGCCCCTGCTCGGCGGCATTTTTCCCAAGAGTGCGCTGGCGCAAGCCATCAGCACCGCATTGAGTCAGTTCCCGACTCTGGTGCCCGCCCAGAAGGGCATTCTGACCGGCGCCCACTGGGGGGCTTTCGAGGCGATCGTCGAGGATGGCCGCATGGTGCGCGTCCAGCCGGTAGCCGATGATCCGGCGCCGAACGACCTTATCGACATGGCGCCGTTCCAGGTGCACGCCAAGAACCGCATCAAATACCCCATGGTACGCAAGAGCTGGCTGGAGCGTGGCCCGGGCGCCAAACCCGAGCTGCGCGGTGCCGACGAGTGGGTACGAGTGAGCTGGGACAAGGCGATCGAACTGGTGGCCGGTGAAATCCAGCGGGTTCAGAGTGACTTCGGCCCGCAGGCGATCCACGCCGGCTCCTACGGCTGGAAGAGTGTCGGCATGTTCCACAACAGCCGCACCCTGCTGCACCGCCTGATGAACCTCTCCGGCGGCTTTACCGGTTATGCCGGTGACTACTCCACCGGCGCGGCTCAGGTGATCATGTCCCACGTGATGGGCTCCATCGAGGTGTACGAGCAGCAGACCGCCTGGCCTAACGTGGTGGAGAACGCCGAACTGGTGGTGCTGTGGGGGGTCAACGCCCAGGTCACCCTGAAGAACAGCTGGAACATGCCGGATCACGAAGGTCAGGCTGGCTTCATGGCGCTGAAAGAGAAAGGCACCCGCGTCATCAGCATCGACCCTATCTACAACGAGACCGCCAAGCTGGTCGGTGCCGAGTGGATTGCGCCGAACGCCTACACCGACGTGGCCATGATGCTGGGTGTGGCTCACACCCTCTACAGCGAGAAGAAGCACGATCAGGCCTTCCTCGATCGCTACACCGTCGGCTTCGACAAGTTCCTGAACTACCTGCTCGGCAAGGATGACGGCCAACCGAAGAGCGCCGAATGGGCGAGCACCGTCTGCGGCGTCGATGCCAAGGTGATCCGCCAGCTGGCTCTCGACATGGCCGCCAAGCGCACCATGATCATGGCCGGTTGGGGCATGCAGCGTCAGCAACACGGCGAACAGCCGAACTGGATGCTGGTCACTCTGGCCTCCATGCTGGGCCAGATCGGCCTGCCGGGCGGCGGCTACGGCTTCAGCTACCACTACTCCTCCGGTGGCAGCCCCACCGCCAAAGGTGGCATTCTGGCCGGTATATCCGCCGGCAACGCACCGAAGAACAGCCCGGCACCGATCCCGGTGGCCCGCATCGCCGACTGTCTCGCCAATCCGGGCAAGACCATCGACTTCAACGGCCGCAAGGTGACCTATCCGGATATCAAGCTGGTCTACGTGGCGGGCGGCAACCCCTTCCACCACCATCAGGACACCAACAACCTGCTGCAAGCGTGGCGCAAGCCGCAGACCGTGATCGTCCACGAGCCCTACTGGACCGCCACCGCCAAGCACGCCGATATCGTGCTGCCGGTCACCACCAGCTACGAGCGCAACGATCTGGAGATGGGCGGCGACTACTCCCAGCGCTATGTGTTCCCGATGCACCAGTGCGTACCGCCCCAGCACGAGTCCCGCAACGACTTCGACATCTTCAGCGCCATCGCCGCCAAGCTGGGCGTGCAGGAGCAGTACACCGAAGGCAAAGACGAGATGCTGTGGCTCAAGCAGATGTACGACGGCATGGCGGCGCAGGCCCGCGGTGCCCGCGTGGCGCTGCCGCCGTTCAACATGTTCTGGGAGTCCAACAACTACATCCGCTTCCCGATCCCGGAGGCCAACCGCCAGTGGATCCGTCACGCCGATTTTCGCGAGAATCCGCTGCTCAACCCGCTCGGCACCCCGTCCGGCAAGATCGAGATCTTCTCCAACACGGTAGCCGGGATGGGTTATGCCGACTGCGCCGGCCATCCCAAGTGGTATGAGCCCAAGGAGTGGGTGAAGAGCGAGGTGGCGGCACGCTATCCGCTGTCGCTCAACACCTCCCACCCGACCCAGCGGCTGCACTCCCAGCTCGACAACACTCCGCTGCGGGACAAGTTCGCCATCGCCGACCGCGAGGCGATCATGATCCATCCCGCCGACGCCAAGGCCCGTGGCATCGCCCAAGGGGATCTGGTGCGCGCCTTCAACGAGCGCGGCCAGATTTTGGTGGGCGCCCTGCTCTCCGAGGATGTGCGCCAAGGGGTGGTGCGGATCTGCGAAGGGGCCTGGTACGACCCGGCCAAGCCGGGCGAAGCGGGCAGCATCTGCAAAAACGGCAACGTCAACTGCCTCACCTTCGACGAAGGCTCGTCCAGCCTGGCGCAGGGCAACTGCGGCCACATGGCCCAGCTGCAGATCGAGAAGTACACAGGCCCTGTGCTGGCCAACACCGCCCACGCGGTACCGGCCAACGGCTAAGGCGATTGCCACCCAATAAAAACGGCGCCATCAAGGCGCCGTTTCTTTATCTGTCTGCCAAAGCGCAGGCATGGTCGGGACGGGTTTAGAACTCCCCTTCCTCCATATATTCCTGCGCGCATTCAACCAGCTGCGGCCACAGCTCTTCCGGCACCCAGGCGTCCGGGTCATCTTCATCCCCGTCGTACTGGCTCCAGAAGTAGCGGCGCAGACCGGAGGCAAACTCGTCGCTGATCTCGGCCAGCTCCGAGAGCGGCCCCAACCAGGCGATGCGGCGCAGGCCGGAGGCGAGATCGTTGATGGCATCCATCAGGGTGCGATCGTCAAAGCTCTGCTCCACCAGCAGGGTGAAGCGCTCGCGCGCCTGCTCGGTCTGCTCCTCGTCCAGCTCGCCCACATCGGCCAGCAGGTCGACAAAATCTTCCAGCAGGAACGCGATCAGGCCATCCCTGTCTTCAAACCACTGGATCTGGGCGCCCTTGACCCCCAGCACAGAGGCATCAAACGAATCGTCAAGGTGACACAGTGCCCACGGATCGTCGGTCATGCTTCTCTTCCTCAGGCTAAAACAAATGCCATATGTTATGCCTAGCTCTCGACTCTTGCCACCTTGGGCAACGAGAGGGAGGCGGCCAGACCGCCCAGTTCGGCGCGGCCCATGATGAAACTGCCCCGATAGGCTTCCGCCAGATCGGAGACGATATTGAGGCCCAGGCCCGAGCCCGGCACTTTCTCGTCGAGCCGCACCCCGCGCAGCACCGCCTTGGCGATCTGATCTTCGCTCATGCCAGGGCCGTCATCCTCGATACGCAAGGTGATCCAGCCCCCCAGCTCGGCGCTGGAGATGCGCAGCTCGCTGGCAGACCACTTGAAGGCGTTCTCCAGCAAATTGCCCACCATCTCGTCGAAATCCTGCTCTTCCACCCCGACCGCCAGTTCGGCCGGCACCTGCAAGTCCACCGTCTTGCCCGGATAGAGGCGGGAGAAGGCGCGGCAGATATACTCTACCCGCGCCCGCACCGGGGTAGAGACCCCGAGGATCTTGGCGGCGCCGGTCACCCGTGCCTTGCCGAGGTGATAGTCGATATGTCGCTGGATCTGGTCGAGCTGCTCGCCGATGGCGGCCTGATCCTCCGGCGGCAACTGGGCCACCTGATTGCGCATGATGCTGAGCGGCGTCTTGAGGGCGTGGGCCAGATTGCCGGTGTGGGAGCGCGCCCGCTGAAGCAGCTCGCCGTAGTGGTGCAGCAGCCGGTTGATATCCTCCACCAGCGGCTGGATCTCCAGCGGATAGCGCAGCCGGAATCCCTCCTGATGACCCTCGTGAACCCGCCCCAGTTCGCGGCGCAGCTGGTGCAGCGGCCGCAAGCCGTAGACGATCTGGAACATGAAGCCGAGCACCAGACCGGCGGCAGCAAAGCCGAGACCGAGAAACAGGCTGATGCGGGTCTTGTTGAGGGTCTGGGTCAGGGCGCTGCTGTCCTTGGCCATCACCAGAGTGAAGACCCGATCAGAACCTGGCAGCAGCACGGTACGGGTCATGATCAGCAGCGGTTCCTTGTTGGGCCCCTTGCCGACAAAGAGGTCGGGATCGCCAAACGCCGACTTGAGGCCATCGCTCTTCAGGTTGGTATCCCACAGGGAGCGGGAGCGCCCCACCACATCGCGGCCCAGCTCCAGCTGCCAGTAGTAGCCGGAGTAGGGTTGATTGAAGCGGGGATCGGAGAGGGAGCCGGTGACCACCGGCAGGCCGGTTTTGGCCACTTCCAGCCGAGAGAGCAGATCATAAAGCTGCAGGCGAAGGCCGTCGGCCTCCGCCTCCTGCCAGTAGTTGCGCATCATGGTCTGCAGGCTGAAACCTGTGGCGAACAGAAACAGCCCGCACCAGACCAGCGCGATGGCGACCAGTCGCCCCCGCAGGGTTCTGACCAGCCTCATTCGTTGATCCGGTACCCGAGGCCGCGCACTGTCTCAATCAGATCGGGGTTGGTTTTCTTGCGGATCCGGCCGATGAACACCTCCACGGTGTTGGAGTCACGGTCAAAATCCTGAGCATAGATGTGGTCGATCAGCTCGCTACGCGACACCACCTTGCCCCTGTGCTGCATCAGGTAACCCAGCACCCGGAACTCGTGGGCGGTCAGCTTGATGGGAGTCCCTTCGTACCACACCTGCGACGCAGCCATGTCGAGCCGCACCCCACCAATCTCCAGAATGGAGCTGGCGTTGCCTGCCGCCCGGCGCACCAGCGCATGGACTCGCGCCACCAGCTCGGCCACCTGGAACGGCTTGGTAAGGTAGTCATCGGCACCGGCGTTGAGCCCTTCGATCTTCTCGTGCAGCTGACCACGGGCGGTCAGCACCAGCACAGGGGTATCGATCCCCTTGCTGCGCCACTCTTTCAGCACGCTCAGGCCATCGCGCCCCGGCAGGCCGAGGTCGAGAATGATGGCGTCATAGGGTTCGGTCTCACCGAGGAAGCCGGCCTCGTTGCCATCGTGGCAGAGGTCGGTGACAAAGCCGGAGAGGCGCAGCTGTTCGGCCAGCTGGCCAGCCAGAATTTTTTCGTCTTCAACAATCAGAATTCGCATGAACAGGCTTCCACACAGGGGTTATTCATCATCCTCGACCGGGGGCTTTGGCGGTTCGAACAGCCGCTCCAGATGGTGGCCCTTGGCCCACACCAGCTCAAGGTTGTCAGCCCGATAGGCCACCTTGATCACGCTGTTTTCCCGATCGATGACTCTCAGTTCATAGAGCCAGATACCATCCTCTTCCCCCAGATCCACCCGCAACACCCGCACCGGCAATCTGGCCGCCACCTCCATCATTTCATGGAAGGGCCGAACCCGTCCCTCATGGACAGCTTGCTGCAGCATGGCTTCATCAGGCGTGACCGCCTGCGCCAGCAACGGCAGCAATAACCCAAGCAGAGGGAGCGCTCTATTCATGGATGATTCATCTCCAAAAACCTAACATAATGGCGTTTATAGTCTGCCAGCCATGAATCCGGAATGAATATGATCCCGCGCAGTTTCCTGCTGATCCTTTGCCTGTTGAGTGCCACAAGCTGGGCGGCCCAGAGCCGTCTCGACATGGCCGGGCTGGTCAAACTCCTGCTGGCGCAAGGGTATCACGACATTCGGGAAGTGGAGCTGGAAGGGGACAAATTCGAGGTCAAAACCCTCAATCGCCAGGATCAGAAGGTGCATCTCATCGTCGATGCCTACACTGGCGAGATCAAACAACAAGAGGCCGATTAGGCCTCTTTTGCATTCCAGCGTCCCCGCATGGGGCGCAGCAGTTTTTCCCGTCTCGGCCAGAGCAAGGCGCAGGCCAGCAGCAGGTAGATGAGGGGCTCCCCCCAACCACTCTTGAGCGACCACCAGTAATGCACCGGCACCAGCAAGGCGATGGCATAGACCCAGTTGTGCAGCTTCTGCCATGCGGCGCCCATGCGGCGCTGCAATGCGGGCAGCGAAGTGATGCTGAGGGCGGCCAGCAGCAGCAATGCCACCATCCCCACCACTATGTAGCTGCGCTTGACCAGCTCGCCGCCAATCAGGCCCCAGTCAAACTGCAGATCCAGCCCCAGCCACGCCATGAAGTGGAGCAGCGCCCAGGCAAAACACCAGAGCCCGAGGGGGCGGCGCAGCTTGATGAGCTGCCCCTGCCGCCAGCGCTTGGCCAGCGGCGAGACCAGCAGGGTGAGCAGCAGCAGATTGAGCGCCCCCTTGCCAAGGTAGTGGATAAGCTCGGGCACCGGATCCCCCCCCAGCAGACCCGCTGGAATGGCAAAAACCAGCCAGAGCAGGAAACCCAAGGAGCCCAGATGCACCAGCGCCCGCAAGCCGCTGATATGGGCCGGTTTCAATCTCAGTACCATTGGCGCAGATCCATCCCCTGATAGAGCGAGGCGACTTCGTCACCATAGCCGTTGAACATCAGGGTCGGCTGACGCTTGGCACCAAATACTCCACCCTCGCCAATAAAGCGCTCGCTGGCCTGACTCCAGCGCGGGTGATCCACCTGCGGATTGACGTTGGCGTAGAAGCCATATTCGTTAGGAGCCAGCAGGTTCCAGGTGGTCGGCGGCATCTCCTCCACCAGCCGGATCGAGACGATGCTCTTGATGCTCTTGAAGCCGTACTTCCACGGCACCACCAGCCGGATCGGCGCGCCATTCTGGGCGGGCAGGGTCTTGCCATAGAGCCCCATCGCAAGGAAAGAGAGAGGGTGCATCGCCTCGTCGATACGCAGCCCTTCGACGTAGGGATACTCTATACCGCCCCCCAGACTGGAGGCCTGACCCGGCAGCTGTTTCGGATCAAACAGGGTTTCGAAGGCAACAAACTTGGCGCGACTGGTGGGCTCGGCACGGCGGATAATCTCCGCCAGCGAGATGCCGTTCCAGGGCAGTACCATGGACCAGGCTTCAACGCAGCGCAGCCGGTAGATCCGCTCCTCCAGCTCGCTCTTGTTGATGAGGTCCCACACATCGAGGGTAAAAGGCTTGGCCACCTCCCCCTCCACCTTGAGGGTCCAGGGTTCGGGCTTGAGGTAATGGCCGTTGCGAGCCGGGTCGGACTTGTCGGTGCCCAGCTCATAGAAGTTGTTGTAACTGGTGGCCTTCTCTTCCGGTGTCAGTGCCAGATTGGCCGGGCGCTCGGCAGGCTTGCTGTTGAGCGGCTTGGTGGCTAATTGGGGAGCATCCTCTTTACCGCGCAGCAGGTCGAGTACACCGGCCTGAGTGGGGAAAGCGAGGGTGGCAGCGCCCAGACCCAGCCCTTTGAGAATAAGGCGGCGGTCCTGATAAACGGCTTCCGGGGTGACATCCTGTTCGGTGAGGGGGTGGGCGGTACGACGCTTGATCAACATGAAAAACTCCCGGGGCTGAGTGAGGCAGTATGGATAAGACCCGCCCCGGCAGATTTTTATTTCACACAAATTTACATCATGTGGTGCAGGGGCAGTGCCTTGGCCATGGTGCCGACCAGAAACAGGACTACGAACACCAGCAGGGGAACGATCACATTTGGCGCCATCAGACTCACTCCATGAGCAGGACAGGGCCTCTAACTATGGCCGACTGTCAGGCCGGTCACCAATGAATTTTTTTCGCGAGCGCAAGCGTATTCCTGAGTTGAAAAGGGTGATGAAGATCACACACAATTCGGCCCCCGCTTGCCGCCCCGATTGCCGAGGGTAGGCTGCCCATTTTGCGAAGCCAACTGAAGAGTCGCCCCATGAGCCCACTGATCGCCATCGCCATCACCACAGGTATTCTCTCCGCCGTCTGGGGCTGGATTGCCGTCGCGTTCGGCCTTATCTCCTGGGTCGGCTTTCTCGGCTGCACCAGCTATTTCGCGTCAAGCGGCGGCTACAAGGCGCTGCTGCAGACCATCTTCTGCAACACCAGCGGCATGCTGTGGGCACTACTGCTGATCCATGGCGACAGTCTGTGGGGAGCGGGTGTGGCGGGTTATGTGATGACGGGGGTGGTCGCAACCCTGATGTGCGTACAGGCCAAGCAGCAGTGGCTCGGCTACATTCCCGGCACTTTTGCCGGTTGCTGTGCCACCTTCGGGGCGGCTGGCGAGTGGCGGCTGATCCTGCCCTCCCTCATCATTGGCGCCTTGTTCGGTTACCTGATGAAGGCGAGCGGCCTCTGGCTCTCCCATAAAACTCAAAAAGCCGATGCCGCTCCGGCGGTGATTGATCCCGCCTGATTTATCCCTTCGATTTGAAGTTTGCTGCTTCAATACCGTGCCGATTCAATAACTTGTAGAAATCGGTACGGTTTCTGCCCGCCATGTTGGCCGCCAGGGTCACGTTGCCCTCGGTGGTGCGCAGCAAACGGATCAGATACTCCTTCTCGAATTCGGCCCGCGCCTCGTTGAACGAGGGGATGCCACCGCCACCGCCGCTCAGGGCGGACTCCACCATGGAGACCCCGATCACCGGGCTGCAACAGAGGCTGGCGAGCTGCTCCACCACGTTGCAGAGCTGGCGCACGTTGCCGGGCCAGGCAGCGGCCGCCAGCATCGCCAGCGACTCGGGCGAAAAACCCATGGCGGCGCAGTCGCTGTGGCGGCTACGGTAATCGTCGAGCGCCTGACGGGCCAGCAGGGGGATATCCTCGCTGCGGGCACTGAGAGACGGCAAGGTGATATTGGCGACATTGAGACGGTAGAAGAGATCTTCCCGAAAGCGCCCCTCCTCCATCGCCTTGACCAGATCCTGATGGCTGGAGCTGAGCACCCGCACCTCCGGCGTGCCCTGACCATACTCCTCCATCACCTGCAGCAGCTTGGCCTGCAGGGATTCGGAGAGGCTGCCAATCTCGTCGAGAAACAGGGTCGCCCCCTTGGCCTGCTCGAACAGACCGGACTGGCCATCTTCACCAAACAGCTGCAAGTCGAGTGACGCCCACGGAATGGCGGCACAGTTGATGGTATGGAGCGGCTTGTCGCGCCGCTGGCTGGCCTGGTGCAGCGCCTGCGCCATCGCCCCCTTGCCGGAGCCTGACGGCCCCATGATCAGCACCGGCACCTCCATGGTCGCAATGCTATGGGCCTGGATCAGCAGCTGTTCCAGCTGGGGATTGCGGGTCAGGATCAGCGACTGCCACTCCTGCTGCTGTTTCGGCCGCGTCAGACTCAACGCATGTTCGATGGTGGCGAACAGCTCATCCTTGTTGATGGGTTTGGTCAGGAAGCTGAAGACGCCGGAGCGGGTCGCCTGAATGGCGTCCGGGATGGTGCCGTGGGCGGTCATGATGATCACCGGCAAACCCAGCCACTGGGCCTGGATCCGCTCGAACAGCGCCAGACCGTCCATGCCGGCCATCCGCAGATCGCTCAGCACCAGATCGGCCCGTTGCTGACGCAACCGGTCGAGGGCCCCTTCCGCACTGTCGGCGGTATCCACTTCATAACCCTGACTGCGCAGCCGCATGCTCATCAGTTTGAGCAGGCTGACGTCGTCATCCACCAACAGGATCCGGCTCATGGTATTACCTCACGATTCTCGTTCAGCTTACGCTGGTTGAGCTGGTCGTCGATAGCGGTCAGCTGCTCGATCTGGCGGCGCAGCCGCTGGATCTCCTGACTCTGGTCATCGCGACGGCTGTCGCGAGCCAGCAGCTGCTCGCCAAGGGCGATCCAGCTACGTAAAAAGGCCTGCGCATCGAGACCCAGTTCGGGCAACATCTGCTTCAGGCGCGCCAGACCGGCGGTGCGATTGGCCACCGATTCGGCGGGGTGGGAGTCCACCATCGCCAGACTGACCCGGCTCTCCAGATCGTCGGCCCCTTTCAGACGCTGACGCTCCTGCACCCGTTGCTGGGGGTGACTGGCCAGCAGCCAGTCGGAGTATTGCAGACGCACCTGCATCTCCTTATTGGCAAACTCCATCCGCTTGGCAAAAGCGATATCGGAGGACTCCCGCTGTGCCTGTTGCGGCAGCAAGGAGCAACCCGCGAGCAGCCCTGCCATCAGAGCTGGAAATACGCGTTGTATCTTCATAGTCCTCATTTCAACATCAACCTGAAACAGACATCCGCCTGTTCATCCTCTACCAGAACCAGTTCCCCCCCCAGGCTGTTGGCAGACTCGCGGGCGATGGAAAGGCCCATGCCCGAGCCTTTCAAGAGACCTTGCCGCACTGTGCTGCCTTGCTCGAAGGGTTCAAAAATGCGTTGCTGATCGGCCACGGGGATCTTGGGCCCCTCGTTGGCCACTTCCAGCCAGCTTATCTGTTCATCCTGCCCTGCCCTGATCCAGATATTGCCCCCGCTGGCGCCGTAACTGACGGCGTTGGAGAAGAGGTTATCGAGGATCAGTCTTAGCCGGTAGGGCTCCGCCCACAGGGTAACCGGCACGGTCGGCAAGTGTACACGGATCTGCTTGGACTCCAATGCCAGCCGGTACTCGGCAGAAAGTTCCGACAACATCGGCAGCAGGGGGACGGGCTCCAGTTCGAAGGCCTCCTGCTGACTGAGCCGGTTGAAGTCGAGCAGCCGCTCGATCAGGGTCTGCAGGCGCCGACTGTTCTCATCGAGCATCTGGCAGATCTCCAGCTGATCCGGCGTCAAAGGCCCGACCAGCTGCTCGCAGAGCAGATCCGTCCCTTCCCGCAGCACCGCCAGCGGGGTCTTGAGCTCGTGGGATACATGGCGCAGGAACTGGTATTTCTGCAGCTCCAGCTCCTTGAGTTTGTCGTGCAGCCAGACGATCCGCTCCCCCAGCAATACCAGCTCGGCAGGGCCGTCAACCGGCTTGGGATCGGGTTCGACCCCGGCTCCCAGACTCAAGATGCGCGACTCAATCTGTCGTACCGGGTGGATGATGAGGTAGGTGAAGATAAAGACCATCAGCAGGCTGAGCGCCGCCACCGCTCCGCTCACCCACCAGAGTTCACTGGTCAGTCCGGCGATAGTGAGCTGCACCCGATCCATGTGTTCGTCAACCCGGCTGCGGGTGACTATTTCGAGCTGCTTGTTGGCATCGTTGAACTGCTCCAGCTTGTCCCCCGCTACCGCAGCACGAGCCAATGCGGCATCCTGCAGGCTGTCGAGCCAAGCCAGCCCCTGATCGAGCCCGCTGTAGAGCTGGCCGTCGGTGATGGAGTTGCGGTGCTCCGCCAGCAACACCCGATACCCGTCGAGTTGCTGCTGGTAGCTGGTGAGACTGCGGCGATCCCCCAGCACCGCGAAGCGGCGCAAGGTGCGCTCGATATCGATGGCTTGCGCCGTCAGCAGGGTGGCGCGGCGGGTATCCTTGACTGCCCGCTCCATCTCGTCGCTGGTGAGCTGACTGAGGTGGGCAAGGGAGGTGCTGTTGTGCCAGATCATGCCGCCCAGCGGCATCAATACCAGCACAAATCCCATCAATACCACCTGCAGCAGGGAGCGTGGGCGAACCTTGGTCATCATCTCTTCTCTTGCATTCTCACCGGTGCGCCAGCATAGCCGCACCGCCCCAAAAAACAAAACCGGCCAACAGGCCGGTTTGTATTATCTGGATTGTGGTGATTCACGCCAACGCGACAGAGGCCAGACAGATAATCATGATCATCGCCAGCGCGCCCGAGGCGGTCAACAGCGCCCATTTCAGCTCCACACTCATGCAAACCTCCTTTCTGCCAATCAGTGCCGGATCACAATAGATAAGACAATGTTAAGCCATAGTTAATCCGATAACCGTGAGCTGCGTATACATTTCAGATGAGCCCAACCCCGGGAAGGTGAGCATGTTCTATCTGTGTAGCATTGGTTCCAATATTGACCCGCATATCCATGTCAGCCGCGCGCTGGCCGAGCTGCTTGCGAACGTCGGCCCCCTGCGGCTGAGTTCGGTGATCCGCACCAAGCCGGTGGGAATGCACTCAAACCACGACTTTCTCAACTGCCTGCTGGTGGTGGAGAGCCCGCTCGATGCCGCCCGCCTCAAGCAGCACTTTGTCACCCTCGAGGTGGCGCACGGCCGGGATCGCAGCGATCCGCTCTGCAAGGTCCACGACCGGCCGCTCGACATCGATATTCTGGCCAGCAACAGGAGCGGTGACTTTGCCTCGGCAGAGGTCGATTCCTATCTGGCGGAGCTGCTGGCAGAGCTCTATGGCCATGGCGAGGTGCATGACCCCAAGGTGGCGCTGCAAGTGACGCTCCCCGCCCCATCGGGCAAGCTCAAACCCGGCAAGGGCTTGCTGACCCGGCAGGTCGGGCTGGGGCCGCTGGTGCTTGGCAATTCTTCAGAGGGTAGCCAGCGCACGCCCGCCATCTACCTTGATGCTGGCCCCCGTCATATAACTATTCCCCATCAGTAACTGCACCGCCTGCCAGATGGGCTCCAGTCCTCCCTCCCGCGCCAGCGGTGTTTTCGCCAACACCTGCTGGCGCCATGCCTCGTCATGCTCGTCGAGAAACAGGATGGGGCCCGGCTCTATAGTGTTGACCCGAACCGCTGGCGCCAGCTCCCGGGCAAAGCTCATGGCCAGCGAATGGGCTCCCGCCTTGGTCGCCACATAGCTGGCAAAACGGGGGGCCGGGGCATGGATATAGATATCGGTGATATGAATGATGCTGGCGTTGGGATTGCTGGCAAGCTGGGGGGCCAACGCCCGGTTTAGCTGGAAGGGGGCCGCCATGTGTACACGGTAGAACTGCTCGAACTGGGCCAGTTGTGCAGCCGGATCAGTTGCCTGCGGCTCGAAGGCCGAGGCGTTGTGGATCACCAGCGTCAGATCCTGATGGGTCGCCAGCACATCGATCAGCTTGCCAACGTCCTCTTCCCGGCCAAAATCCGCCTGCACCAGTTCGACCCCCAGTACTGCCAGCGTGGCCAGCTCCGGCCGCTCGCTGCGATAACTGCCCGTCACCTGCCAGCCCGCTGCCACCAGTTGTTCACAGAGATAAAATCCGAGTCGACGGCCGCAGCCCGTAACCAATGCACGCATACGATCTCCTTTCCCTTTCATGGTCTTGCATGAACGAAGCCCGCCTGCCAGCGGATCACCGCCGATGGCTTGTGCCTATCAATCCCTGCGGCACAAGCCATTGGTCGCGAGCTACCCGCCCGCGTCATAGTGGCGGCATCCCCATCTTGCGGAGTCACCACCATGCTGAAAGTACACCACCACATGGGTCGCCTGACCCACTCCCTCACTGCCGGACTCGGCCTGGCCGAGGCGCTGGATCGCCTGCATCAATCGGGTCTTGGCGGCCTGCCGGTGCTGGATGAGCAGAAACGGCTGATCGGCTTTCTTTCCGAACAAGACTGCATCCCCAGCCTGCTCACCGGCAGCTACCACTGCGATACCCGCACCCGGGTGGAGGATCTGATGAACCGTTCGCCCCTCTCGGTCGGGCCGGATGAGAGCATTCTGGATCTGGCTCGCCAGATGGCCGATGCCAAGCCCAAGATCTACCCGGTGCTGCAACAGGGCAAGGTGGTCGGCATCATCAGCCGCCGTCAGGTGATGCAGGCCCTCAACCAGCAGATGAAGGTGTGCCAGCAGACCTAGATCTGGTAACGCCCCTTGTCACCGATATCGAAGTGCAGGGGCATCCGCCACTTGGCCAGCGCCAGCAAGGTCAACAGGGCGCCACAGACCAGCGCCACCAGTGCGGCAGCCCACTCCACCCGCAACCACTCCAGCAGCCATAACGCCGGCAGCAATACGGGCACCAGCTTGATGCCGGGAATGGCGAAACAAAACTGCTCCTTGAACGCCAGCCCGGAGAGGGTCGCCAACGCCGCCCCCAGCACCAGCGCATCCGGAGCCCCCACCGCAGCCAGGGCCAGCGCGCCCCAACCAAATCCCTGCAGAATCAGGCGAATCCGCTTGTCGTAGATATGCAGCGAGAAGCCGCAGATTGCGCTTGCCACTGCCAGCGACATCAACCATTGTGCCGACGGGAGCAATGCCATCCCGCTCAGCAGCGCCGCACCGCGGCAAAGCAGCAACAGGGCAGCCGCACTCAAGCCAAGGCGGTAGAGCGAGACGGTCAACTTGTCGATCCCGTCCAGCGGGCTCTCAATTTCAGGATTTGCCATAAACAGTCGCTTCTAACGGATCAGGTGCCATCCAATATACTGGAATCAGGTCTTGGAATATCTTCAAACGGGCTCAGGAGACATAGTTTGCGTGTGATCCCCCTGTTTTGGTTGCTGTTTCCACTCGGATTGCCCGCCAAAGAGCTGGTGATCTGCGGCACCATAGAGCCCCCGCTCAAGTTTCTCGATGTCGATCAGAAACCCCGCGGACTCGATATCGACATCGTCACCGCCATCTTCGACAAGCTGGAGACGCCCTTTCGGATCGAACTGGCCGACTCCGGTGCCCGCCTCACCCGCAATGCCGAAACCGGCGCCTGCGATCTGGTGATGACCCACTCCTACAAGGCAGAGCGGGAGAGTTATCTCATCTATCCCCAGCAGGCCCATCTTCGCCACAGCTGGCACTTCTTCGTGCGCAAGGCGGACCTGATGAAGATCCGCTACGAAACGCTGGCCGACCTCAAACCCTGGCGCATCGGCGTGACCAAGGATTTCTCCTACACCCCTGAACTGGCAGCGGCCATGACCGACCCGGCCTATCAGTTCCAGAAGATCACCATGAACCAGCTGCAACTGCGCAAACTGCTGGCCGGACGGATCGATACCGTGCCCATGCCGCTGGTCACCGCCTTCACCCAGATCAAGGAGGAGGGGCTGACAGGCAAGGTCGATTACCTGCCCAAACCGCTCAAGAGCAGCCCCTACTTCAACACCTGGGCCCGCGCACGAGCGGATGCACAGACCCCCGCCCTGATGGCGGCCTACGATGCCGAACTGCTGCGCATGAAGCGAAACGGCAGCCTCAAGACCCTCTACGACAAGTACGCCATCCCCTATATCGACCCCTGATCAGGGGTCAGGGTTTCACATCCCGCAGGATCGGGTTTTGCAGTGAAATCAGGGTTTCAGTGGACTGGATCTCGTCGATGGTCTGGATCTTGTTGATCAGCACTATCTGCAGCTCGTCGATGGAGCGGGTCATCACCTTCATGAAGATGCTGTAGTGGCCCGTGGTGTAGTAGGCCTCCACCACCTCGTCCAGCGCCTGCAGCTTGGCCAGTGCCGAGGGGTAATCCTTGGCACTCTTCAGATTGATCCCGATAAAGCAGCAGACGTCGTAACCCAGCTTCTTGGGGTTAACCTGCACCCGTGTCCCCTCGATGATCCCCGCCTGTTTCATCTTCTCCACCCGCACATGGATGGTGCCCGGGCTGACCGCCAGTTGTTTCGCAAGTTCGGCGTAAGGGATCCGCGCATTTTCCATCAGAGCAGTGAGGATGGCCTGATCGAGATTATCGATCCGGTAATTTTCCGGCATTTTTTTGCACTCCCGTTGACGATACCTCATTAAATAACGGCTTATTTTGAAGAAAAAAATACATAAAGCCTATTTCTATTATCGAATATTGAATTTAGTTGGCAATCCGTTGAAGAATCACCACATCCAACGGGGTTTGAAACAGGAATTCAGCATGAAACAGCACTACATTCGCAGCCAACAGCAGATCAGCTTCGTCAAAGAGATGTTCTCCCGCCAACTCGCCCAGCAACTAGGTCTGATGGAGGTACAAGCCCCCATCCTGAGCCGGGTCGGTGATGGCACTCAGGACAACCTCTCTGGCCACGAGAATGCAGTGCAGGTCAAGGTGAAGACCCTGCCGGAGCACAGCTACGAAGTTGTGCACTCACTGGCCAAATGGAAGCGCCAGACACTGGGTCGCTTCGGCTTCGGCCCGGGTGAAGGGATCTACACCCACATGAAGGCGCTGCGTCCGGACGAGGATCGCCTCACCCCCATCCACTCCGTCTATGTGGATCAGTGGGACTGGGAGAAGGTGATGCCGAGCGAGCGCCGCGATCTGGCCTATCTGCAGGAAACCGTGCGCGGCATCTGGGCCGCCATCAAGGCCACCGAGCGCGCAGTCTGCGCCGAACATGAGCTGACCCCCTTCCTGCCAGCCGAGATCCAGTTCCTGCACAGCGAAGAGCTGCTGGCCCGTTACCCGGACCTCGATACCAAGGGGCGCGAGCGTGCCATCGCCAAAGAGCTGGGGGCCGTGTTCCTGATCGGCATCGGCGGTGCCCTCTCCCACGGCGAGCGTCACGATGTCCGCGCCCCGGACTACGACGACTGGAGCAGCCACAGCGAGCTGGGTCTGGCGGGTCTGAACGGTGACATTCTGGTGTGGAACCCGGTGCTGCAAGACAGCTTCGAGATCTCCTCCATGGGGATCCGGGTCGATGCCGAGGCGTTGCGCCGCCAGCTGGCCATCACAGGCGACGAGGATCGCCTGCAGTACGACTGGCATCAGGACCTGCTGGCCGCACGGATGCCGCAGACCATCGGCGGTGGCATCGGCCAATCCCGTCTGGCCATGCTGCTGCTGCAAAAAGAGCACATCGGTCAGGTGCAGGTCGGTGTCTGGCCAGCCGAGATGAAAGCCGCCATCCCGGGCATGCTGTAAACGCGTTGATTTCATCGGTCTGGCCTGCGCGCAGTGGCTCGCGGGTCAGCCCTGAAGGTGTGTGGCGGTGCGGACTGAACGAGCGCAGTCCGGACATGCTGTAAGTCGCGTGGTCATCCCTGATGGCCCACGGCGAAACTGGGGCTTGCCCCTGCGACCCGCTCAACCCACGTCAGGTCGCTTCACTACATTCCTCCCGGCAATCTTCGGATTGCCGTTTTTTTGCGCCCGAATCCCCGCCACCAGATATGACAACGCCAGCCCGAGGGCTGGCGTTGCAAACATCGACACGAGATCGGTTACTGGGTCATGGTGAGGCCGTTGCTGTCGGCTCCCAGCAACAGTTTCTTGCCGGGGACGATGCGGCCGGAGAGCAGGGCCTGCGCCAGCGGGTTCTCCACCTTCTGCTGGATCGCCCGCTTGAGGGGTCGTGCCCCGTAAACGGGGTCGAACCCGGCGTGAACCAGCTTGTTGAGCAGCGCTTCGCTCACCTCCACCTCGTAACCCTGAGCCTCGAGACGGCCCATCAGGCTCTTGAGCTGGATGCGGGCGATGGACTTGATGTGCTCCTCGCCGAGCGGATGGAACACCACGGTCTCGTCGATCCGGTTGATAAACTCCGGCCGGAAACTGCGGGTCAGCACATCCATCAGCATGGCCTTCATCTCGTCGTAATCCTTCTCGGAGTGGTGCTCCTGAATCAGATCCGACCCGAGGTTGGAGGTCATGATCACCACCGAGTTACGGAAATCGACGGTGCGACCCTGACCATCGGTCAGGCGGCCATCATCAAGCACCTGCAACAGGATGTTGAACACATCCGGATGCGCTTTCTCCACCTCGTCCAGCAGGATCACCGAGTAGGGACGACGGCGCACAGCCTCGGTCAGATAACCACCCTCTTCATAACCCACGTATCCGGGAGGCGCCCCCACCAGACGGGCCACGCTGTGTTTCTCCATGAACTCGGACATATCGATCCGCACCATGGCATCCTGGGTATCGAACAGGAACTCCGCCAGCGCCTTGCACAGCTCGGTCTTGCCCACCCCGGTGGGCCCCAGGAACAGGAAGGAGCCGATGGGGCGATTCGGGTCGGAGAGACCGGCACGGGAGCGACGAATGGCGTTGGAGACCGCATCGACCGCCTCCTCCTGACCAATCACCCGGCTGTGCAGCTGATCTTCCATCCGCAGCAGCTTGTCGCGCTCCCCTTCCAGCATGCGGGCGACCGGAATACCGGTCCAGCGGGCCAGCACGTCTGCAATCTCCACGTCGGTGACCCGGTTGCGCAGCAGACTGGTCTCCTGCATCTCGGCCTGAGTGGCGAGATCCAGCTGTTTCTCCAGCTCCGGAATGCGGCCGTACTGCAGCTCGGACATCCGGCCCAGGTCGCCTGCGCGGCGCGCCACGTCGAGATCCTGGCGGGCCTGTTCGAGGGCCGCCTTGATGTGCTGGGTGCCGGCGAGGGCGGCCTTCTCGGCCTTCCACACCTCATCCAGCTCGTTGTATTCCCGATCTTTTTCGCCAATCTCCTGATTGATCAGCTCCAGACGCTTGCGGCTGGCGTCATCGTCCTCCTTCATCAACGCCTGCTGCTCCAGCTTGAGCTGGATGATGCGCCGCTCGAGACGATCGAGCGCCTCGGGCTTGGAGTCGATCTGCAACCGGATGCTGGCTGCCGCCTCGTCGATAAGGTCGATAGCCTTGTCCGGCAACTGGCGATCCGCGATATAGCGGTGCGACAGCTGGGCCGCCGCCACGATGGCAGGGTCGGTGATCTGCACATGGTGATGCAGCTCGTAACGCTCTTTCAGGCCGCGCAGGATGGCGATGGTGTCCTCCACGCTCGGCTCTTCCACCAGCACCTTCTGGAAACGGCGCTCGAGGGCAGCATCCTTCTCGATGTACTGGCGGTACTCATCCAGGGTGGTGGCGCCGACGCAGTGCAGGTCGCCACGGGCCAGCGCAGGTTTCAGCATGTTGCCCGCGTCCATGGCCCCCTCACCCTTGCCGGCGCCGACCATGGTGTGCAGCTCGTCGATAAAGAGGATGACGTTGCCCTCCTCCTTGGCGAGATCGGTCAGTACGGCCTTAAGCCGCTCTTCAAACTCGCCGCGATACTTGGCCCCGGCCACCAGCGCCCCCATGTCCAGCGACAGCACCCGCTTGTTCTTGAGCCCTTCCGGTACTTCGCCGTTGATGATGCGCTGGGCCAACCCCTCGACGATGGCGGTTTTACCGACACCGGGAGCACCGATCAACACAGGGTTGTTCTTGGTGCGGCGTTGCAGCACCTGAATGGTACGGCGGATCTCGTCATCGCGGCCAATCACCGGGTCGAGTTTGCCGATTTCGGCCCGCTCGGTCAGATCGATGGTGTACTTCTCCAGCGCCTGGCGGTTCTCCTCGGCGTTGGCATCTTCCACCTTCTTGCCGCCACGCACCTTGTCGATGGCCGCTTCGAGTTTTTCCTTGGTCAGCCCCTGGGCGCGCAGCAGCTCACCCAGCGTTCCCTTGTCGTCGAGGGCAGCCAGCACGAACAGCTCGGAGGAGATGAACTGATCCTTGCGCTGCTGGGCCAGTTTGTCGCAGACGTTGAGCAGGCGGCCGAGGCCGTTGGAGAGCTGCACGTCCCCTTCCACGCCGCTCACGCGCGGCAGGCGATCCAGCTCCTCACCGAGACGGGAGCGCAGGGCGTTGATATCCATCCCGGTCAGGGTGAGCAACGGACGGATAGAGCCGCCATCCTGATTGACCAACGCGGTCATCAGGTGAACGGGTTCGATGAATTGGTGGTCACGACCCAGCGCAAGAGACTGGGCATCGGAAATAGCAATCTGGAATTTGCTGGTCAGGCGATCGAGGCGCATTGCACTCCCCCTTCAAACAGGCAGACGCCGCTTGCGCGGCAAACAACATAACTTTCTGAGATGAAAGATGAGGCCCGTACGGGCTATTTCAAGGGCATGGGCTGGTTATTTTTTCTGCAAAGCGGGGAGAGGGCAGGATCCCCGCCTCTCTCATACGGATCTGTTCTTGAGAGAGACGGGGTATTACTTGGCGGGTGATTGCTTAGCGGGCCAACCAGATGAGGGAGGCCATACGGCCGGTCTGACCGTCACGACGATAGGAGTAGAACTGCTCGCTATCGCTGAAGGTGCAATATTCGCCGCCATAGACGGCGGTAACGCCAGCGCGGGCGAGGCGCAGCCTAGCCAGTTGGTAGATATCCGCCAGCCATTTGCCGTCGTTGGACGAAGGGACGAACGCCGCTTCTGCTTCAGCCTGCTCAGCCATAAAGGCCTCGCGCACCTCTCCCCCCACTTCAAATGCAGTGGGGCCAATGGCCGGGCCAAGCCAGGCCAGGATCTCGCCCGGCTCGCAGCCCATGGCGGCGATACTCGCCTCCAGCACGCCCTCTTTCAGGCCACGCCAGCCAGCATGAGCGGCGGCCACCACGGTACCTGCCCGATCACAGAACAGCACCGGCAGACAGTCGGCAGTCATCACGATGCAGGCCAGCTCCGCCTCATGGGCGCAGGCGGCATCGGCATCCGGTGCTTGCTGATAATGGCTGCTGACCTGATGAACCACGGTGCCGTGCACCTGATTGAGCCAGTTGAGGGGCCCCGGGATTGCGGCCGCCTGCTGCAAGCGAGCACGATTGGCCTCGACTCGCGCCGGTTCGTCACCCACGTGGGCGCCCAGATTGAGACCGGTAAAGACCCCTTCACTGACGCCGCCATCCCGGGTGGTCGACAACGCCCTGACGCACGCCGGGGCTGGCCAGTCGGGTTCGATCCATTTCATCTGTGACTCCTTCAATTCACCGATATAAAAACGGGGCTCCTGCAAGGGAACCCCGTTTGGCATCTATTCGGGCCGGATGACGCCAGAAACCGACGCAGCAGGCCCTATCACATCAGTTCCAGACCAGATCGTCCGGATTGGCGAGGGTGCCCTTGATCTGCAGCACCTCTTTCAGCCCATCAATTCCAGACTAAATCATCCGGATTGGCGAGAGTATCCGCGCGCAGCACTTCCATCAGCTCCACCATGTCTTGCGGTGTAGCTGAATGCCACTGCATCACTTCACCCGTGATGGGGTGAGCCAGTTGCAGCATGGTGGCATGCAGCGCCTGACGGTTGAAGTTACGCAGTGCCTGGGTCAGCTCGGGGGTCGCGTTGCGCAGCGGGCGCAGACGGCCACCGTAAGCGGGATCTCCCACCAGCGGGTGTTTGATGTGCGCCATGTGGACACGGATCTGGTGGGTACGGCCGGTCTCCAGACGCAGACGCAGGCGGGTGTGGCCACGGAACTTCTCGTGCACCCGGTAGTGGGTCACGGAAGGACGGCCATTGGGCACCACGGCCATGTGGGTACGCTGGGTCGGGTGACGGCCGATAGGCGCATCAACGGTACCACCTGCGGTCATGTGACCGATGGCGATCGCTTCGTACTCACGGGTGATCTGGCGCGCCTGCAACGCTTCCACCAGATGGGTCTGTGCGGGTACGGTTTTGGCAACCACCATCAAACCTGTGGTGTCTTTATCCAGACGGTGCACGATACCGGCGCGGGGCACCTCGGCAATGCCGGGGTAGCGGTGCAGCAGGGCGTTGAGGATGGTGCCATCCGGCGTACCTGCACCCGGGTGAACCACCAGACCGGCTGGTTTGTCGATCACCAGAATGTGTTCATCTTCATAAACGATGTTGAGCTCGATATCCTGGGCATCCCAGCGAGTATCATCTTCCAGCTCGACATTCACATGCACCTGCTGCCCGGCCAGAATCTTCTCGCGCGGGGTGTTGGCAACCTGACCGTCCAGGGTCACTCTGTCCTGTAAAATCCACTCCTTGATGCGGGTGCGGGAGTAGTCTGGAAACAATTCGGCCAGGGCCTGGTCGAGTCGCTGCCCGAATTGGTGATCCTGGAATTCGCCTGTCAGTTCAATATGCTGGCTCATGTATGGTCTCTTGAGCGGGGGGTATCAATTCGAAATAATCCGGGTATTCTAGCTTTTCTTTTAGCCAAGCATAACGGATACTTTGCCAATTTCGTGGAAATGGACCGGATGTTGTTGATGGGAAAGAAGTCTCACCTGCTGATGTCGCTCGCCTTGGTCGCTACCTTGATCACAGGCTGTTCCAGCACCAAACCCAAGGTACCCGACGAACCGCCGGAGACCCTGTACCAGAAAGCACGCCTCAAACTGGATGTTGGCAATTACGTGCAAGCCACTGAATTGCTGGAGGCTTTGGACTCTCGCTACCCGTTCGGTGCCTACTCCAATCAGGTGCAGCTTGACCTCATCTATGCCTACTACAAGCAGGATGATACCGCTCAGGCGATCGCCAATATCGACCGTTTTATCCGCCTCAATCCGGCGCATAAAAATATCGATTACGTCTTCTATATGCGCGGCCTGACCAACATGGCGGCGGATTACAACTTCTTCCAAAGCCTGTTCGGTATAGGTCGTGACGACAAAGACCCGGCTTATGCCCGTCAGGCATTCCAGGACTTCAAGACCCTGCTGCAGAACTACCCCAACAGCGTCTATGCCGCCGATGCCCGCGCCCGCATGATTGGCCTGAAGAATCGTCTGGCCCGATATGACCTGAGCGTGGCCGAGTATTACGTGAAGCGTGATGCACTGGTTGCGGCCGCCAACCGGGCCAAGCTGATTGTCGAAACCTACCCCGACACAGCCGAAACCGAGAAGGCACTGGAGATCATGGTCGAGTCTTACGACGCTCTGAAGATGCCGCAGCTGGCCAAGCATGCCCGCGAAGTGCTGGCCAAGAACTACCCGGAGAACCGCCTCGGCCGTGGCTGAGTGATACGGATAAACCGGTAACAAAAAACCGATGCCAAGGCATCGGTTTTTTTATCGCTGCAATTTAGCCACTGACATTACCCGCAGGGGCTCTGCAGAGCTGGGTCAGCGTGACGGCGCCTTCCCAACGCCGTCCGTCATCGCAACGCTTACTTCGCGACGTTACCCGCCACGTTCAGGGCATCCCAGGTGCGGGAGAAGGGCGGCGCGTAGGCAAAGTCCAGCATGCCGAGCTGCTCGGTGGTCACCCCCATGGTGATGGCCACCGCCAGCGCGTCGATGCGGTGGACCGCCCCCTTGCGACCGAGGATCTGGCCACCCAGCAGCCGCTTGCTGCCCGCCTCATAGACCAGCTTGACGTGAATGTCGGACTGACCCGGGCAGTAGTTGGTGTGGCACTTGTCCTTGATCACAACAGTGCGATAGTCGATGCCCATCGCCTTGGCTTCCTGCTCGGAGAGGCCGGTACGGCCCGCCTCCAGCCCCAGCACCTTGAGCGCCGCAGAGCCCAAAGTGCCCGGGAACTCCTGCTCGGCCCCCGCCAGGTTCTCGCCCACCATGCGCCCCAGCTTGTTGGCGATGGTGGCGAGCGGTACATAGACCTGCTGCTGCTTCACGCTGTGCCAGACGCTGGCACAGTCACCGGCCGACCAGACGTTGGCCAGCGAGCTGCGTCCCTGACGATCCACCTTGATGGCGCCGTTACCGAGCCGCTCGATGCCGGTATCGGCCAGAAACTCGGTGTTGGGCTTGACCCCGGTGCAGACCACCACGATATCGGCCTCGTACTCGCCCTGGCTGGTGCGCACGCCGGTCACCCGGCCATCCCCCAGCAGCGCTTCAACTCGCTCACCCAGATGGAGAGAGACCCCCTGCTCGCGCAGTTCGGTTTCGATGTGTTGGGTGATCTCGCCATCAAACGCGTCGGGGATGACCCGATCCGCCAGCTCGATAAGACGCACCTCTTTGCCCTGATGCACCAGCGCCTCGACCACCTCCAGCCCGATAAAGCCGGAGCCGATCACCAGGGCGCGGCGATTGTTCTTGTCTTGCACCGCCGCCTTCAGCGCAAGCCCGTCGGCCATCCGGCGCAGACCAAATACCCCTTGCTGCTGCAAGCCGGGGATGGGGGGCATCACTTCGCGGGCGCCGGTGGCGATCATCAGCCGATCGTAGCGATCGGTGAAGGTGTCGCCGTTGTGCTCCACCACCAGAGTCTGGGCAGCCGCATCGACGCTCAGCACCCGATGGCCAATCTTGACCTCGATCCCCTTGGCGGCGAACTGCTCAGGGGTGAACTCGGCCATGTAACCGGGCTCCTGAAACTCGTCACCGACGAAGTAAGGCAGGCCACAGGCACCGAAAGAGATCACTTCGGAGGCCTCATACACCACGATCTCCGCCTCTTTGGCCAGTCGGCGCGCCTTGGCGGCCGCGCTCATACCGGCGGCTTCGCCACCGATGATCAGAATTCTCATAGTTTTTCCTCTCAATGGCGCAGGGAGGGCATGCCCTCCCTGCGGTCTATGACGGGAAAGAGTCGCCCCTTTCCACGGGCAGATCAACCGACAGCAAATCAGACGGTGGACTCTTCGCCGTCCAGACTCACTTCGTGATCGCTGTTGAACACATGCATGTCGGTCTCGCCCATCAGGCGGCTGGTGACCGTCCCTGCGGTGATGGAGCCGGAGACGTTGAGCGCGGTACGGCCCATGTCGATCAGCGGCTCGATGGAGATGAGCAGACCGGCCAGCGCCACCGGGAAGTCCAGCGCGGAGAGCACGATCAGCGCGGCAAAGGTGGCGCCGCCGCCAATCCCGGCCACCCCGAAGGAGCTGACGGTGATGATGGCGATCAGGGTCATGATAAAACCGGGATCCATCGGGTTGACCCCGACGGTCGGCGCAATCATCACGGCCAGCATGGCTGGATAGATACCGGCGCAGCCGTTCTGGCCGATGGTGGAACCGAAGGAGGCGGCGAAGTTGGCGATCCCCTCAGGAATACCCAGCGACTTGGTCTGGGTCTGCACGTTCATCGGAATGGAGCCCGCACTGGTGCGCGAGGTGAAGGCAAACGCCAGCACCGGAGTGATCTTCTTGAGGAAGCGCAGCGGGTTGATGCCGACCATGCTCACCAGCAGCAGGTGCACGACAAACATGATGGCGATGGCGCCGTAAGAGGCCATCACAAAGCTGAGCAGGTTGAGGATGTCAGCATAGTTGGAACCGGAGACCACCTTGGTCATCAGCGCCAGCACGCCGAACGGGGTCAGGCGCAGCACCAGGGTCACCATTCGCATTACGATGGCATGAGCCACGGCCACGAAGTGGCTGAAGCTGGCGAAGATCTCCGGCTTCTTGCGGGCAATGCCGGTGGCAGAGAGGCCGATGAAGATGGAGAAGATCACCACGGCGATGGTGGAGGTCTTGCGCGCGCCAGTCATGTCGAGGAAGGGGTTGGCGGGAATGAACTCCAGCATCATCTTGGCAAACGACATGCTCTCGACGCTGCCGAGGGTGGTCTGCAGCGCGGCGCCCCGGGCGCTTTCGGCGGCACCGGAGGTGAGCCCTTCAGCGCTCAGGCCAAACAGGTTGGACATCAGGATGCCCGCCCCGGCGGCGATAGCGGTGGTGAAGATCAGCACGCCTATGGTCATGGCGCTGATCTTGCCCAGCGCAGTGCCGCCATTGAGCTTCAAGATAGCGCTGATGATGGAGACCATGATCAGCGGGATGATGATCATCTGCAGCAGCTTCACATAGCCGCTACCCACGATATCCAGATAGTCGATGGTCTGAACAATGACGGGCGAACCTGCACCGTAAAGCAGTTGCAACGCGGCGCCGAACAGAATACCGAGCCCCAGACCGGCAAATACCCGGCGGGTGAAGCTCACATGTTTTTCCTGTAACCGGTAGAGAAAGAACAGCAAGATGGCGGCGATGGCCAGATTGCCGATAACGCTAAATGTCATGGTATGACTCCCCAAAAAGCGGGCTTGGGCCCGAGAAACAAGAGCAAGCGCCATGCTTGCCCTGGCAACCGTGTCAGACGGTCTGCGCCGTCGTGACAAGAACAAGGGGGTCTATCGCCCCCTTGTCACAGATTCACTGCTTCTCCTGTTTCGCTCGCATGATATTGATGATTTCGATGTCGGTATCCAGCATCCCCTCTTTGGAGAGTCGTCCCAGATTGGCGATGGTCTGGTCCACGTCATCGGAGACGATCCCCTCGCTCTGGGGGACATGCAGGTTGTTGATAGCCATCAGCGAAGACTTAACCGCCGCCGAGGTGGAGGTGGAGACCTTCATGGAGCAGGCGCTGCCCGCGCCGTCGCAGATGATGCCGGAGACATCGCCAATCATGTTGTTGATGCAGTGGCTGATCTGCTGATACTGGCCGCCCAGCAGCCAGGTGATGGCGGCTCCAGCCCCCATGGCGGCGGTACTGGCGGCGCAGAGGGCCGACAGCTTGTTCTGATAGGTCTTGATGTAGATGGCCACCAGATGGCTCATCACCAGTGCCCGGGTCAGCTGCTCGTCGCTCGCCTTGAGGAAGCGGGCGGCCGCGACCACCGGCATGGTGGCGGCAATGCCCTGATTTCCGGAACCGGAGTTGGACATGGCGGGCAGCATGGCACCATCCATCCGCGCATCGGAGGCGGCGGAGGAGAGGCGCATAGCCAGGGTCATCAGGTCATCGGAGAGCAGCTTGCGCTCCACCTGCTCGGTGAGGATCTTGCCGATCTTCAGGCCGTAACCCTGCAACCCTTCGTCCGCCAGCGCCTGATTCATGGTGGCGGCCTCGCGGATAAAGTCGATCTCCGCCAGCGGCACTTCCAATGCAAAATCGACGATCTCCCGCAGGGTCATGGCCGGTTTGGTGGATTTGGCCAGCTGGATCTGCACGCCGGGGGCACTGGCCTGCTCCATCAGCACCTCGCCATCCTTCTCCATCAGGATGATGCGGGTGTGGTCGGTGCAGATCACCACCCGGGCGCTATGGCCCTCCACTTCGGCCAGCACCTCGGCGTAGAGCACGTCCGGCACATCCTTCACATCCACCTTGATGACCGGCAGCAGCGCCTTGGCCGCTTCCACCTGTTCTGGTGTGAGAGTCTTTAGCACCTCCAGCCCGGCATCGGGGTTGCCCCCTGTGATGCCGACCGCAGCGGCCACCGGCAGACCGATCATGCCGGTGCCCGGCACCCCGACGCCCATGCCGTTCTTGAACAGATTGCCACTGACCCAGACGTTGATGCGGGTAGGAGTCTCCCCCAGCAGCTTGCGGCAGTTGGCCGCCGCCAGCGCCACCGACATCGGCTCGGTACAGCCCAGGGCCGGCACCACTTCACGCTTGAGCAGGGTAATAAAGTCGGTCCATTGTGCTTTCATCGCAGTGTTTCTCATGTTCAGGGTGCCCGCAGGCAGTTATTGCTTGTTCAGATCCGCCTTGTGGTTGCGGATATGCAGATAAACAGTATGACGGGAGATGCCGAGCATCCGGGCAACCAGCTGGGCCGCCTCCTTGATCTCGAAGATCCCCATGTCGAAGAGCCGGGTCACTATCTCCTTGTTGCGCACCGTGCAGGAGAGCGAATCATCCCGATCCACCTTCTCAATCACCTGGGTCACCAGATCGTCCACCGAGCTGGCAAAAGTCTCGTTGTTGAGCGGCGCTGGTGCCGCTGGCAACGCAAAGGTATCGAGCAGGCTGCCAAGGGAGGTATCCAGACTGAAGTTCACGCAGAGCATGCCGATGGGCTTGCCCTGCCGGTTGCTGATGGTGATGGAGGAGGACTTCATCAGCGTCCCGTCGCGGGTACGGCTGAAGTAACTGCTCCACTGGCTGCCCGCCTCCCCCTGCAAGCGGTTGAGGGCAAAGTCGGTGACCGGCGCCCCCTCCCGACGACCGGTGACATGGCCGTTGGCAATCTTGATGACCGATGCATCCAGCGTATCGAACGCATGCAACACCACCTCGCACCCTGCGCCAAACAGCGCAGCCAGCGCCTCGACCGCGGGCTCGAAACTGGCGATCAGATGACGTTCTTCATCTGTTAACGAATTGATCTGGTCAGTGGTGGCTGCTGTGGACATATATGAGTAACTTTGAGTAAACCGCAGTTGATTCTACTATCAACAAGATCAACTAATGTTGAGCGGCATCCCCTTTTTGCTCGCCATTATGCCCACCTTTTAACAAAGTGCGACAAATTGTGAAGCCGCGCACAGCAGGGCGGCAACTCAGAGGTGATAGCGGGCCAGCAGTTGCTTGTAGGCGGGAGTCTGTTTGAACGCCTTGAGGGCAGAGGAGAAGCGGATAGCCAGCTGGTCGTGGCCGGGCTTGTGGGTAAACGCGAGGAAGTTGCGGTTGTCGTCGGTCAGCAGGCGCGAGCCGTGGTTCACCTGATCCTGTAACCCCTGGGTATGCAGCAGATAACGACCAACGCGCTCGTTGAGCACCACCCCGTCCAGCCGACCTGCCATCATCAAATGCAGCTGTTTGATGGCATTCCCCTCCCCCGTCATCGGCATCCGGATCACCCCGGGATCGGTCAGAAAATCGGGGCTGTAGGCATAATCTTCCTGAATACCTATCCGCAGACCCTTGAGGTCGGAGAGCTGTTTGAAATCCACCGGACGAACCGTCGGATAGAAGAGCACTTCTCCGCTGTAAGAGAGCGGCTCTTCGGGGTAGTGGAGCCAATGCTGGCGGGAAGGTTCAAAGAAGACGTCGACTACCGCATCCCCCTGCCTGAGACGGGCCTGCTGCAGAACCCGCTTCCAGGGCAGCACCCTGATTTCGGTGCGATAACCCATCTGGCGCAACACGGTACAGGCCAGATCGAGATCGGCGCCGGCCAGCTCGCCATTGTCACCACGCATCACATAAGGGGGCCACAGCTCGGTCAGCAGCGTCAGGGTCGGCTGCTCGCTCGTCGCCACGGCCGAACCAGCACCAAACAGGGAGACGAGCAGCCAGCCGTACAACCCGATCCTTCGCCAACCCTGACACCACATCATGGAGATCCCTCATGGTCCGTATGGATTGAGGATATACAAGGGATGAGCAATAAAAAAGGAGGCCGAAGCCTCCTTGATATTCACTCTCTGAATGGCACTTACAGTGCTTTCAGGATTGCCTCGACACTGGCCTTGGCATCGCCAAACAGCATCTGGGTATTTTCCTTGAAGAACAGCGGGTTCTGGACACCGGCGTAGCCAGTGTTCATGGAACGCTTGAAGCCGATGACGTTCTGCGCTTTCCACACTTCCAGCACCGGCATACCGGCGATCGGGCTGCCCGGATCTTCCATCGCGGCCGGGTTAACGGTGTCGTTGGCACCGATCACCAGCACGGTGTCGGTATCGGCGAAGTCGTCGTTGATCTCGTCCATTTCCAGAACGATGTCATACGGGACTTTCGCTTCCGCCAGCAGCACGTTCATGTGGCCAGGCAGACGACCGGCAACCGGGTGGATACCGAAGCGCACCTTGACGCCACGATCACGCAGCTTCTGGGTGATTTCAGCCACCGGATACTGGGCCTGCGCCACCGCCATACCGTAGCCCGGGGTGATGATGACGGAGCTGGAGTTCTTCAGCAGGTCAGCCACTTCCTCGGCGCTGGTTTCGCGGTATTCGCCCATCTCCTGATCAGCCGTGGAGGCCACGCCGTCGGAGCCGAAGCCACCGGCGATCACGGAGATGAAGGAGCGGTTCATCGCCTTGCACATGATGTAAGAGAGGATCGCACCAGAGGAACCCACCAGGGCACCGGTGACGATCAGCAGGTCGTTGGAGAGCATGAAGCCCGCCGCCGCCGCCGCCCAACCGGAGTAGGAGTTCAGCATGGAGACCACGACCGGCATGTCTGCGCCACCGATGGAGGCAACCAGGTGCCAGCCGAAGGCGAAGGCGATCAGGGTCATCACCAGCAGGGCGAAGGTAGAGCCGCCCGCGTTGACGAAGTAGACCATCAGCGCCAGAGAAGCGACCACGGCCAGCAGGTTCAGCTTGTGGCGGTGCGGCAGCATCAGTGGCTTGGAGGAGATGAGACCACGCAGTTTGCCGAAGGCAACCACGGAACCGGTAAAGGTTACGGCACCAATGAAGACGCCCAGGAAGATCTCGACCAGATGGATGTTCAGCATGGCGCCGGTCAGGTGCTCAACCTGGGCAACGCTGTTGGCCTGCTCGAACGCCGCACGGGCGGCTGCCAGGGTGGCATCCAGGTTGGAACCGACGGAGACGACGACCTCAGCAGGTGCAGAAGGGTGCAGATCGATGAAGCTGTTGAAGCCCACCAGTACTGCCGCCATACCCACGAAGCTGTGCAGCACGGCCACCAGCTCGGGCATCTCGGTCATTTCGACCTTGAGTGCCAGACGCACGCCGATGGCACCACCGATCACCATGGCCAGGATGATCCAGTGAACGCCACTGGTCTCCGGGTTGAATACGGTGGCGAGCAGGGCGATAGCCATACCCGCGATACCGAACAGGTTGCCATGCTTGGCCGTTTCTTGCTTCGACAGTCCCGCGAGACTGAGGATGAAGAGCACGGCGGCAACGATATAGGATGCTGTTACCAGTCCTTGAGACACGTTAAACCCCCTTAATCCTTACGGAACATCTTCAGCATGCGCTGAGTGACGGTGAAGCCGCCGAAGATGTTGATACTGGCAATCAGCACGGCGATGAAGGCCAATGCGGTAACCAGAGTCGACCCTTGCCCGATCTGCAGCAGGGCACCGACCACGATAATGCCGGAGATGGCATTGGTGACCGACATCAGCGGCGTGTGCAGGGCGTGCGATACGTTCCACACCACGTAGTAACCGACCACACAGGCCAAGATGAATACGGTGAAGTGGGAGAGGAAGGCTGCCGGGGCAACGGAGGCGATCCAGCCGAAGGCGGCGATGCCGAGGGCACCGAACACGAACTTCTTGTTGGAGGGCTTGGCCTCTTCCTTCTTGGCGGCCGGTTTGGCGGCGGCCGGTTTCTGCGGGGCAGCAGAGACGGAGATGGCGGGCGGCGGGAAGGTCACTTCACCGGCCTGGATCACCGTCATGTTGCGCTGAACCACGTCTTCGAAGTCGATGGCAACGTTGCCGTCCTTCTCCTTGCACATCAGCTTCATCAGGTTGACCAAGTTGGTACCGTAGAGCTGGGAGGATTGGGCAGGCAGACGACCCGGCAGATCGGTGTAACCAATCACCTTGACGCCGTTGTCGGTGACATGCAGCTCACCCGGCACTGTGTATTCACAGTTGCCGCCAGCCTGAGCGGCCATGTCCACAATGACGGAGCCCGGCTTCATGCTGTCGACCATCTCTTTGGTGATCAGCTTGGGAGCCGGCTTGCCCGGGATCAGGGCGGTGGTGATGATGATGTCCACCTCTTTGGCCTGCTGGGCAAACAGCTCCATCTCGGCCTTGATGAACTCTTCGCTCATCACTTTGGCGTAACCATCGGAGGAGGAACCATCCTCACCGCCGAAGTCGAGCTTGAGGAACTCGCCACCCATGGATTCGATCTGCTCGGCCACTTCCAGACGGGTATCGAACGCACGCACGATGGCACCGAGGGAACCGGCCGTACCGATGGCAGCCAGACCGGCCACACCGGCACCGATCACCAGTACCTTGGCAGGCGGCACTTTACCGGCTGCGGTGATTTGACCGGTGAAGAAGCGACCGAACTGGTGCGCAGCTTCAACCACGGCGCGATAGCCACCGATGTTGGCCATGGAGGAGAGGGCATCGAGGGACTGGGCACGGGAGATCCGCGGCACCATATCCATCGCCATCACATTGATGTTGCGCTCGGACAGCTTCTTGACCAGCTCAGGGTTCTGGGCAGGCCAGATGAAGCTCACCAGAGTGGCGCCATCTTTAATTTGTGCGATCTCGGCATCGGTCGGCGCATTGACCTTGAAGATAAGGTCGGCTTGCCAGACATTCGGCACCACGCTGGCACCGGCAGCCTCGAAGGCGGCATCATCGAAGCTGGCCGACAGGCCTGCGCCGGTCTCGATGGCGACCTCGAAGCCGAGCTTTTTCAGCTGCTCGACGGTAGCCGGGGTCGCTGCGACCCGGGTCTCACCGGCGAGACTCTCTCTCGGTATTCCAATCTGCATGACTATTCCCTGATGGTTAATAAACAATCGCTGCCCAGTGTCTCACTTCTGACGAAACAAGACATGACCAAAGTGCAGGTCCAGGGCTCTTTGTTATGAAAATCAGTAGGCTTTACCTCAACCTCCTGTCATGGTCAGGCCCCCGCTTTTCAGGCGCGAAGGTGATTAGTATCAAATTTTGGAGTTTTATTACAACCGCAGTCCCGACGGCACTCGTACAGAATTCAGCCCATCCCTGGCTACGATTAAAAAAAACAAACCAAATTAGAGGCTTATACCAGTAAAAACGGCTGAAAAAAGTGATCCAACCAGTCAAAAAAAATGTTTTACCGGCCCTCTATCTTAGCGTTTTTTGTTCTTACGAAATCCGCTTTCGTCTCACTTCTCGCAGCGAAACGCCGAAAAGTAACATTTTCCCAACAAAAGCGGGGCCGCTCAGCCGCCAGATAGCGGGAGAGGGCCCCGGCAATTCAATCGTTTCGCCCGTTTGGCACCGATTGGCGGCCCTTACCAGGCCGCTTCATAAATATGCTGGCTCTGCACCAGATCGATATCGCTGTGCTCGCCCAGACGGGTCATGCCGTGCTCACCCAGCTTGCCGATCAGGGTGTCGATACCCAGATCTTTCAGACCGTAGTCGCGCAGTCGGGTCTTGACCCCCATCCGCTCGAAGAAGTCGCGGGTCGCGGCGATGGCATCGTCGATGCGCTCCGCTTCGCTACCGCTGTGCAGACCCCACACCCGCTCGGCGTATTGCAGCAGCTTGGCATGTTTCTGTTTGCGCTTGGCCTGCAGCAGGGCGGGCAGCACCACCGCCAGAGTCTGGGCGTGGTCGAGGCCGTGCAGGGCAGTCAGCTCGTGACCCAGCATATGGGTGGCCCAGTCCTGCGGCACACCGGCACCGATCAGGCCGTTCAACGCCATGGTGGCGCTCCACATGATGTTGGCGCGTACCTCGTAGTTGTGCGGCTCGGCCAGCGCCTTGGGACCCTCTTCGATCAGGGTCAGCAGCAAGCCTTCAGCGAAGCGATCCTGCACCTTGGCATTGACCGGATAGGTGAGGTACTGCTCCACGATGTGAACAAACGCATCCACTACCCCGTTCGCCACCTGACGCTCGGGCAGGGTGTAGGTGAGCACCGGATCGAGTACGGCAAAGCGCGGCATCACGAACGGCGAGAAGAAGTGCACCTTGTCGCCACTGCTGCGACGGGTGATGACGGCGCCCATGTTCATTTCGGAACCGGTCGCCGGCAGGGTCAGCACGGAACCAAGCGGGATGGCGGAACGCACTTCGCTGCCGACGGTCTCGAGAATGTGCCAGGGATCCTTGGCCAGATCGTAGTGCGCGGCAGCAGCGATAAACTTGGTGCCATCGAGCACGGAGCCACCGCCAACGGCGAGCAGGAAGTCGACCCGCTCGGCACGGGCCAGCTCTACGGCGCCCATCAGGGTCTCGTAGGCCGGGTTCGGCTCGATGCCGCCAAATTCAAACAGGGTCATGCCAGCCAGCTCGTTGCGGATCTGTTCCAGCAGGCCGCTGCGTACCACGCTGCCGCCACCATAGGTGATCATGACGCGGGCGTCGCTCGGAAGCTGCTCGCGCAGCTGGGCGATCTGCCCTTGGCCGAACAGGATTTTGGTCGGGGTATGGAGAGTAAAGTTGTTCATCGACATTGCCTTCTTCTGATAGTCAGGGCGGCCAGGCCGCGAAATCGTGATTGCATTTTTCTCCAGAACCACCCTACCATCAAGACAACATCCTGCTTGATTCTTGCCTATTTCTACAAAGCAGCGAAAACCGGAACTGTCGAATCAAAGAGCGCCCATGCAAAACCGTTACAGCGACCTCGCAACCAGATTGACCCGCCACGTCACCGCCCCCGGCATCACCCCATCACCGGTGAAACAGGTCAACCTCATCTATACCACCGAGCACCATGGCCGCACCCCGGTGCTCTACCAACCGCGGATGATCGTTATCCTGCAGGGACACAAGGTGGGTTATCTGGCGGATCAGGTGTTTCGCTACGACCCCAACCACTATCTGCTGATGACCCTGCCGCTCCCCTGCGAGTGCGAGTGCTTCGCCTCCCCCGAGCAGCCGCTTATCGGTTTTACCATCGAGATCGATCTGGTCACCCTGCAAGAGCTGCTGCTGGAGCTGGGCGATGCCCTGCCCGCCCCCGCGCCGCAAAAGAGCGGCGTCCACTCGGTCCCCCTGTCGGAAACCATGTTTTGCGCCGCCGAGCGACTGATCGAGCTGATGGATAACCCGTTGCACGCCAGGGTGCTGGGACCGCAGACGGTGCGGGAGATGCTGTTCCACGCCCTCACCGAGGGGGGCGGCCCGGCGCTGCAAGCGCTCGCCAATCGCCACAACCATGTGGGCCAGATCGCCCGGGTGCTGCGTATGATAGAGTCCCGTTATGCCGACAACCTCACCATGGAGGAGCTGGCGCGGGAGGTGAACATGAGCGTCTCCGCCTTTCACCACCACTTCAAGGCGGTCACAGCTACCTCGCCGCTGCAGTACATCAAGTCGTTTCGCCTGCACAAGGCGCGAATGATGATGCTGCACGACGGCATCAAGGCGGGCACCGCGGCGGCCAGAGTCGGTTACGAGAGCAACTCCCAGTTCAGTCGGGAGTACAAGCGCTTCTTCGGCAGCACGCCGACGGATCAGGCCTCCCGCTTCCGGGATGGTCAGTTGCGCATCATTGAGGGATAACAAGAGAGGGATTACTTATGCGTTCACTGCTTTGCCTGTTCACCGCTTTACTGCTGACGGCCTGTACCGGGATTGCCGATGGCATCCGCCCCGTTACCGGCTTCCAGCTCGATCGTTATCTTGGCACCTGGTATGAGATTGCCCGCCTCGACCACAGCTTCGAGCGGGGGCTGGAGCAGGTGAGCGCCACCTACAGCCTGCGGGACGATGGCGGCGTCAAGGTGCTCAACCGCGGCAAGCAGAGCGATGGCAGCTGGCGCGAAGCCGAGGGCAAGGCCTACTTCGTCGATACTCCTGACGAGGCGCGGCTCAAGGTGAGCTTCTTCGGCCCCTTCTACGGCGGCTACAACGTCATCGACCTCGACCCCGATTACCAGCTCTCGCTGGTGACCAGCTACAACCACGATTACCTCTGGATCCTCTCCCGCTCACCCAACCCGCCCAAGGCGAAGGTGGATGCGCTGGTCGCCAAAGCGAAGTCGCTGGGCTTTGCCACCGACCAGCTGATTTGGGTCAAACAGACTCCTTAAGCCAGTCGTGAAATAACAAAGGGCAGCCCGCGGGCTGCCCTTTCTGTTGCTGGCGTGGCGGGATGTCAGAGCTGGAAGCGGCCGATCTCCTGCTCCAGCCGCTCGGTCAACGACTTGAGTTCAGCCGCCTGCGCCGCCTCGCTGCCCGCCTGCTCGGCCAGCTCTTGCGAGACGTGGCGGATATTCTCGGTATTGCGGCTGATCTCGCCGGTCACCGAGGTCTGCTCTTCGGCCGCCGCCGCGATCTGGGTCGCCATGTCGCTGATGGAGCCGATCGCCTCGTTGATCCGGGCAAGGCTCTGGTTGGCGGCTTCCGCATCCTCCACGCTGGTACCCGCCAGCTGACGGCTGGTCTCCATACCACCCACGGCGCGACGAGTGGTCTGCTGCAGGGTCTCGATCATCTGCTGGATCTCGTCGGTGGAGTCGTGGGTACGGCGCGACAGCACCCGCACCTCGTCCGCCACCACCGCAAAACCACGGCCCTGCTCACCGGCCCGGGCCGCCTCGATGGCGGCGTTGAGCGCCAGCAGGTTGGTCTGCTCGGCGATGCCGCTGATGGTCGCCAGAATGCCGCTGATCTTCTGGGCATGGCTGTCCAGCTCATTGATGATCTGGCTGGCATCGGCCACTTCGTCCGCCAAACCGGTAATGCTGCGCTGACTCTGGCCAACCTGGGATTGGCCGGCGACCGCCAGTGCGACCGCATCGGTGGCGGTGGTGGCGGCAAACTCGGCATTACCGGCGATCTCCTGGGTAGCGGAAGCCATCTCGGTCACCGCGGTCGCCACCATCACGATCTCGTCCTGCTGCTGGCGTACCCGCTGGCTGCGGGCCTGCGCCCCGGCCGCCTGAGCGCGAGACTGTGCCGCCAGCTCGACGGTCACATCCCGCAACCGGCTGACGATACCGTGCAGCCGCGCCACGAACTGGTTGAAGTTCTGGGCCAGCTGGCCCACCTCATCCTTGCTGTGGGTGTTGATGTGAACGGTGAGATCCCCCTCGCCGTGGGCAATGTCGTGCAGGGCGTGCGCGACCCGACCGAGATCGGCGAACAGGTATTTGAAGGTGGCGGTGAGCAGGGCGCTGAATACCAGCATCAGCACCAGAGTCAGCCCCACCAGCTCCCACAGCAGACTGCTGAGCGGAGCCTCCAGCACATCGCGATACATCACCATGGCCAGCAGCCAGTCGGTGCCCGGTACCGGTTGTACCGCCAGCAGCACATCCCGCCCGTCGAGGGTGGCGGCGTGCAGCTCGCTGTTTTCACGGCCCCACTGCTGGAAGGTGGCGGCAGAGAGTCCCGGCGCCAGCTCGGCGATGGGCTTGAGCGCCAAATCCTTCTGCGGATGGCCGACGATGAGGCCGCTGCTGTCGAGCAGCATGGCGTAGCCCTCACCCTGCACCTTCATCGCCAGCACTTCGTCGATCAGCTTGTCGAGCGCCAAGTTGGCCCCCACGGCACCGACCAGCTCCCCCTGATGGCGCACCGGCTCGGAGAGGGTGACCACCAGCTTCTGCATGGTGACGCTGACATAGGGGGCGGTGACGATCAGCTGCCCCGCCTTCACCGCATCCTGATACCAGGGGCGCTCGCGCGGGTCATAGTTGCCGGTGTTGAGGGAGGGATCCTGCCGGGTCATCACCCCCTGCGCGGAGCCAAAATAGGTAAGCCCGAATCCACCGGAGGTGTAGGCCTGCTTCAGGTGGGGCACCAGCTCGGCTTGGGGGTTGTCGCTGATCAGGTTGACCAGCGCATGGACGGTGTTCTTGCGATCCGTCATCCATTCGCCGATGGCGACCGAGTAGGCGTGGCCATAGTTGACCGCCTCGCTCTGGATGGCGCTCATGGTGCGGGATTTTAGGGTGTGAAAGGCAACGATGCCGAGCAGTGATGCCATCAGCAGCACCACACCAAGACTGGTGGCCAGCAGCTTGCCGCGCAGAGAGAGGGTCATGACGACGAATCCTTGTTGTTGTGTCAGGCAGGGAAAACCCTGATGTATCAAAGGCTATCGGCCGCAATATGAACAGACTTTAGTGAATCTGTATATTTTCCCATCTATCAACAACAGAACGCGCTATTCGTGTGAACCAGATCGCTATTCCATGCTACTGACTCTTGTAACAACAAAGCAGTAGGCCGCCCGAAGGCGGCCTGTCACTTACCCCTGATATGCACCGGCGGAGTAGGTCAGCTCATAGCTGTGGCTGTAGATCTCGACGATATTGCCGAAGGGATCTTCCATGTAGACCATGCGGTAGGGTTTCTCGCCCGGGTAGTACTCGCGCACCGGCATCCGCTGCTTGCCGCCCGCCGCGACGATGCGCGCCGCCAGCCCCTCGACATCCGGATCCTGCACGCTGAAGTGGAACACCCCGGTCTTCCAGAATTCGAAGTTGTTTTCGCGCTGCTCGCTGTTGGGGAACTCGAACAGCTCGATGCCGATCTTGTCGCCGGTAGAGAGGTGGGCGATGCGAAAAGAACCCCAACCCGGGCCAAACACGTCGTTACACATCACGCCGATGGCAGAGTCATCCTCGGTGATGGTGGTCGCCGGCATGATGAGATACCAGCCCATCACCTTGGTATAGAACTCGACCGCTTTGTCGAGGTCAGTCACCGTGATGCCGATGTGGGAGAAGTTGCGCGGGTAAGTCATAAGTCACCTTGAAATTGTGTGTGGGAAACAGGTGACATGATAGGAAGGGGCGACATAATGAAAAATAAGGTCAAACTAATGGAAGGCATAAATTAAATTTATGGTTAATCCACTCTGGCTCCACACCCTGGTGGTGGTGCATGAAACCGGCAGTTTTACCCGTGCCGCCGAGCGGCTGGATCTCACCCAGGCCGCCGTCAGTCAGCATATCTCGCGCCTCGAGGCCGAATTTGGCCCCCTGCTGCTGCGCAAGCCCCGTCAGCTGGAGCTCACTCCGCGCGGGCTGGTGCTGCTCGACTTCGCCCGCCAGCAGGCGCAGGCCGCCGAACAGCTGCGGGCGCGCCTCTCGGACGATGACCCTCACCACGGCGCCATCACCCTGTCCACCCCGGGCAGCATCGGTCTGCTGCTCTATCCCCTGCTGCTCGACCAGCAACAGGAGCACCCCGGACTCACCATCCAGCACCGTTTCGCCCCCACCCCCGACATAGTGCAGGCGGTACTGGCAGGGCGCAGCGATCTGGGACTGGTGGATCAACCGCCGGAGCACCCCAGCATCGCCGCCGAGCCCTTCGCCCGCGAACCCCTCTGTCTGGTGGTGCCCAACGATGGCGAGGAGCCGAGCTGGCAGCACCTCTGTCAGCTCGGCTTTATCGACCACCCGGATGGCCGCAGCATGGCACAACGCCTGTTGGGACGACGCTACCCCGGCCAGCGCGTTGACGAGATCCCGCTGCGCGGCTTTACCAACCAGATCGGCCTGATCCTGGAGCCGGTCGCCCGCGGCCTCGGCTTTACCGTGCTGCCCCGCTTCGCCGTCACCGCCTTTGCCCAGCAGGAGAAGATCCGGGTGATCCAGAGCAGCATTGAAGTGATCGACACCCTCTGGCTGATCTACCGCGCCGAGTGGCCGCTTCCCGCCCGCCACCAGAGGCTGGTCACCGTCCTGAAACAGCGGGTTGCTACACATTGAACGCTCTTGCGGCAGACATCGAGATCAATGTGGCCACAGTCACCGGGGCTAGCGGCTAGAAGGAGAAGGGAGAGAAGAGAAAGGAGAGAGGGATAAATTGGCGAACGCCGGAAATGCGAAAGGCCAGCTCAATGAGCTGGCCTTTCTGAAAATGGCAGGGGCGGCAGGACTCGAACCCGCAACCATCGGTTTTGGAGACCGCTGTTCTACCAATTGGAACTACGCCCCTGCAACAAACGAGGCGTAGTATACAAAGTGGAGATCAAAGGTAAAGGATTTTTTTACGCTTTCGATGCGATTGCACAAATCCCGAACAAGTCGCGGTTGTTTGTGCAGCGAAGCGGGATAACTTGCTGTATTTGCAGCCCTGCCGGGGTAGGAATGGGACATAAATGGGGGTAGGGTGAAATCAGGTACCGGGAGGCCACTTATGCTCAATTACCGACTGCTCCAACAACTGGCGCCCCTCAACTTCAGGGATGAACGCAAGACAGAGTCCCTGCCCGCCTATCTTGAACGGGTCGCGCCGCTGGTGCCCTTTATTCCTGAAAATGTGCTCTCCCAGTGGATTTACCGCCATTGGCGCGGTTTTGAGTCCAACTGGAGCTTTATCGATCTCGCCAGCCATCAGTTCACCTGTGAAAGCTGGCCCACCGCGCGACTGGTGGATCAGGTGGACTCCCGCCATATGGAGGTGATCGAGCGCTGGGGCGAGATGCTGCGCAGCAACCGCTATGTGCGTCGCTCCTGGCTCGGCGAGAAGATGCTGAGCGACGGCACCTGGCCCGAGCCGGTTATCGTACTGGCGCCAGAGGAGGGAGCCAGCTACCCGAACGGCCATCCCCTGCCCCGCCCCTACTGCCTGCTGGAAGGGCACCACAGACTCGGTTATTTGCGCGCCATGGCCCGCGATGGGGAATCGCTGCAAGAGACGCACAAGGTGTGGATTTGTCGTCATGTTTCCGCCACTTAAACGTTTTTCATGCTGAAATTGGCATCGGAAATAAAATTTTGACAATTAAAAAAGCGGCCCTATAATCTGTCCGGTTTTGAAAAAGGTCGGGACGAAACGATGCAGTTTTTGATTCAGAAAACAGCCTTGCAGACGGGTGGTGCGCACCAGAGCGGCCCCGTTGTTTCCGGTTCCCACCCCAAAGATCCCCAGTTATTTTTAAAAAAAGCCCCTGTTTCAGGGGCTTTTTTTGTGCCCGAAAAACCTCCAATGATGTCAAAGGGAATGCAGACGATGACCAATCCACTCTATAAGAAACATGTCATCTCCATTTCGGACCTGACCCGGTCAGAAATGGAACTGGTAGTCTCAACCGCACAACGGTTGAAGGCTGAACCTGACACCAGCCTGTTGAAAGACAAGCTGGTTGCCAGCTGCTTCTTCGAAGCCTCCACCCGCACCCGCCTCTCGTTCGAGACCGCGGTACAGCGCCTTGGCGGCAACATCATCGGCTTCGCCGACGGTGGCAACACCAGCGCCAAGAAGGGTGAGACGCTGGCTGACTCCATCAAGATCATCGGCTCCTACTCGGATGCGGTGGTGATGCGCCACCCGAAAGAGGGCGCGGCCCGTCTGGCCTCCGAGTTCTCCCGCGTGCCGGTCATCAACGGCGGCGACGGCTCCAACCAGCATCCGAGCCAGACCCTGCTCGACCTGTTCACCATCCATGAGACCCAGGGCCGTCTGGACAACCTCAACGTCGCCTTCGTCGGTGACCTGAAATATGGCCGCACCGTGCACTCGCTGGCCCAGGCCCTCAGCCTGTTCAACTGCCGCTTCTTCTTCATCTCCCCGGAAGCGCTGGCGATGCCGGACTACATCTGCGAAGAGCTGGAAGAGAAGGGTATCCAGTTCAGCGTCCACCAGACCATGGAAGAGGTGATGCCGGAGCTGGACATCCTCTACATGACCCGCGTCCAGAAAGAGCGCTTCGACGAGACTGAATACAAGCACATGGCCGCCAAGTTCATTCTGGAGCTGGCTACCCTGGAAGGGGCCAAGCCCACCATGAAGATCCTGCATCCCCTGCCCCGCGTCGACGAGATCGATGTGGCGGTCGACAAGACTCCCCACGCTTGCTACTTCCAGCAGGCGGAGAACGGGGTCTATGCACGCCAGGCGCTGCTGGCACTGGTACTGAACGAAACTGTCTGAGCTTAGGGGAATATCATGTCTGACAAGAACCAACTGCAAGTCGAAGCCATCCGTCACGGCTCCGTCATCGATCACATCCCCGCTGGCCAAGGCATCAAGATCCTCAAGCTGTTCCAGCTGGTCGAAACCCAGGAGCGGATCACCGTCGGCTTCAACCTGAAATCCGGCGCGCTGGGCAAGAAGGATCTCATCAAGATTGAGAACACCCGCCTGACCGAGCAACAAGCCAACCAGCTGGCGCTGTTCGCCCCGAAAGCGACCGTCAACATCATCGAAGACTTCAATGTGGTGAAGAAGCACCAGCTGGAGCTGCCGGAGTTCATCGCCGGGGTGTTCCACTGCCCCAACTCCAACTGCATCTCCCACAACGAGCCGGTGGACAGCTACTTCCGGGTGCGCGAAGTGAAAGGCGTGGTACGGATGAAGTGCAAATATTGCGAGAAGTCCTTCACTCAGGACATCGTCAGCGAGCGTTACTGATATCTGATTGGGCCCCGCGGGGCCCATTTTTGAACCCTGTCACATCACCAAATTTCCAGTCAGCTATAATTTGCCATCGCAAGATGGTAATGCCCGCTCATTCCCTGCATATAGATAGATTATCAGTTTTTTTACCTGATAACTGACTGCTATGGCAGATATCGCGCGTTTACCTCCGGTCATCATCAAAGGAATTCGCCGTGGTCAAAACCCTCAGTCGTCCCGTTGCCCAAGAGCCCGATCTGGCCCAGCTGGATGCCTGTCGCCAGATCATCGGTCAGCACTGCTACAGCACCCAGGAAGAGATCCGTCGCGAGCTGTCGGAGCGCGGCTTTGCCGACATCAGCCAGTCCACCATCTCCCGCCTGCTGCGCCGCCTCGGCGTTGCCAAGGCGCAGAATGCCAACGGCAAGAAGGTCTACACCCTGGTCGATGAGCAGCTGGAACCCGCCGGCAGTACCCGCTCGATCCACGACATGGTGCGTGAAGTGGTACACAACCAGCAGATGGTGCTGATCCACACCACTCCGGGGGCCGCCACCGTGGTGGCTCGCCTGCTGGATCGCAACGCCAATCCCGAGATCATGGGCGCCGTCGCGGGCAATGACGTGGTGCTGGTCGCGCCGCGCCATATCAGCCGTACCCGTCAGGCCCATGCCGCCGTGGTGCGCACGCTGGCGCAGGCACGCTAAGCTATTTCCCCTAAATACATCGAGGCGACCCGCGGGTCGCCTTTTTGTTGCCTGCTACTTTGTGCCCATCACTTCTTGCGCCCATAAAAAACGGGAACCCGCAGGCTCCCGTTTCATCTTGCTTGTCATCCCTCAGGAGAGCACGGCGCCCAGGCTCAGGCAAACCACGATCAGCACGGTCAGGATTCCGAGCAGCGGAGCCACCCACTTCAGCCAGCGCACATAAGGCACCTTGGCGATGGCCAGACCGCCCATGACCACGGCGGAGGTCGGGGTCACCAGGTTCACCAGACCGGAGGCAGACTGGTAAGCAGTCACCACCAGATCGCGGCCCACGTTGGCGAAGTCGGCCAGCGGCGCCATGATCGGCATGGTCAGTACGGCCAGACCGGAGGAGGACGGCACCAGGAAAGAGAGCACCACTTCCAGCACGAACATCACGTTGATAAAGACGATGGTGGAGAGGCCGGTCACGATCCCTTCTGCACTGTGCAAAATGGTGTGAGTGATCATGCCGTTATCCATTACCACCACGATACCGCGGGCGATACCGATGATCAGCGCCACCCCTAGCAGGTCACGGGCACCGTCGATAAAGTTGGAGGTCAGCTCCTCTTCGCTCATGCGGGAGATGAGACCAACGATGATGGCAGCAGCCAGGAACACGCCGGAGATCTGCGCCATCCACCAGCCCAGCACGGCCACACCGTAGATCATCACGGCGAAGGCGGCGACGAAGATACCCAGCACGATTTTACGGGTCAGGGTGAACTCCAGCATCTGGTCGCTCTTGTTGCCAAGGAAGTGGGCACGGTTCTCTTCCCACTTGTCAGCCACCAGAGATTTACTCGGATCGCTGCGCACCATCTTGGCGTAACGCATGACGTAGGCAACACAGAGCAGCCAACCGGCGACCAGCATGGCAACGCGCAGCCAGATACCGTCGGTGAAGGAGATACCGGCGGCGTTGGCAGCGATAACGGTGGCAAACGGGTTGATGGTAGAACCCAGAGTACCGATACCGGCACCCAGCAATACGGTTGCCGCGGCGACCACAGGGTCGAAGCGGGCGGCCATCATCACCGGCACCAGCAGGGTGTAGAACGGCAGCGACTCTTCGGCCATGCCGTAGATGGTGCCGCCTGCGGCGAACAGCGCCATCAGGATCGGGATCATCCACTCTTCCCGGCCGCGCAGGCGGTCGGTCACACGTTCAATACCGGCATCGATGGCACCTGTCTTGGTCACAATGCCAAGAAAACCACCGATGATCAGGATAAAGAGGGAGACGTCGATGGCGCCTGCCTCATAGGTGTCGTGGTTGTAGAGGCCATCGATAGGTGCCAGCAGCACGTCGACGATCCCCTGGGGATTCCCCTCCACCAGTTTGTAGGTACCCGCCACCGGCACTTCTTTGCCGAGGGCTTCGTTCATGGTCATCTCGTATTTGCCGGCCGGCACTATCCAGCTCAGGGCGGCCACCAGGGCGATCAGCACAAACAGTATCGTGTAGGCTGACGGGAACTTGAATTTGGTCATGGTCCAGCTTCCTTCTGTGGGTGTGGTATCCATGCAGGCTGCGGGTTGTAGGGTTAGAGGTATTATGCCGCTGTCACATGGTCGAAAAGCCGGGGGTCGCCCCCCGGCACCACTACTGCGACCTTAGTCGCCCAGCGTAGCAACCATCACTGCCTTGATGGTGTGCATCCGGTTTTCGGCCTCGTCGAACACGATGCTGTGCTCGGATTCGAACACGTCCTCGGTCACTTCCAGGCCTTTCATGCCATATTTGTCAGCCACTTCCTTGCCCATGGTGGTCTCGTCGTTGTGGAACGCGGGCAGGCAGTGCATGAACTTCACATCCGGGTTCTTGGTGGCATTGATGACATCCATGTTGACCTGATACGGGGTCATCAGTTTGACGCGCTGATCCCAGGCTTCTTTCGCTTCACCCATGGATACCCAGACGTCGGTGTAGAGGAAGTCAGCACCCAGCACACCCTCTTTCACATCTTCGGTCAGGGTGATGCGTGCGCCGGTCTCTTCGGCGATCAGGCGGCACTTGGCAACCAGCTCCTCTTCCGGCCAGAAGGCTTTCGGTGCGACCAGACGGATGTCCATGCCCATTTTGGCAGCGCCGACCATCAGGGAGTTGCCCATGTTGTTGCGGGCATCACCCAGGTAGGCGAACTTGATTTGATCCAGACGCTTGCCCTTGCCGTGCTCCAGCATGGTCATGAAGTCGGCCAGGATCTGGGTCGGGTGGAATTCGTTGGTCAGGCCGTTCCAGACCGGGACTCCGGCGTAGGCGCCCAGCTCTTCCACGATCTCCTGACCGTAGCCGCGGTATTCGATACCGTCATACATACGACCCAGTACCCGGGCGGTGTCCTTCATGGACTCCTTGTGACCGATTTGGGAACCGCTTGGGCCAAGGTAGGAGACTTGCGCGCCCTGGTCGAAGGCCGCCACTTCAAACGCACAGCGGGTACGGGTGGAGGTCTTCTCGAAAATCAGGGCGATGTTTTTACCGACCAGATGCTTGCGCTCGTAGCCACCGTATTTGGCTTTCTTCAGGTCGATGGCCAGATCGATCATGTATTGGATTTCGCGCGGGGTGAAGTCCAGCAGTTTCAGGAAGTTACGGTTACGCAGATTAAAAGCCATGATGAGTTCTCTCTATATATGTTTCAGACCAGTTCGGGCAGTAGTGTTGACTACGCATTCTCAGTACAGATATCGGTAATTACGCATGTACGGTGCGGGTGGCGACGATATTGGTGCCGGCTTCACCCTTGAGGATGGCGAGGCCATCTTCCAGCGAGCCGATGCCAACCATGCCGCCGGTCGCTTTGACAAATTCACAGGAGGCTTCGACTTTCGGCCCCATGGAACCTGCGTCGAACTTGACCCCGGCCAGCTCGTCCGGGCTGGTGACTCGCAGCGGACGCTGGGTCGGCTTGCCCCAATCCAGATAGACGGCATCGGCGTCGGTCAGGATCAGCAGGGCGTCGGCCTTGATCTGCTTGGCCAGGTAGGCGGCAGACATGTCTTTGTCGATGACGGCTTCGATACCGGTCAGGCTCTGGCCATCCCAGGTCACAGGGATGCCGCCACCACCGGTACAGATGATGAGGTGGCCCTGGGCAATCAGGGTTTCGATGGCATCGCCTTCAACGATGCGCTGGGGCAGCGGGGACGGCACTACACGGCGGAAGAACTTGCCGTCAGCCTTGACCACCCAGTGCTTCTCTTCTGCCAGGGTGCGGGCTTCAGCCTCTTCGTAGACGGGGCCGATAAATTTGGTCGGGTTGGCAAATGCCGGATCCTTGGGATCAACCTGCACCTGAGTCAGCAGCGCGGTGACGTTGCGGCTCGGCATCAGGTTTTTCAGCTCCTGGATCAGCATGTAGCCGATCATGCCCTGGGACTCGGCACCCAGCACATCCAGCGGATAGGGGGATACCTTGGTGTAGGCGCTGTTTTGCAGGGCCAGCAGGCCGACTTGCGGGCCGTTGCCATGCACCAGCACCACGTTGTACTCCTGAGCGATCAGGGCGATGGTCTTGGCGGCAGTTGCGATGTTCTTGCGCTGGATATCCGCTTCCAGTGGCTCACCACGACGGAGCAGTGCATTGCCACCCAGAGCGACGACGACAGTTGGTTTTTTCATAGTGGTTAATCTCGAGTTTGGTTCTGTGTGGCGCCAGCTTCTGCCGGCGCCACGCCGTCTCATCAGATGCTGTCGCGTTCCATCGGGCAGCTCATGCAGCGGGCGCCGCCGCGGCCACGGCCCAGTTCATCACCCGGAATGGAGAGAACTGTGATGCCGGCCTTGTCATATTTCTCATTGGTGTAGGTATTGCGCTCGTAACCCACCACCACGCCGGGACGTACGGTCAGTACGTTGTTGGCGTCGTTCCACTGCTCGCGTTCGGCTTCGAAACTGTCACCACCAGTGGTGATAATCTTCAACTGATCCACGCCCAGTGCTTTCTCGATAGCGGTGACGAAGTAACCCTCTTCCTTGATGTTCATGCCGGTGGCGCCGCCCGGAGTCAGGCTCCAGCACTGCACATCCTTGCGGATCACTTCCGGATAAACGGAGAAGGTGTCGATATCCATGTGGGTCATCACGGTATCCAGGTGCATGCAGCTGCGGTGCTTCGGCAGCTCCATGGCGATGACCTGCTTGGCCTGACCATGTTTGAACAGGCTGCGAGCCAGGTGCTCGACACCTTGCGGGGTAGTGCGCTCGGACATACCGATCAGCACGGCGCCGCGGCCGATAACCAGTACGTCGCCACCCTCGATGGTGGAGTTGTCGTAGTCACGCTCCTCGTCACCGAAGTACTTGATGAAGTCCTGACCGGCAAACATCGGGTGCCAGCGGTAGATAGCCTTCACATGGTTGGTCTCGCGGCGACGGGCTGGCTTGGCCATCGGGTTGATGGAAACGCCACCGTAAACCCAGCAGGAGGTGTCACGAGTGAAGAGGTGGTTGGGCAGCGGCTCGATGATGAAATCGGTCGGAGCGTGCATGCCCACTACCATGTTGACGCCGCTGTAGGGCATCTCGGAGTAAGTCAGGCCGCCGGAGAGAATGCGGGCTAGTTCGCGGTGCGGCATGTCAGCCAGGAAGCAGCGCACGTCGTTGGCAAAAGAAGAGCCGAGGCGGTAGTCGGAGACCTGATGTTGCAGCAGCCAGGTTTTGGCTTCCGGCACATCAAGTGTTTCCGCCAGCAGATTGGTCAGCAGGAAAACTTCGACATTCTGATCGCGCAGTACCTGAGCGAATTTGTCGTGCTCCTGACCGGCGCGTTCAACAGACAGGACGTCATCGAACAGCAGATCCTGGCAGTTGGAAGGAGTCAGACGCTTCAGACTGAGGTTGGGGCGGTGCAACATGACACGGCGCAATTGGCCAACTTCAGAACCTACATAAAATTTGCTCATGATTATATTCCGTCTAGCAGTGGTCCCTGCGAGTGATTGAATAGATTCCTTCTATTCATGCTCGTGGCTAAGGCGGGATATTCTTTATGTAGGGTAATCGGCTTATGTTCTATCCTGCCCTTGCCTTTCGAGACCGAGGTTAGCCCTGCGAATCACGACAAACTTAGACATTGATCACATTCACTCAGAACTGAATATATTCACCATCCAATCTATGACCCCGGTAGCAAATTGCGCATTTTCCAAACAAATCGCACCGAATAACCATGCAAAACCACCCTGCTATATTTCAGGTTGATTCATTTTTTATTCATGCCAGTTCACTGGAGTGATTAAATGAAAATAACAAAAACTGTTAAAAATCATCACTATAAATAACTTTACAAATATAATTTGAATATTACTCCCTAAGTATTGAATACATCGCCGTGACGGGAGGAGCACGGGAGAAATAAATACTCACATCGACCACATTCACTGCATAAATCTTTTCTTGTTCCAGATCATGGCATTGATGCCAACCCCATCAGGCTCGGCCTCATCAGTCACCACCTCTTTGTGCAGTTCAACTTAATATGCACAAAGTCCGCATCAAGGTGGCCAGCCATCCTCGTCGGTCACCACAACGCCTTTTGATACTTTTTTCATTAATTGAATTTATTCGTCTCACCTTGCGCTGGCGCCAACCTCGACTTAACTCAGAAAGTGATCCAGATCACACAGGAATGGCACTACCAAGGAGTTGTTATGAAAATGAAACCCATGCTGTTGCTCGCGACTTTGCTGCTCTCTGCGCTCCCCACCCTCAGTCAGGCTGAAGGAGCCCCTGCCATGCCCATGGTGGTATGCCATGTCGACAAGGCCCCCCAGATGCTGGTGCCTGACTATGTCTGCCGCTGGCAGGGAGGCAGCGTTCATTACTAGTCGAAACAACGAGAGGAGCATCACTCCTCTCGCCTTGTGATGAGACAGGCCCCTCCTATACTGAAATCAGCGGTTTTCTCATGGATAGGGGAACGTCATGATCTTGTTGGTCGGTGGAGAGAAGGGGGGGAGTGGCAAGAGCTGCCTGGCACAAAATCTGGCGGTCTACCTCAGATCCCAATTTCAGGGGGAGGTGTTACTGGTCGACTGCGACCCGCAGCGCACCACCTCTGACTGGATTCAGGAGCGCAACGACAACCCGGAGCTGCCACAAATCAACTGCGTACAGCTCTATGGCAATATTCGCAACGACCTGCTCAGCCTGAAAAACCGCTACGACTACGTCATCGTCGATTGCGGCGGGCAAGACAACCGGGCACTGCGCTCCACTATGGCTGTCGCCACCCACGCCCTGATCCCCTTGCGCCCGAAACGCCGTGACCTCAAGACCCTGCCCCACATGGAAGATCTCATCACTACATGCAAAATGGTCAATCCGACCCTCAATGCAGCCGTAGTGCTGACCCAGTGTCCCGCCCTGCCCAATCAGGTAAAACGCATTCTGGAAGCGAAAGAGGTTTGCTCCTCGTTCGGTGTCGACGTCCTGAACGCCATCACCTATGGCCGCAACGTCTATGACGACAGCGAAGAGAAGGGACTGTCGGTGATGGAGATCGAGCCGGATGGCAAATCCGCCGAAGAGATCCGGGCCATCGCCAAAGAGTTCCTGCAAGTGGGGGTGTGAGATGGGTCTGGCCGATCTGAAGAAAAAGCACCAGTTGCATCACCAGAAGAAGTTCACCGTCGACGAATTTATCGAAGATGCGGAGTTCTACGCCAAGGGCAAGCCCAAGGTGGTCAGCCTTGAACTGGGCCTGCATCGTGACGAGGCGTTGTCGGCGCTGGCCTTTATCGAGAGTGGCGAGCACCTGAAGCCCAGCTACAAAAAAGCCACCTTCTCCATGAGCACGGTGGCAATCGACGAGCTGGGTAATCTGACCCAGCAAGATGGCATGAACAAGTCCCTGTTGCTGCGCCTTTTTACCCACTACTTCTCTTCGCTCACCCCGGAAGAGCGCCAGACCATCTATGAGCGGCTCAACCAGCGCTCATAATTTCTCCATTCAACCGCTCTTTGTGTGCCCCACCAACTCACCCCGAATGACCATCATCAGACTGCAACATCTGTTTCTGAAGCAACCAAAACGCCGTGTAAGAGATCTGCCATTCCAGATGTAAGCCAACAGCCGAAAAGATCCCCGAGATAATCGGAAGATAAGATCTTAAAACATGAAGATGATTAACTTAAATATCTGTTTATAAATAAAAAAATCGAAACCCATAACTTTCGAAATAGCTAATGACAAAAACGTTTTCCAATCTGGCGTTGTAGCCGGTTAGAAAATCCTTATAGTTACTCATGCACGGACGCAATGAAGTCAGTCAGGAAGACTGGCTGCCAGGGTTGGGCAAATGGACTCACCACAGGATGTGGTAAAGGACACCTCCCAGGACGGAGAAAGTGCGACGGGACAGGATGACTCGTCAGGCCAAGATGGCTAAAGGACACCCCAAAGGATTGGGAAGGGGAAACCTAAAGGAAGAGGTAAACAGTCAGGGATTGCAGGGAGCAACTTCGTTCAAGGATCTGAGCGATACGACTACCGGGGGCGACGCAAGTCGCCCCCATCTTTTTATCTGCATTTCACCGTCCCCTTGCTTGGCTCTCAATTGCTTGCCTCAGCGCAGAGACTTCTTACCAGAACCTTTCCGACCCGCTGCTTAAGCAAAAATACATATGAAAAGGGCGCCACGATGGCGCCCCTTTCTGTTTTCTGATCGGCAAACAAGCTTATATCACGCGAGAGAACTGTTGCTGGCGCGCCTTGTTGCGCAAGTACACGTCGAAACACATGCAGATATTGCGGATCAGCAGCTGCCCCGTGGAGGAGACCTCCAGACCATCCTCCGTCATACGCACCAATCCATCGTTGATGAAGGTCTGCAGCAGCTTGAGATCGTCGGCAAAATACTCTCTGAAATTGAGACCGTGCGCCTGTTCGACAGCGGCAAAGTTCAGGCGGAAATCACAGATGAGCCGCTTGATCACCTCACGACGGATCAGATCATCCTGATTGAGCGAGCAGCCTTTCCACTGGGCATGACCCAGCTCTGCAACCTGTGCGTAATAGGCCTTGAGCTCTTTCTGGTTCTGGGAATAGGCATCACCGATCATGCTGATGGAGGAAACCCCCAGCCCCAGCAGATCACAATCTCCTTGAGTGGTATAGCCCTGGAAGTTGCGGTGCAGCTTGCCCTCGCGCTGCGCCACTGCCAGCTCGTCATCGGGTTTGGCAAAATGGTCCATACCGATGAACTGGTAACCCTGACCGGTGAGGAAGGCAATGGTGTCCTGCAGCATGGCCAGCTTCTCCTGCGGAGCAGGCATGTCGTCTTCTTTCAGCTTGCGCTGGGCGGCAAAGCGACTCGGCAGATGGGCATAGTTGAAGATGGAGAGGCGCGCCGGATCTGTCTTGAGCACTTCTTCCAGCGTATGGTGGAAACTGGCACGATCCTGATGCGGCAGGCCATAGATAAGGTCGAGGTTGGTCGAGCGGAAGCCTAGTTCACGGGCCCGTTCCAACATGGCTTTAATAAAGTCGTTGTCCTGCTCGCGGTTGACTGCGACCTGTACATCCTTGTTGAAGTCCTGCACCCCAAGGCTGATGCGGTTGAAGCCGACATCTCGCAGCACATCCAGCATGGTAATGGCAATCTCGCGCGGATCGACCTCGATGCTGAACTCCCCCTCTTCGGCGAAATGGAAGTGCTCACGCAGCATGGCCATCAGACGGCGCGTTTGTGCTTCATCCAGATAGGTGGGTGTACCGCCACCCCAGTGCAGCTGGGTGACCATACGGTGCTTGAAGAGCGGGGCTTGCGCCTTGATCTCCTGCTCCAGGTAGTCGAGGTACTCGTCAGCCTTGTGCTGATGGCGGGTAATGACCTTGTTGCAGCCGCAGTAGTAGCAGAGCTTGTGACAGAAAGGGATATGCACGTAGAGCGACAGATTGCGCTCGGGATACTGGCCGGCAGCGTGGACAAAATCCGGATAGCCGAAGCTCTCGTTGAACTCCAGCGCAGTGGGATAAGAGGTGTATCGCGGGCCACTGTAGTTATATTTTTCGATCAGGGCCTGATCCCACACAATCTGTTCTGCTTGCACGCTCGCTTCCTCTCTTGTTGTTATTGTTGGCTCACCGACCTAACTGAAAATCCTTCAGCTGGGCCACATCCTTGAGGATCTGAGCCTCCAGCTCGGCCTCGTAGCCGCTGCGTTCGAGATCCATCTTCATCACTTCATTGCGCTTGAGGGCGCGTCTGGCCTCATGAGTCGGCATATCTTTCACCTTCTCATACAGCCCGTACAGACCCGGGAACTCGGCAACGAACGCTCGCCCCCCCTTGATCTGCAACGCATCCAGCAGATTGGTCAGCCGAATGGCGCCTTCGGAGTAATCGCACTGCCCCTCCTGCACCGCATGGGCAATGACCCGTACGCTCTCCAGAATTCGCTCATTGCGAACAGTTATAGCCTGCCACTGCATCGCTTGCTGTCGCCTCAGTCTGGCCAGCAGCATGCCTGCATAGATGGCCAATCCTGACAAAATCAGGCCGCCCAACAGGGCGGCCAGCATCCATCCACTCATCACTTTTTCTTCGGCTCAGGCTTGGGTTCCGGCTTGAAATCGACCTGGTTGAAACGGTCCCACAACTCCTCTTCGGAGGCTGGTTTCCGCTCGTCGAACTCGGCGTCATCGCCATCATCAAACGGCAGCTCATCATCTTCATCATCGTCGTTGTCGATGATGCCCAGCTCATCCATCAGCTCCTGATAACGGTCGACACGCTGATCAACCCAGGCCTGCTCGGCCGCTTCCAGAGTTTCACCGGCATCAAGACGATCCAGCAGATCATTCAAGCGGTCATCGTTTTCGATGGAAGCCAGCTCCTGCTCGGGCGTCATCACCAGCTTCTTCTCTTTCACCGCCTTGGGTGCTGCCGGCTTCTTCTGTTTGTCATCAACCACCAGTACTACCGGCTTGCGGGAACCGATACGCGGATCTTTGGACTGGCTGTTGCCAGACTTGTTCTTCGGCTGTTCAACTTGCTGACGAGAACCAGCCTTCAGGCCTTTGCGCTTGGCAGCCCGTTTACGCTCACGGCCTTCCTGAGCACTGACATCAGATTCTTTGCGCTTGCCAGTAGGCTTGCGAGTGGGTTGTTTGGCAGACATGAATGGCTAACTCCGAAAAATAACTGGTTTGACCCGTACCCGGGATGATTTCACCCGGTGGGATACGATGCGAGGAACAGTAAGGCTGGAACAAGAGCAGGATCCCGCACCAATCCGGCCCAATCAGGCCACTGAACACCGCAGGATCGGTATCCTCTGGGCATGTTGCTGGTATTTTGACACAGAATGGCTAATCGGGTTAATGACCCAAAAGAAAAAAGGCAGCCGAAGCTGCCTTGATATGTTCATGCGTGCGCCATCCTGAATGGCAAAACAATCTGTTTCGTCCTCTCCGTGACAACTTGTCGCCGCATCATATCGTTGTGTGGTCATCCTGACCTTATATTGGTCGTTCCTGAATGTGCGTGTGCCTGTTTGACCCGTCTCGACCGCATCCTGCCATCGTGCCGGGGAGTCTGCATCCCGCAACCCCATCCCGCTCCGGAGATGGTCACCATCCTGATCCTTCAATCCTTTGCCAGCTCATCCGAGCCCATGGCATCCCGCCACGCCAGCCATCCTCTGCTCACAACACCCTGTCGTGAAACCGCCACCCAATCCGTGGGTGAATCCATTAAGCCTACTGTACCAACTCTATAAAGAGGCTCAATCCACTCAAAACATTCTCAACATGTCGAAAAATATCAATATTTATATAATCTGTTGATAAGTAATGATTATTTAATATTTTATGCAATTTTATGAGCCTTGGCCTGCCTTGAGAATGGGAGATCTCTTACAGAACGGGGGGATTAAACCGAGAATTATCTGAAAGCCATAAAAACAACGGGGAGCCCAGGCTCCCCGTTTCAACTCAAATCGACCGTATCGACTATATCAGTGCAGACCCGCCACATATTTGGAGAGGGCTTCGATATCCTGATCAGTCAGTTTCTTGGCAACATCCCGCATCATGCCATTCGGATCGTTGTCACGCGTCCCGGCACGGAATGCGGTGAGCTGAGCCTTGATATAGGCAGGATGCTGACCGGACAGGTTTGGATACTTCGCCTGTTCGACACCCGAGCCACGGGGACCATGGCAAGCCGTACAAGCTGCCAGACCGCGACTCATGTCACCACCCATATAGAGTGCCTTGCCCGCTTCGACCACGTCGTCAGGGACAGCGATAGGGGTAACCTTCAGGCTGGAGAAATAAGCCGCCAGGTCATCCATGTCCTGTTCCGACAAAGGTAACGCCATCGGCCCCATCACTGGCGCAACCCGGCCAATTTGACCAGAAGCGGCAGCCTTCAGTTCAACTAACTGCTTTTTGATATATGATGCGTGCTGACCAGCAATTTTGGGGTACATATCAACCAGGCTGTTTCCGTCCGGTCCATGACAAGCCGCACAAACGGCAGCCTTGGTCTGTCCCGCAGCGGCATCGCCCTTGGCTTGTGCCATCCCCGTTACGCCAACCATCAGAGCAAGAGTAATGACTAGGTTCTTCATGGCGTTCCAACTTTTCGTTATTAGGCTTCCAGATCCCATGCCGCTGAAGGCATGTTAAAATAAACGCGTTTAAGCGACGCTATTTTACACCATTTTACAAAAAAGTAACTCTATAACCCTCTATCTCCATGGGGAATTTACGTTGGATACACAAACTCTGAATTTCAATAAGGTGCATTTTGTGACCAGCGCACCCGACATCCGTCACCTGCCAAATGATGGGGGTGTCGAGATCGCGTTTGCCGGCCGTTCCAACGCCGGTAAGTCATCTGCATTGAACACCTTAACCAAACACAAGAACCTGGCGCGCACCAGTAAGACACCTGGTCGTACCCAGCTGATCAACCTGTTTGAGCTGGAACCGGGCAAGCGTCTGGTCGACTTGCCGGGTTATGGTTATGCGCAAGTTCCGCTGGAAATGAAGCTCAAGTGGCAAAAGTCACTGGCAGAGTATCTGCAGCGCCGTGAGTCATTGAAAGGTCTGGTGATCCTGATGGACATCCGCCACCCGCTCAAAGATACCGACATGAACATGCTGGAGTGGAGCTCGCACCGTCAGTTGCCCGTCATGCTGCTGCTGACCAAGGCTGACAAATTGAGCCCCGGCCCGCGCAACAACCAGGTGATCAAGGTGCGCCAGGCCGTTGCCAACCTCGGCTCCCAGATCCAGGTCGAAGCGTTCTCCTCCCTCACCAATATCGGTGTGGAGAAGCTGGCGCAAACCCTGACCGAATGGTACGTCAGTGGTGACGATACCGACCTGCTGAACGCTGACGAACAGCAACCTGCCGAGGAGTAATCTACTCCTCGCTCTCCTTGCAATTGGCGGAGCACTCCTCCGCTGATTGAAAGGGTTTCAGATTGCCGCTTTCACCTGCCTCACGACAAATACCCCGCATTCGCCTCCCCCTGCTATATCCAATACTGCTTAAAGTTCATATAGATAGGCAGTTAATTCACACGAACAATTAACTTAAGTAGGCGTTGATAGCGTTTTCAAATTCGTTCTTTCAAAACGAACAAGAATCACAAAAATAGACAAAAATGAAATTTAATTACAAGGCATAACCGAAAGGGATAAAAATGAGGCCGGACGACAGTGATGCCATCCAGCCTGAAATAATAAGTTCAAAAAATTGGGAAGAAGCTGAATCTTGAGTACCAGACGACAGGTATTCCTCAAGAAGCAGCCTCATTCTATCAAATGCATCGCCAATTTAAAGCATTTACTCTAAATGACACGCATAAAAAAACACCCCGACGAGAACCTCATCGGGGCAGCTATTCAGCCACATTCAATTACGTGAAATAAAAGGTCTGAAAGATAGAACATCTTACCTCTGTACCCTACGCAGACAACTGTACAGCAAAGCAGCAGAAAGTGAAAGTAATTTATGTAATTTAGTTTCACAACTTACAGATTAAGAAAAAATCTTTTATTTTCATGCAGATAAAAAAATCCCCAGTACGAATACCGGGGAGTTATAAAGGTGACTAGCTAGCACTTCCTCAACTATCTAGTTAGTCAGCGCCATTTCAAAGTAGTTCCGCTACAAAACAAAAAAACTTTGAAAAATCAGAGGTAGATAGCGCCATCCTCAGCAAACTCTTGTTCTTCAATGAGTTTTTCAGCCATATCTTCAATATCAAAACGTACACTTTCGAAGGCTCTGACGATGTCATCCTCCCTCGTCAGCGCCAGACCTGTCATTCTCTCCAGTCGCCGCTGGCTGATGTAACAATCTATCAGCGCCCCCATCTGCTGGGCGGGAAAACGCACCCGCTGTTCGTCAGCCTGCCACTCCATCAGCTCAGGAAACAGAATACCCTGGTTCATATCACCCCCAAGTTACGCTTCAACTCTCTCAATACCTGTTTAGTCCCGGGACGAATTCCGCGCCACACGGTAAACGCTTCGGCGGCCTGTTCCACCAGCATGCCGAGTCCATCCATGGTTTGACGGGCCCCATGCTGCTTGGCCCAACTGATAAACGCCGTATCCGAGGCGCCATACATCATGTCGTAGATGGCAATATCAGTGTGGATCAGGGCAGGGGCCAACGGCGGCAGCTCCCCTTGCAGGCTGGCAGAAGTCGAATTGATGACGAGATCGAACGGCCCTGCCAGCTGCTCATAGGTCTGGGCGGTCACGGGCCCCAGATCGTGGAATTCAGCAGCCAGCTGCTGCGCTTTGGTGTGCGTGCGGTTGGCGATCACCAGCTCGCTCGGCAACTCAGCCAGCAGCGGCGCCAATGCACCGCGCGCTGCTCCACCGGCACCCAGCAGCAGGATCCGGCTATCCGCCAGCGTCACACCATGGGACTTGAGATCGGCGACCAGACCGGCGCCATCGGTATTATCCCCCAGCAACACACCATCATCGGTCAGCTTGATGGTATTGACCGCGCCCGCCCGTTTGGCCCTCGGGCTCAAGCGATCGACCAGAGTGAATGCCTGCTCCTTGAAGGGAACGGTGACATTGCACCCCTTGCCCCCTTGGTCAAAGAAGGTGCGCAGGGCGTGGGCAAACTCGTCGATGGCGGGTTCAGCCAGCCCATATTCCAGCTCTTGCTGGGTTTGTCTGGCAAACAGGGTGTGAATGAAGGGGGACTTGCTGTGGCGCACCGGGTGGCCAAAAACCAGATAACGATCCATCAAAGAGTTCCATCAGAGGGCAATATTCCGATTTAACGGGTTTTCGCACTCGGGAACAAGCCGAATAACGGCCAGTAAAAAGGGACCATCATGGTCCCTCGGGTCACAGCCATTCTCGCGGCGTGAGATAGTCGGTATAGAGCAAGGCTTCAGGAGTGCCCGCCTCCGGCTGCCAGTCATACTCCCAACGTGCCAGCGGTGGCATCGACATCAGGATCGACTCGGTACGTCCGCCGGTCTGCAACCCGAACAGGGTGCCACGGTCATACACCAGATTGAACTCCACATAACGGCCGCGACGATAGAGCTGGAACTCGCGCTCCCGCTCGCCATAGGGCAGCGCCTTGCGTCGTTCGATAATCGGCAGGTAGGCATCCAGATAACCCCGACCTACCGCTTGCATAAAGGCAAAGCAGTCGGCAAAAGGCCAGCGATTCAGATCGTCGAAGAAGAGGCCGCCCACCCCTCGCGTCTCGTTGCGGTGCTTGAGGAAGAAGTAGCGATCGCACCAGGATTTGAACTCGGGGTAGATCTCATCACCAAAGGGCTGGCAGAGATCACGGGAGACCTGATGCCAGTGCTGGACATCCTCGGCAAACGGGTAGAACGGCGTCAAATCGAAGCCACCGCCAAACCACCAAATTGGCTCTTCACCCTCTTTCTCGGCAATGAAGAAACGGACGTTGGCGTGGCTGGTCGGCACATAGGGGTTGTGCGGATGGATCACCAGCGACACGCCCATAGCCTCGAACTTGCGACCGGCCAACTCTGGCCGATGGGCTGTAGCAGAGGCAGGCATGGCATCGCCATAGACATGGGAGAAGTTGACGCCCCCCTGCTCGATCACCGCGCCGTGGCGCAGCACACGGGTGCGACCACCGCCACCGCCTTCACGGCTCCAGGCATCTTCCACAAAGTGTCCGGCACCGTCGGCCATTTCCAGACCACGGCAGATCTCGTCCTGCAACTGCAACAGGAAGGCCTTGACCTGGGCCACATCCGGTTTGCTCATCTTGTCTCCAGTCAGGCAGGATCGTGAACGCCCTGTCCATTTTTATAGTTAAATCAATCCACTGAGCTCACCGCTCAGCGGATTGATAGCAAATCATGACGTATCCGCCTGCTCAGGAGGGGCGAATAATGGCGCCGGTTCGGGCGTCCTTGATCTCGGAGGGGTTGGCTTGACCACCCACTTCACCGGGCAGGATATAGGCCAGCTTGCTTGCCAGCCGCTCACCGATATCGGCCACCCGACGGGCAGGCTCCTCACCGGTCAGGTTGGCGCTGGTAGAGACCAGCGGCTTGCCAAAGGCACGGCACAACGCCTGTACCTGAGGATGAGCCGTCACGCGTACCGCCAAGGTCTCGAACTGCCCGGTCAGCCAGGTCGGCGTCGTTGCACGGGCAGGCATGATCCAGGTAAAAGGGCCGGGCCAGCTGGCTTCAACCCGAGCAAGTTGTTCATCGCTAAGCTGGCTCAGATCGATGTAATCCTGCAATTGCTCTACGTCGGCAGCAATCAGGATCAACCCCTTCTCAACCGGACGCTGCTTGATGGCCAGCAGCCGCTGCACCGCCACTTCGGAGTCGGGATCACATCCCAGACCAAACACTGCCTCGGTCGCATAAGCAATCACCCCTTCCTGCTGGAGGGCGGCAACTGCCTGTTCAAATTCATTTGGCATAGGAAAAATGCGGCAGCTTGGCTGCCGCCTCGTCACTTAGTAGCAAGTTGAATCCATACGGCGGCGACCACAACAAAGTGATGTTTTGCTGTAGCACAGGAAAAATACTACACATCCGGATCGCCACCCGTTCACTTACTTGAGTTGAGCCTGCAGGGCGGCATCCTTGGCCATCACCTCTTCGGCATTCTTCTGGCGTTCGGCCCGAACCTTGGCCGCCAGTCCATCATCGGCTACTGCCAGCATCTGGGCTGCCAGATAACCTGCGTTCTTGGCACCGGCTTTGCCGATCGCCACGGTCGCCACCGGTACACCACCCGGCATCTGCACGGTGGAGAGTAGCGCATCCAGCCCCTTGAGCGGGCCACCATCGATGGGCACCCCGATCACAGGACGAGTCGTGATGCCGGCTACGGCACCCGCCAGATGCGCTGCCAGACCGGCAGCACAGATAAAGACCTTGCAGCCACGGGCCTCGGCATCGGTCACATACTGATGGGTCGCAGCCGGCGTGCGGTGCGCGGAGGTGACTTTGACTTCCACTGCGATATCAAATGACTTGAGCACCTCGAGGGTGGTCTGCATCACGGGGAAATCAGAATCAGAGCCCATCAATACGGCAACAAAGGGTTTATTCATGGTGGGAATTTCCTTACTCCAAGTGGGGGGTTGAAGTTCACCGAAAACGTTTCAATCCGGTTGCGGCGGCGGGATTATACCTGCTCACTTTGGTGGCCGCATTTCTTTTGCGGACAGACCCAACGCAGAGTTCCCCTCACTTTTTTCTCTACCATGATGCCCCAACCACACGCGGGGCAAGGCATGGGGATCGGCTTGTCGTTCACCACATATTTGCAATGGGGATAGCCATCACAGGAGTAAAACTGCTTGCCGTAGCGGGAGGTGCGGCTCACCAGATGACCCTTGCCGCACTCGGGGCAGAGGATCTGGGTATCGTCACTCTCCTGCAGGGATTCGATGTGCTGACAGGCCGGATACTGGGTACAACCGACAAACAGACCATAACGCCCCTTCTTGATCGCCAGCGGCTCTCCGCAATCGGGACAGGCAGAGCCTTCGAGCACCTTTTCGATGTCGCGGCCGGATGGCGTCAGGGAGCGTATGTAATCACAGGCAGGATAGGCAGAACAGCCGAGAAAGGGGCCATGTTTGCCCTGGCGGATCACCAACTCGGCCCCGCACTGCGGGCACGGCTCGCGCTCGAAGGCATGTTCGTGGGCTGAAAAGAGGTGATGATCGATTTTTGACATGGGCCGCGCCTTGAAATCCAGATGGCCTGAATTCTACCAGCGCGGCACCGGACTGTCAGTGAATGACGCCGTCTGACTCATCAAACACCAGCTCTTCCATCTGCTGGTAGGCATTTTCATTGCCCGGTACGTTGAACAGCACCATCATGACGACCCACTTCAGGTCATCCAGCTCGATATCCGGCTTGTCCAGCTCGAGCAGGCGCTCGATACAGATCTCGCGGGTTTCGGCATTCAGCACTTGAGCCTGTTCCAGAAAGAGCAGGAAGCCGCGACACTCGGTGCTGAGGCGTGCCAGCTCTTGCGGAGCATAGATACGCATCGAGCCTTGCGCGCTGGCGGTAACATAGACCTCCCGCTCGCTGTCGTGCAGATTGGCCAGTCGCTCCAGCCAGTCGAGCGCCTTGTCGATCTCTTCTTTATCGAAACCGGCCCGGCTCAACTCGTCGGTGAGCTCATCCTGCTCGACCATCACATCTGCATCGCTGTGGATGTAGGTCTCGAAAAGGTACATCAATACATCAAACATGATTCGCCCTCCTCGCTCTGACGTATCCACCGGCTACCGCCATCACTGCACCGGCCAGCTCCAACTCTACCAACCTGCCCAATACCACTTCGACAGGAAGCTGGGCCCGCTCGGCAACGGTATCCACGCTCGTGGTCTCATAATCTACGTTATCCAACAAATCGGCATAAGGCAATTCGCTATTATGCGGTTGCTCAGATGATGTAACCGACGAATGTGGCCGTGCGACCCACTCTGGCAGCTCTTCCACTATATCGGCCGCACTCAGCACAAGTTTGGCCCCCTGCTGAATTAATCTGTTGCACCCTATCGCCTGGGCGTTTTGCGGGGCGCCGGGCACTGCAAACACTTCGCGCCCCTGTTCAAGCGCATAGCGGGCGGTGATCAGCGAACCGCTCTGCTCGGTCGCCTCCACCACCAGAGTTCCCAGCGACAGACCACTGATAATACGGTTGCGACGAGGAAAATGTTCAGCCAGCGGCCCTTTATCCGGCGCCAGCTCGGAGATAAGCAAACCACCGCTCTCCAGAATCTGACCTGCCAGCCCCTGATGGCGTTTGGGGTAGAGGCAATCCAGCCCGGAACCCAACACGGCAAGGGTGATACCGCCACAAGCCAGCGCTTGCTGATGGCAAACACCATCGATACCGAGCGCAAGGCCAGAGGTGATGGCTAACCCGCATCCAACCAGCTCGCTACAAAGGCGGGAGGCATTATCTTTGCCTGCATAGGTAGGATGGCGTGTCCCCACCATTGCCAGCTGGGGTCGCGATAGCGCAGCAAGATCGCCACGACAGTAGAGCAACAGGGGGGCCGCGGGAATTTCCCGTAACAAAGGTGGATAAACCGGGTGATCTTGCGGAATAAGGAGATTGTCAGGCAAAGCAGCCCAAGCCAGGCTCTGCTCAACCACCGGCGAGGGCCAGCGCAGTTGTTTGATCTGCTCTGACGACAACCCCATACCATGCAGTTGCGCTTCATCGCGCTGAAACAGGGCCTCAATACTTCCCCCGGCCCGTTCCAACAGACGTGCAGCGGTCACCGGACCGATACCGGTGACCGCATCGAGAGTTAGCCAGAGCGCCAGACGCGCGTCGGGGTAGTTCACGTCAGAAGTGAGTGACCTGATAGCCCGCACTCACCATGTCGTTACTCTGCATGATGAGACCGTAACTCAGCTTGTCATACACCTTGAACAACATGACACGGGCAATCGCTTCAGAGGGCAATGGTGCCTTCTTGTTGCTGCTGTAAAACACCCGGTTAAAAACCGACGAGAGCTCCTTGTACTGTACATCGCCATTCTTGGTGACCAGAGCAGCACCGGGCCGTCTGACATCCAACACATCCCCGGCGACCAGTTGATCGCGGCCACCCCGGTTGATCAGCACCACATCAAACTTGCCACCACCCCGGGTCTTGTTCGGCAAATCGATGATATAGCCCGGCGTGATGGCAGGTGCCGCTTTCGGTGTGAAGACGGCGGGCATGTTCTCCTGAGCCGGCAGCGGCATCACCTTGTCGCCCTGCAGCACTTCGCGCTGGTTATGAGTGAGGGTAACTTCAGTCCGATCGCCATCAAGACGCGCCACGGCCCGCACCACACCGGCAAAGATCGCCTCCTGGCCCAGCAGTTCACCGGTTTCGCGATCCTTGTAGACCACTCCGGGATGATAAATGCCATAGACCTGCCCCGGTGTCAGGGAGCCCTGCACATAGAGGGTGTCCCCCTCCAGCATGCCGATATGTTTCTGATCCGACCCCAGCAGATAGGGCAAGGTTTTCTGCTGCTGGCTGTCAGCCAGAATATGGTCGGTTTGCAGGAAGGGGCCTATCTCGCTGATAGGCAGGGTCGGAATGGGGTTGGCTTTGTTCTCGTAACGGGTTTTCGGGCCGAGACGGATAACTTGCTTGCCACCCTGCATCGCCTTGCCGAGTCGGGGTTCACCATTGACCCAGCTCAGATGCAGTACATCACCGGGGTAGATCCAGTGAGGATTGGCAATCTGCGGATTGATATTCCAGAGACGGGGCCAGAGCCAGGGTTCGGAAAGATACTTGCCGGAGATATCCCACAGGGTGTCGCCTTTTTGCACTACATAGCTTTCGGGGTAACCCGCTTTCAGCCTCAGCTGATCGGCCACTGCTGCCTGACTCACGGTCACCAGCAGGCAGGCGAGGATGGTTTGCTTCAGATACATAACACTCCCTGTTACTTCTGTACGCAAAGTGTTGCTGTTTTTTGTCGGCGTAAATGACTAGAATTACGCCAATATTGACTGCATTTATACGAAACTAAAGAAAAAACTATGGCCATTCTAGATGTATTGCGTTTTCCCGATGAGCGCCTGCGCACCGTTGCAGCCCCTGTCGAGACCTTTACACCCGAGTTACAACAGATTGTAGATGATATGTTCGAAACCATGTACGCGGAGGAAGGCATTGGCCTGGCCGCGACTCAGGTCGACATTCACCAGCGCATCATAGTGATCGATGTCTCTGAAAACCGTGAAGATCCTCTGGTATTGATCAATCCGGAGGTCATCGAGCAGTGCGGCAGCACCGGCATTGAAGAGGGTTGCCTCTCCGTGCCCGGCAGCCGTGCTCTGGTGCCTCGCGCCGAAGAGATCAAAATCCGCGCCCAGGATCGCAACGGCAAGCCGTTCGAGCTGGAAGCCGACGATCTGCTCGCCATCTGCATCCAGCATGAGATGGATCATCTGGTCGGCAAGCTGTTTGTGGATTACTTGTCCCCGCTCAAGCGCCAGCGCATTCGCCAGAAGCTGGAAAAGATGGCCCGTGAAGATCGCAAAGTCCTCTGAGGATCTGCCCCATTGAATAAGCTGAAACTGATTTTTGCCGGTACTCCCGACTTCGCCGCCCGTCACCTGGCGGCGTTGTTGTCTTCCGACCACGAGGTCGTTGCCGTTTATACCCAGCCTGACAAGCCTGCTGGCCGTGGTCAGAAGCTCACCGCCAGCCCGGTCAAAGAGCTGGCACTGGCCCACAACCTGCCGGTTTACCAACCTGCCTCTCTGCGCAAGGAAGAGGCGCAAGCCGAGCTTGCTGCACTGGGTGCCGACCTGATGGTGGTGGTGGCCTATGGTCTGATCCTGCCCAAGGTGGTACTCGATACCCCGCGGCTGGGCTGCATCAACGTCCATGGCTCCCTGCTGCCCCGCTGGCGCGGTGCCGCACCGATCCAGCGCTCTATCTGGGCGGGCGATGCCGAAACCGGCGTCACCATTATGCAGATGGATGTGGGACTGGATACCGGCGCCATGATCCGCAAAGTGACCTGCCCCATCGCCGCCGACGAGACTTCCGCCAGCCTCTATGACAAATTGGCCGAGCTGGGCCCGCAGGCTCTGGTCGACACCATCAATGCCATGGCCGCCGGTGAAACCGCTGCTGAGGCACAAGATGATGCGCTGGCCAACTACGCCGAGAAGCTCTCCAAGGAAGAGGCCCGTATCGACTGGTCGATGGAGGCTGTTGCCATCGAACGCTGCATCCGCTCGTTCAACCCTTGGCCCATCAGCTGGTTTGAAGTGGCTGACCAGACCGTCAAGGTATGGCAAGCCGCCGTCATTGACAGCGACCACGGTCAACCCGCCGGCACCCTGCTCAAGGCCGACAAGCAGGGGATCGATATCGCTACCGGCAAAGGGGTACTGCGCCTGCTGACCCTGCAACCGCCCGGCAAGAAGGCGATGTCCGTTTCGGATCTGCTCAACTCTCGCCGCGACTGGTTTGAACCCGGCACGCAATTGAATTGAACTGGATTGAATTGACACAAGCGGGGCCCAGGCCCCGACTTGCGCATCTAAGGTAACTCTATGAAAACACGTGCACAGGCCGCTCTCGTTATTCAACAGGTGCTGGATCAGGGTCAATCCCTCTCCGCTGTTCTGCCTGCTGCCCAGGAGAAGGTTGCGCCTCGCGATCGCGCTCTCCTGCAAGAACTCTGCTACGGCACCCTGCGCTGGCTACCCCGCCTCGATGCGGCAGTCAACGAGATGATGGACAAGCCGCTCAAGAACAAGAGCCGCATTTTCCACTACCTCATCCTGGTCGGTCTCTATCAGCTCATCTACACCCGCATTCCGGCTCACGCCGCGGTGGCCGAGACCGTCAACGCCGTCAAACTGCTCAAGGGTACCTCCCTGCGTGGCCTCATCAACGGCGTGTTGCGCAACTTCCAGCGCAGCGCCGAAGTCATTCTGCTGCGTATCGACCGCGTTCCCAGCATTCGCCTCGGTCATCCGGAGTGGCTCACCAAGCGCCTGCGTCAGGCCTATCACGATGAGTGGGAATTCATCATGGAGGCGAACAACCAGCGCCCCCCCATGTGGATCCGCAACAACAGCCAGCGCCAGAGCCGCGATGCCATGCTGGCTCGCATGGCCGAAGCCGGCATCAATGCAGTGGCCGGTGAAGAGGGGGAGGATTGCATCCTGCTGGAGCGTCCCTGCGATGTGACCAAGCTGCCCGGCTTCGAGGTCGGTGACTGCTCGGTACAGGATGGTGCAGCACAGCAGGCCGCGGCACTGCTCGACCCGCAACCGGGCGAGTGGGTGCTGGATGCCTGCGCCGCCCCCGGCGGCAAGACTGCCCACCTGCTGGAACGTCAACCCAAGCTGGCTGGCGTGGTTGCCGTCGATGCCGACGAAAACCGCCTCAAGCGGGTGCAGGAGAACCTGGACCGTATCGGCCTCACCGCCAAGGTGATCCATGGCGATGCGGCGGCGCCGGAACAGTGGTGGCCGGAGGGCCAGTTCGACCGCATCCTGCTGGATGCCCCCTGCTCAGCCACCGGCGTGATCCGCCGCCACCCCGACATCAAGTGGCTGCGCCGTGATCAGGACATCCGCGAGCTGGCCGAGCTGCAGCGCCGTATTCTCAATGCCCTCTGGGGCAAGCTGAAAAGCGGCGGCACCCTGCTCTACGCTACCTGCTCCGTCCTGCCGGAAGAGAACCGCGAACAGATCCGCGCCTTCCTTGCCGCGACCAAAGATGCCAAATTGGTACCGTTGCACGAACAGGACACCCCGGACTGCCCGGGTCGCCAGTTCCTGCCGGGTGAAGCCGAGATGGATGGCTTCTACTACGCCAAGCTGGTCAAGCTGTGACGCTGACATGCTTCTTCCGGGGCAATCGCCATGCAGGCGAAATGTCCCTTTACTGCCTCAACGTGAGTAGACGTTCCCTATGAAGATCATCATTTTGGGAGCCGGCCAGGTCGGCGGCACTCTGGCCGAGAACCTGGCCGGAGAGAACAACGACATCACCATCGTCGATACCGACAGTGAGCGCCTGCGCGAACTGCAGGACAAGTTTGACCTGCGGGTGGTCAACGGCCATGGCGCTCACCCCAAGGTGCTGCGCGAAGCGGGGGCTCAGGATGCCGACATGCTGGTCGCCGTCACCAACAGTGACGAGACCAACATGATCGCCTGTCAGGTGGCCTACTCCCTGTTCAACACCCCGAACAAGGTGGCGCGGATCCGCTCGCCAGCCTATCTGACCGAACGGGATCGCCTGTTCCTGCCGGAATCGGTGCCGGTGGATCACCTGATCGCGCCGGAGCAGTTGGTGACCGACTATGTGCGTCGCCTGATCGAATATCCGGGTGCCCTGCAAGTGGTTGATTTTGCTGGTGGTCGCGTCGGTCTGGTGGCGGTCAAGGCCTACTACGGGGGCCCGCTGGTGGGCAACGCCCTCTCGACCCTGCGCGAGCACATGCCCAACATCGAAACTCGGGTAGCGGCCATATTCCGTCAGGGCCGCCCGATCCGTCCGCAAGGTACCACCATCATCGAAGCGGATGACGAGGTCTTCTTCGTCGCCGCCGCGGGCCATATCCGTGCCGTGATGTCGGAGCTGCAGCGCCTCGAGAGCCCCTACCGTCGCATCATGATCGTCGGTGGTGGCAACATCGGCGCCGGTCTCGCCCGCCAGCTGGAGAAGCGCTACAGCGTCAAGCTCATCGAGCGCAACCAGAAGCGGGCGGAGCAGCTCTCCGAACTGCTGGAGAACACCATCGTCTTCTGCGGCGATGCGGCGGATCAGGAGCTACTGGCCGAGGAGCACATCGACCAGATCGACGTCTTCATCGCCGTGACCAACGAGGATGAGGCCAACATCATGTCGGCGCTGCTCGCCAAGAAGATGGGCGCCAAGAAGACCATGGTGCTGATCCAGCGCGGCGCCTACGTCGATCTGGTGCAGGGTGGCTCCATCGATATCGCCATCTCGCCGCAGCAGGCCACCATCTCGGCCCTGTTGACCCACGTGCGCCGGGCCGATATCGCCAACGTCTACAGCTTGCGCCGCGGTGCTGCCGAGGCGATCGAGGCGATTGCCCACGGTGACGAGAACACCTCCAAGGTGGTCGGCAAGACGGTGGGCGAGCTCAAGCTGCCGCCGGGTACCACTATCGGTGCCGTAGTGCGCGGAGATGAGGTGCTGATCGCCCACGATCGCACCAAGATCCAGCAGGATGACCACGTGGTCATGTTCCTGGTGGACAAGAAGTACATCCCGGAAGTGGAGCGGCTGTTCCAGCCAAGCCCCTTCTTCCTGTAACGTCTTCATGCGCACAGGCTGTCAAACCAGACCCGGTTCAGCTCCCCCAAGGGGATGGTCCGGGTCTTTTGTTAATCAACGACCAGGTTATCGAACATGATCAAGCTGCGTCCCATTATCTTCACCCTCGGGCTGGTGCTCTCCAAGCTGGCGCTCTTCATGTGGCTGCCCACCTTGCTGGCACTGCTCACCGGGTCAGAGGGATTTGTCGAGTTTCTCAAATCGGTGCTGATCACCCACGGCGCCGCCCTGCTCTGCCTCCACTACGGCCGCAAGGCGGAGTTTCATCTGGGGGTGCGGGAGATGTTCCTGCTCACCACCTCGGTTTGGGTGGTGGCCTGCATCTTCGGCGCCCTGCCCTTTGTTTTCATCACCCACATCAACTTCACCGACGCCTACTTCGAAACCATGTCGGGGGTAACCACCACGGGCTCCACCGTGCTCTCCGGCCTCGACAACATGGCCCACAGCATCCTGTTGTGGCGTTCCATCCTGCAGTGGCTGGGCGGGGTTGGCTTTATCGTGATGGCGGTTGCCGTGCTGCCCTACCTCAACGTCGGCGGTATGAAGCTGTTCCAGACCGAGAGCTCGGACTGGTCGGACAAAAGCGCCCCGCGTGCCAAGACGGTCGCCAACAACATCGTCGTGGTCTATCTGGTGCTCTCCATGCTCTGCTTCATGGCCTACTGGGCCAGCGGCATGAACATGTTCGAGGCGATCAACCACGCCATGACCACTCTCAGTACCGGCGGCTACTCCACCTCCGATCAATCCATGTCCCACTTCTCCAACTCGGCACACTGGATTGGCACCCTGTTCATGTTCCTCGGCGGCCTGCCCTTCCTGCTCTATGTGCAGAGCCTCAACCACAGGGACAACAGCCTGTTCAAGGACGCCCAGGTGCGAGGTTTCTTCTGGCTGGTGGTGTGGGTCACCGTCATCATGACCTTCTATCTGTGGGAGAGAGACCTGTTCGGCTTCTGGGATGCCCTGCGCATCAGCTGCTTCAACATCGTCTCGGTGCTCACCACCACCGGCTACGGCCTTGGTGACTTTGGCACCTGGGGGCCGCTCGCCAGCATCGTCTTCATCGTGCTGCTGGCTCTTGGGGCCTGCTCCGGCTCCACTGCGGGCGGCCTCAAGATCTTCCGGGTACAGGTGGCGTTTGCCCTGTTCAGAAAGCAGATGCGCCAGCTGATGCACCCCTCCGCCGTGTTCCCGCAGAAGTACAACGGCCGGACGGTCAATGACGCCATCATCCGCTCGATGATCTCCTTCGTACTGGCCTACTTCGCCATCATTCTGGTGATAGCCGCACTGCTGGGCGCCATCGGGCTTGACCCCCTGACAGCCATATCCAGCTCCATCACCGCCGTTGCCAACGTTGGCCCGGGCATGGGCCCGGTGGTCGGCCCCAGCACCAACTTTGCCAGCCTGCCGGAATCGGCCAAATGGCTGTTGTCATTCGGCATGCTGCTGGGACGACTGGAGATCCTGACGGTCGCCGTGCTCTTCTTCCCCTCCTTCTGGCGCCAGTAACCCCTTACTGCAAGCCAGCAAAAAGCCGCAGCGGCCACCCGCTGCGGCTTTCTTATCTTACCCATCCCCACGACCTTCACTCAACGCTCATCAGCCCCATTGCCGGATGGCCTGAACGAGCTCATCAGGATGGCCAGAGCGGATCACAGGCATAAAAAAACGGACCCAAACCAGAGGTTTGGGTCCGTTTATCAGTGAACCGTCAGCGGCCGCAAGGGCTGCCGAGACTCAGCACATGGCATTAACCACGGCCAGAGCGCTTGCGATCCAGCTCGGTCAGCAATTTCTTGCGGATACGGATGTTCTTCGGAGTCACTTCTACCAGTTCGTCGTTATCGATGAACTCGAGAGCCTGTTCCAGAGTCATGCGGATCGGCGGAGTCAGCACTTGAGCTTCGTCGGTACCGGAGGCACGCATGTTGGTCAGCTGCTTGCCTTTCAGGCAGTTAACAGTCAGGTCGTTGGAACGGGAGTGGATACCGATCACCTGGCCTTCGTACACTTCGGTCGCGTGACCGATGAACAGACGACCGCGGTCTTGCAGACCGAACAGGGCGTAGGTCAGAGCCTTACCGGTAGCGTTGGAGATCAGCACGCCGTTCTGACGCTCACCGATGCTGCCACCCTTGTGCGGACCGTAGTGGTCGAAGGTGTGGTACAGCAGACCGGTACCGGAGGTCATGGTCATGAACTCGGTCTGGAAGCCGATCAGGCCACGGCTCGGGATCATGAAGTCTAGGCGGACACGACCCTTGCCATCCGGGGTCATGTTGGTCATTTCGCCCTTACGCAGACCCAGCTGCTCCATCACGGAACCCTGGTGCGCTTCTTCCACGTCCACAGTAACGGTTTCGAACGGTTCTTGCAGAACGCCATCAACGGTACGCAGGATTACTTCCGGACGGGACACAGCCAGTTCGTAACCTTCGCGACGCATGTTCTCGATCAGGATGGAGAGGTGCAGCTCACCACGACCGGATACACGGAACTTGTCCGGATCATCGGTCTCTTCCACGCGCAGGGCCACGTTGTGGACCAGCTCCTGGTTCAGACGCTCCAGAATATTACGGGAGGTCACGAATTTGCCCTCTTTACCGGCAAACGGTGAGGTGTTGACCTGGAAGGTCATGTTCACGGTCGGCTCGTCAACGGAGAGCGGCGGCAGGGCTTCAACGGCACCGTTGTCACAGATGGTGTCGGAGATTTTCAGCTCGCCCAGACCGGTGATAGCGATGATGTCACCCGCTTGCGCGTCGGTAACTTCAGTACGGGACAGACCCAGGTAACCCAGCACCTGACCGACTTTACCGTTACGGGTCTTGCCGTCAGCACCAACGATGGTGACTTGCTGGTTGGTCTTGACGCGACCACGGGTGATACGGCCGATACCGATAACACCCACGTAGGAGTTGTAGTCCAGCTGGGAGATCTGCATCTGGAAACCACCTTCGGCATCAGCCTTCGGCGCTTCAACGTTGTCTACGATAGCCTGGAACAGCGGCTCCATGTTCTCGGACTCGACGTCCTGATCCATGGTGGCCCAACCGTTCAGTGCAGAGGCGTAAACAACTTTGAAATCCAGCTGTTCGTCAGTCGCGCCCAGGTTGTCGAACAGGTCGAATACCTGATCCATTACCCAGTCAGGACGAGCACCCGGACGGTCAACCTTGTTGATGACCACGATCGGCTTCAGACCCTGAGCGAACGCTTTCTGGGTCACGAAACGGGTTTGCGGCATCGGGCCGTCTACGGCGTCAACCAGCAGCAGCACGGAGTCAACCATGGACAGTACGCGCTCTACTTCACCACCGAAGTCGGCGTGACCCGGGGTATCAACGATGTTGATGCGGTAGTCATTCCAACGGATCGCAGTGTTCTTGGCGAGAATGGTGATGCCACGTTCCCGTTCCAGATCATTGGAGTCCATGATCCGTTCCTGGCCTTCCGTGGAGCGGTCCAGGGTGCCGGACTGCTGCAGCAGCTTATCAACCAGAGTCGTTTTGCCGTGGTCAACGTGCGCAATAATCGCAATATTGCGTAAATTCTCTAACATTCTCGCCTCAATCACCGGGTAAAATTGGGCGCTAATTGTACTCTTGCCTTTGTGATCTGCCTAGCAGAATTGCAGTACATTCGCGCATAACAACAGATCTGGATCATAGACCTCTCTGACAAACCCTGCTTAGATGGGCGGTGACCGTATTTCGCGCACCATTACAGTGCACCAAAACGATCCACCATCGCACTAAATTGATGCAACGCGAGTCGAGATCGCCTGATTTTGGGGAGCCTCTTCTGCGAGATTGCCCTGAAATCAAGCTGTCACAAACTTGGCACGATACTGGCTTATGTGAATACGACGACGCATTCACCCAGAGAGTTTTAACACCGGAGGTTACTTAGCATGTCAGCCCAGAACGTTTTGGCCCTGATCCAGGAACACGAAGTCAAGTTTGTTGATCTGCGCTTTACCGACACCAAGGGTAAAGAGCAGCATGTATCCATCCCTGCTCACCAGGTTGATGAAGATTTCTTCGAAGACGGCAAGATGTTCGATGGTTCCTCCATCGGCGGCTGGAAGGGCATCAACGAATCCGACATGGTACTGATGCCGGACGCAGCCTCCGCCAAGCTGGACCCGTTCACCGAAGAGACCACCCTGAACATCGTTTGTGACGTGCTGGAGCCTGCCACCATGCAGGGCTACGACCGCGATCCGCGCTCCATCGCCAAGCGTGCAGAAGATTTCCTGAAGTCCAGCGGCATCGCTGACACCGTGCTGTTCGGGCCGGAGCCGGAATTCTTCATGTTCGACAACATCACCTTCTCCAACACCATGGGCCACAGCTTCGTGAAAATCGAATCTGAAGAAGCCGCATGGAACTCCGGCACTGCCTATGAGCATGGCAACAAGGGTCACCGTCCGTTCGTGAAAGGCGGTTACTTCCCGGTTGCACCGGTCGACTCTTCCCAGGATATCCGCGCCGCCATGTGTCTGGTGCTGGAAGAGATGGGCCAGGTCGTTGAAGCTCACCACCACGAAGTGGCCACTGCCGGTCAGAACGAGATCGCTACCCGCTTCAACACTCTTACGCTGAAAGCTGATGAAGTACAGGTACTGAAGTACGTGATCCACAACGTGGCCCACGCCTACAACAAGACCGTTACCTTCATGCCGAAACCCATGTTCGGTGACAACGGCTCCGGCATGCACTGCCACCAGTCTCTGGCCAAGAACGGCGTCAACCTGTTCGCTGGTGACCTGTACGGCGGTCTGTCCGAGATGGCGCTGCACTACATCGGCGGTATCATCAAGCACGCCAAAGCCATCAACGCCTTCGCCAACCCGACCACCAACTCCTACAAGCGTCTGGTTCCGGGTTATGAAGCACCGGTCATGCTGGCCTACTCTGCCCGCAACCGCTCTGCCTCCATCCGTATCCCGGTGGTACCGAGCCCGAAAGCCCGTCGTATCGAAGTGCGCTTCCCGGATCCGGCTGCCAACCCGTACCTGGCCTTCGCAGCCCAGCTGATGGCCGGTCTGGACGGTATCATCAACAAGATCCATCCGGGCGATGCCATGGACAAGAACTTGTACGACCTGCCGCCGGAAGAGGCTGCAGAAGTGCCGACCGTTGCCGGTTCTCTGGACGAAGCCCTGGCCGCTCTGGATGCTGACCGCGAGTTCCTGACCCGTGGCGGCGTGTTCAGCGATGACTTCATCAACTCCTATCTGGAACTGAAACAGCAGGATGTTGACCGTGTGCGCATGACCCCGCACCCGCTGGAGTTCGAACTGTACTACTCCGTCTAAGTCTCAGCAGACTGGCCGTTTAAATCAGGTCAGCTTGCTTAATCGTGACAAAACCCGCCATCTGGCGGGTTTTTTCTCTGATAGGATTAAGCAAAATACCGTCAAGGAGAGATGGATGAACAACAAGCATGGCATAGGGGTGCTCAGCCTCCTGTTGCTGACCTCGTTCGGTACGGATGCGGCCAAGGTCTACTCCTGGGTCGATGGCAATGGCATCACCCACTACTCGGATGCGCCACCACCCGGCAAAAACGCCAAAGAGGTCGATCTGCGGGTCGCCCCGCTGCTGGGCAGCAGCGCGCCCAGATCGGTGCAGGTGGATAACTTCAACAGCCTGACCGGCGCCGATGCCAAGAAAGAGAAAGAGGCGGCCAAGCTGACCATCGAACTGCTCTCCCCGGAACAGGGCAGCACCCTGCGCGACAACACAGGCAACATCGTCTTTCAGGGCACCATCAGCCCCAAACCTCCGACCCAGTATGATGTGCGCCTGACCCTGGATGGCAAAGCCGCCCCCATCGTCAGCAACAGCCTCTCTGTCCGCGTCGAAAACGTCGATCGCGGCGCCCACGAGGCTCAACTCGAGCTGCTCGCCAAAGACGGTACGATCCTTGCTAAATCCAGTGCAGTCACCTTTTACCTGCATAGAGCGAGCGTGACGCCGGCTCCCAAACCCACCCCCAAAGCCGACTAGGGGTGATATAGCGCACCGATGCGGGTAAACTCTATGCACCATATCGGTGCATGACAGGTGTGTAGCACCGTTTTAGGGAGAAACCTGTGCCAACCCGCTCGGACAACGCCAAAACACTCTTGGATAATTTGCTGACCGCCGTGATCCTGATGGATGAGCGGCTCTGCATCCAGTTCGTAAACCCGGCGGCTGAACAGCTGCTCTCCCTCAGTGAACGCAGGCTGATCGGCATCGAACTGCCCCATCTGCTGGAACATATCTCCCTCGATTTGCAGCGGCTCAAGCAGTGCCTCGTGTCAGGGCAAGGCTTTACCGATAGCGAAGTGACTCTGGTGGTAGAGGGAGAACCGCGACTGGTGGAACTGAGCGCTACCCCGATGGCCGACCACGAACAGCGTCTGCTGGTGGTGGAGCTGCGCAAGATCGACCAGCAGAAGAAGATCAGCCAGGAGCAGCAGCAACATGCCCAGCAGCTGGCGGCCAAGGAGCTGGTGCGCGGGCTGGCCCACGAAATCAAGAATCCCCTCGGCGGCCTGCGCGGCGCGGCGCAACTGCTGCAAAAAGAGCTGCCGGATCCGGCCCTGCGCGAATATACCGGCATCATCATCGAACAGGCCGATCGGCTGCGGGTACTGGTCGATCGGCTACTCGGCCCCCAGCGCCCCGGCCGTCACCAGATGCACAATGTCCATTCGGTGCTGGAGCAAGTACGCCGACTGGTGGAGCTCGAACTCCCTCCCTCTGTTCGCATCGAACGGGATTACGATCCCAGCATCCCCGAATTCGAGATGGAGCCGGATCAGCTGCAGCAGGCGTTTCTCAACATAGTGCGCAATGCCGCCGAAGCGCTGGGCGATCAAACCGGGCTTATCCGTATCAAGACCCGCACCGCGTTCCAGATCACCATCCACGGCCAGCGTTACCGGCTGGCAGCGGAGATCAAGATCATCGACAACGGCCCCGGCATTCCCGATGCCATTCGCGACACCCTGTTCTACCCGATGATCACCGGCAAGGAGGGGGGAACCGGGCTCGGCCTCTCCATCGCCCAGAACCTGATCGACCAGCACAAGGGGCGAATTGACTGCATCAGCTGGCCGGGTCACACCGAATTCACCATTTTTCTACCGCTTCGCAAGTAAGGGAACCCCATGACCGCCAAAGTGTGGATCGTCGATGACGACAGTTCTATCCGCTGGGTGCTGGAGCGCACTCTCGGCAGCGAAGGCTTCAACTGCGAGAGCTTTGCCGATGGCGAAGCCCTGCTGCACGCCCTTGAGCTGCGCTCGCCCGATGTGATCCTCTCCGATATCCGGATGCCCGGCATCGATGGTTTGAGCCTGCTGGAGCAGATCCACCGCCGTCAGGCCGATCTGCCCATCATCATCATGACCGCCCACTCGGATCTCGACAGCGCGGTCAACGCCTACCAGCGTGGCGCCTTCGAGTACCTGCCAAAGCCGTTCGACATCGACGAAGCGGTGACCCTGGTGCGCCGCGCCGAGAATCACCTCAAGGAGCAGCGTACCAAGCGCAAGTCTCGCCAGCAAGAAGCCACAGCTACGCCGGAGATCATCGGTGAGGCGCCAGCGATGCAGGAGGTGTTTCGCGCCATCGGTCGCCTGTCACGCTCCAGCATCTCGGTACTGATCAACGGCCAGAGCGGTACCGGCAAGGAGCTGGTCGCCCATGCGCTGCACAAGCACAGCCCGCGCGCCCACAAGAACTTTATCGCCCTCAACATGGCGGCCATCCCCAAAGATCTCATCGAATCCGAGCTGTTCGGTCACGAGAAGGGGGCTTTCACCGGCGCCAACAACATCCGCCACGGCCGCTTCGAGCAGGCCGACGGCGGCACCCTGTTTCTCGACGAGATCGGCGACATGCCGCTGGATGTGCAGACCCGGCTGCTGCGGGTCTTGGCCGATGGCCAGTTCTATCGAGTCGGCGGCCACCAGCCGGTGCAGGTAGACGTGCGGATCATCGCCGCCACCCACCAGAATCTGGAAAAGCGGGTGGCCGATGGCGAGTTTCGCGAGGATCTGTTTCACCGCCTCAACGTCATTCGCATCCATATTCCTGCCCTCAAGGAGCGCCGTGAGGATATCCCCCAGCTGGCCCGTCACTTCCTGCTGCGTGCAGCCAAAGAGCTGAACGTCGAGGCCAAGAGCCTGCACCCGGATACCCAGGCCTATATCAGCCGCCTGCCCTGGCCGGGCAACGTGCGCCAGCTGGAGAACGTCTGCCGCTGGCTCACCGTGATGGCCTCGGGGCAAGAAGTGCTGGTCGGCGACCTGCCTGCCGAGCTGCTCACCCCCATCACCCACAACGCCGAACCGGGCCAACCGGCGTTGCCCGGTTGCTGGCAGCAACAGTTGCAAGAGTGGGTGGCCAGCAAGTTGGCGCTGGGAGAGACAGACATCCTGGCCGATGCCATGCCCCAGTTCGAGCGGATCATGCTGGAAACCGCGCTGGAACACACTCACGGCCACAAGCAGGAGGCGGCGCGCCTGCTCGGTTGGGGCCGCAACACACTCACTCGCAAGCTGAAGGAACTCGATCTCTCCTGAGTCCCTGGGAAAAACGATTCCCATCACGCCCTGACAAATCACCGTCCGCCAGAACCCCGTTTAACCATAAACGGGGTATCTTTTTTGAAAGCCCCGCCTAGAATGGCAGGCTTTCAAACCTGACTCGACGAGGGCGCCCCCATGATTGACAGATCTATCCCCCTGACCGACCTGCACCGCCATCTGGACGGCAACATCCGCCCGCAAACCATCCTCGAGCTGGGTCGCCAACACAATATCCAGCTGCCCGCCTTCGAGCTGGAAGCGCTGCGTCCCCACGTGCAGATCGTCGAGAACGAGCCGAGTCTGGTTGCCTTTTTGAAGAAGCTGGATTGGGGCGTGGCCGTGCTGGCTGACTATGACGCCTGCCGCCGGGTCGCCTACGAGAACGTGGAAGATCTGCTGCGCGCCGGTATCGACTATGCAGAGCTGCGCTTCAGCCCGGCCTATATGGCGATGGCCCACAAGCTGCACCCGCAGGGCGTGGTGGAAGCCATCATCGACGGCGTGGCCGCGGGCAGCCGCGATTTCGGTATCAAGACCAACCTGATCGGCATCATGAGCCGCACCTTCGGTACCGAGCAGTGCAATCAGGAGCTGGCCGCCTGTCTGGCTCACCGCGACAAGCTGGTCGCCATCGATCTGGCCGGTGACGAGCTGGGCTTCCCGGGCGAACTCTTTGTCGACCACTTCCGCAAGGTGCGTGATGCAGGCATGCGCGTCACCGTACACGCCGGTGAAGCCGCTGGCCCCGAGAGCATGTGGCAGGCCATTCGCGAGCTGGGCGCCGAGCGCATCGGCCACGGCGTCAAAGCGATTCAGGATCCGGCCCTGATGACCTATCTGGCCGAACACCGCATCGGCATCGAATCCTGCCTCACCTCCAACGTCCAGACCACCACGGTGGCGAGCCTGACCGAACACCCGATCCGCCAGTTCCTGGCTGCCGGTGTGCTGGCCTGCCTCAACACCGACGATCCGGCGGTGGAAGGCATCGACCTGCCCCACGAATATGAGGTGGCCGCTCCGGCCGCTGGCATGACGGCGAGCGAGATCCGCACCGCCCAGCAGAATGGCCTGACCCTGGCCTTCCTGAGCGATAGCGAGAAGGCAGAGCTGAGCGCCCGCGCTGCCAGCCGCTGATCCACACCGGCACTGCAAATAAAAACGGCCCACTTCGGTGGGCCGTTTGCTTTGCGGATTTCTGATAATGGGTAAGCACTTGGCCAGCTGACAGATAGCAAAAGGCCCAAACCGGGTTTGGGCCTTGGCTGATGGCGGTACAGGGGAAAAACTACTCCCGCTCCTTGTCGCGCTCCAGCGCCCGCTCCACCAGCGGCTCGGGCAGGCTCTTGGTCACCTCCACCCCCAGCTCGCGGAAACGCTCGACCTGCGCAATCAGGTTGCCACGGCCGTTGACCAGCCGTCCCATCGCCTTGTCGTAGCTCTCCTGCGCCTTGTGCAAGCTACCGCCCATCTGCTGCATCTCCTCGACAAACAGCCGCAGCTTTTCGTAGAGGCGACCGGCCCGTTCGGCAATCTGGCGGGCATTCTGGTTCTGCCGCTCGTAGCGCCACAGGTTCTCGATGGTGCGCAGCGCCACCATCAAGTTGGTGGGGCTCACCAGCAGGATATTGTTGTCGAGACCGTAACGCACCAGCGAGGGATCGGCCTCCATCGCGGTGAGGAAGGCGGGCTCCACCGCCACGAACATCAGCACATAGTCGAGGGTGCGCACCCCGGGCAACTGCTGGTAATCCTTGCGACCCAGCTCGCGGATATGATTGCGCACCGAGGCGACGTGCTCCTTGAGCGCCACCGCCTTCTCCAGCTCGTCATCGGCGTTGTACCAGCGTTCGTAGGCGGTCAGCGACACCTTGGCGTCGATGATGATGTCCTTCTCCTGCGGCAGGTGGACAATCACGTCGGGCTGGTAGCGCTTTCCCTTCTCCACCTCGATATTGACCTGGGTGTGGTACTCGTGACCCTCGCGCAAGCCGCATTCGCTGAGGATCCGCGCCAACACCACTTCCCCCCAGTTGCCCTGCTGCTTGCTGTCGCCCTTGAGGGCGCGGGTCAGGGCGGCCGCCTCTTCGGTCATGCGGGCATTGAGCTCGGCGAGGCGCTCCAGCTCGAACTTGAGGCTGTGGCGCTGGGCCGTCTCCTGAGCGTGGGTCTCGCCTACCTGACGGCGAAAGCCCTCCAGTTGTTCTTTGAGCGGTGTGAGCAGCAGATCGAGGCTGTTCTGGTTCAGTTCGCGGAAGTTGCCGGAGTTTTGCTCGAAGATCCGGTTGGCGAGATTCTCGAACTGCTGGCTGAGGCGCTGCTCCGCCTCCTGTTGCAGTTGCAGCTTCTCGGCGGCAGCCAGCCGCTCGCTGCGCAGGGTCGCTTCCGCATCCTTGAGGCGGGCGGTGAGCTTGATCAGCAGGGTCTGCTGCTGATCAAGCTTCTGCTGGCCCTGCATCCGCTCATCCTGCAACTCGTCAAAACGATCCTGGAGCGCCTGATAACGCTCCTGCGCCAGCAGCAGCTCCTGAGCTTGCGCCGTGGCAGCCCGCCGCCCGATCAACCAGCCAAGCCCGAGAGCCAGTGCGGCGGCAGGCAGCAAGATCCCCCAGAGTCCGGGGTCAATCATTTGCGGCTCCGCTGACGCAGGAAGAGTTCGAGATAACGGTTAACCAGGATCCAGATCACCACGTAGATAAGGTAAGCGGCCAGCACCACCCACTTGTGAGTGTTGACACCGGTATCGAGCTCGGCGAACTCGATATCCTTGATGCGGCAGTAGGCCCACATCAGCAGGGGAAAGACATAGAGCAGGGACGCACGCCAGAGAAATAGCCACATATGATTTCATTCAACCACGTAAAAAGACCCGCCTAGCTTACACAAGGGCAACTGCGCTTGCGATCCTGACGGCCGCTATTCTCTGGCCTGCTTCCCGAAACTTCGATAAAATTAACCCCTAATAGGTATCAGGGGCGAGCATGACTCACTATTTCCTCCGTTGGCTGACACAAGGTTGGCAAGCCTCCCGCAAGCCCGCAGTGGTTTGCCATGAAGCGCGCCCGCCATGGGCCATCGAGGAGTCCCAGTACCTCTCCCTCTGCACCCGCTGTGGCGAGTGTTTCAAGGCCTGCCCGCGCGGTCTGCTCAAACCGGCCACCCAGGAGGAGTACGAGGGGAGCCCCATCGCCGGTACCCCGGTACTCGATCTCGCCTGCGGCCAGTGCAGCTACTGCGGCAGCTGCGCCAGAGCCTGTCCCACCGGCGCCCTCGACCTGCAACTGGGTCGGCAGGTGCAGACCCGGGTGCAGATTGAAGAGAGCTGTCAGGCACGGCAGGGCTTCTACTGCCTGCTCTGTGAAGATGCCTGCCCGCAACAGGCGATCAAGGCGACCGCCGACGGCATCAACGTCAATATGGATGCCTGTAATGGCTGCGGTGCCTGTGGCCTCGCCTGCCTGCACGGCGCCATCACCCTGATCCGCCAGCCAGGCAGTCGCTAAAAACCACCTGAGTACAAAAGCAAAAGGGGCCATCAGGCCCCTTTCACATCTTGTTCGATATTCCACGCACCGTCAGGCCATGGTCACAATAGTCTCTTGCTCGATACCCAGCAGGTGGCAGAGACGGTTGGGATCGCGCACCGCATCAGCCAGGGTGTACTCGCCCAGCACTTCGAGGAAGGCGTTCATGGCGCGGCGCAGAATGCCCTGAATGCGGCAGCCACCGGAGAGACGGCAGTTCTCGCGCTTGCAATCGACCGGACAGAGCACATGCTCCATGTCCATCACCACATCCCGCAAATTGATGGAGACCGCGGAGCGACCGAGGCGGATGCCACCGTGCTTGCCGCGTACCGTCTCGATATACCCCTTGATGCCAAGCTGGTGCACAATTTTGACCACGTGGTTGCGAGAGATGCCGAAGGTATCGGCCACTTCGGTAATGGTCGACAGACGATCCCCCGGCTGAACCGCCAGGAAGGTCAGGGTACGCAGGGCGTAGTCGGTAAATCGTGTCAGTTGCATGGTCGCACTTGCCTCTTACTACAAGCCAGGAATCAGGACGACAACATTGAGCTAAGAGGCAGGAGACAACCGGTTTGCCTCTGTTTGCCCATTGGTTTGCCAGAGGGGGGCCTGTCTCTTAATCTGAGTTGCGGAGTGACAGGTTAAGAGCAGCACAACCGGGTGTCGATGAAGATGCACATAAATCGACACTTTCTTTGATTGATCGCAAACTTGCCGGGTTAGCCCGGCGTTTGCCCGCTTTATGGCGGGTAAATCTACCGAATAGTCCCCCTCGCCAAACCCCTTCGACCAGCGGCCATATGGCCCGCAAACCGCCCCTCAATCGACCGTCAAAGAGGTGGTTCAGTGGGGTTGTTTCAGCCAGTTTTTCAGGGCAACCGAGGGGATGGAGCTCTCGGAGGCGACGGCAAACGCCCCCCAGTCCACCGCACACTGCAACGCATCCTTGATGGCCATGCCCCGCGCCAATCCGTGTATCAATCCGCCAGCGAAAGCATCCCCAGCCCCCGTAGTATCGACCACAGATACTGGCCGGGCGGCAACCCGGATCTGCTCATCGCCGTGGATGGCCACGGCACCCGCCTTTCCTTCGGTCAGCACCAGCCATTCGAGCTGCTCTCCCGCCAGCTGGCGGGCATGTTGCCAAGGGTCGCTCACCTCGCCGAGATCGGAGCGGGAGGCCACCAGCACATGACAGGGACGGCGAGCTTGGCCGCCCTTGGGATACTGGGCCACCACGAAGCTCTTGCCGAGCATCTGGCGCATGTAGCTGATGATGGCGGTGCCGGGATAGTTCACATAGAGGCAATCCACCCCATCAAGAGGCAGATCGCCAGGCAGATCGGGACGCCGCGGGCGGCGCAGTATGGTGCGCTCGCCGGTGGAGTCCACCAGGATCAGCAACTCGCCGGTCTCACCGCCAAAGCGCTCCACATGGCTGCAATCCAGCCCGTAACCGGCCGCCTGCTCCAGCAGCCAGTCGCCGGTCTCGTCCAGCCCGATGCGGGAGGCGATGGTCACCTCGTGACCCGCCCACACCAGCCCGATGCCGGTATTGGCCGCGCCGCCCCCCAACCTGCGTCCCTGATCCACATATTGCAGCCGGGCCCCCGCCACCAGCGGTTCGGAGAGGGAGAGCACATGATCACAGTTGAGATTGGCAAGCAGCAGAATGCGGGACATAGAGACCTCGGACGATGGAGATAGCCCAAAAGAGACAGGCTGAACCCCGAGTAGAGCCCAGCCTGACAGAAGAGACAACCGGCAGCGATCGGGAATCCGATCGGGATCAATAGATGGGCAGCTCCACCCCGGCCAGCAGCTCGTTGATGCGCGCCTGACTCGGCTGCTGCATCACACTCTGGATCACCTCCTTGGTGAGGTGGGGCGAGAAGGAGCTGATGAAGTCATACATGTAGTTCTGCAGCAGGATGCTCTTGCTGAAACAGATCTGCGCCGGGCAGGGCTTGAACAGGTGCTCCAGATTGATGGAGACCAGCCCGGGGCTATCGGTGTCGTTGGCCACCAGCGAGGAGATGATGCCGATGCCAAAGCCCAGCTCCACGTAGCGCTTGATCACTCCGGCATCCATTACCGTCATGTAGTAACTCGGTGTCAGCCCCGCCGCCTGAAACACCTCGTCCTGCACCTGACGGCCAGTGGCGCCACTCTCGTAGCTGAGGATGGGGTAGTGGCAGAGCTGCTCCAGGGTCGGCTTCTTCACCTTGGCCAGCGGATGATCCTGCGGCACCACCAGCGAGAGGGTCCAGAGGTAGGCGGGCAGCGCGATCAGCTCCTTGTCGAAGCCAATCTCGTGGGCAACGATGGAGAAATCGGAGTAACCCTTGCTGATCTGCTCCTTGCTCGCCGACATCACCGGATGGAGGTGGAACGAGATCTTAGGATACTTCTTGGTGAAGTAGGTGACCGACTTGGGCAGCAGATAGCGGGCGATGGTGTGGGTCGTGTGGATGTTGAGAGTGCCCACGGTCGGGTCCAGATACTCGCGGGAGATCGCCTTAATCTTGCTCTCGATATTGAGCATCGCCTCGGCACACTTGATGATCTCTTCCCCCACCGGCGTAATGCGGTGCAGGTGCTTGCCACGGCGCTCGAAGATCCGCACCCCCAGCTCGCTCTCCAGCAGGCCAATCTGTTTGCTGACCCCCGGCTGACTGGTGAAGAGCGCATCGGAAGCCACGGACACATTGAGGTTGTGGTCCCGGATCGCGATCAAATACTTCAATTGCTGTAGTTTCAAGGCGTCACACTCTCACACTGGTTTGGCTCAGACAGGTTTGGCTCAGGCCGGGACGGCAATCAAGCCAGACAAACAGGCCGCCACATGGGCGGCCAGTGTACCATCCGATCCCGACATCTCAGCGCTTGATCCTTCATTTTGCTACAAAATCTAGCATCCGAAGGGGTGGCTGACAAACCGGGCTCAGGCCGCACCAGCACGCAGCGGCAGGATCCCCAAAAACTGCAGCAGCCACTGCATCATGGTCGCCGAATCCACCTCCCCCTCCAGCGAGGAGAGGCTGCTCTGGTAGCGCTCGTCGGGCAACAGGCCACGGCGCCGCTCGATCAGCGCCCGGTTATACTCCACCGAGAACTCCGGATGTCCCTGAATGGCCACTATGTTGTTCCCCTGCAGGAACATGAAGTTGGGACAAAAATCGTTGCCCGCCAGCCGGGTTGCTCCGGGGGGCAGCAGCGCCACCTGATCCTGATGGCTCGCCAGAATGCGGATATGATCCCGCGCTGGCGCCATCCAGGGCTCATCTACCAGCATGGGGTGCACCGACACACCCAGCCCCCACCCCTTGGTAGACTTCACCACCTCGCCACCGAGCGCCTGGGCGATCACCTGATGACCGAAGCAGACACCTGCCAGCTTGACGTCGGCATCGTGCGCCTGGCGGATCCACGCCCGCAGTGCCTGAATCCAGGGAATATCGCTGTAAGCATCGTGGCGCGAGCCGGTGATGAGCCAGGCATCGCACTCGTGCAGATCCTCCGGCAGCTCCCCATCAAGAGCCGACCAGACCCGAAATTCCAGTTCGGGGGCCAGGGCCGCAAAGCCCCTGATAAACATCTCGGAGTAAACGGGGCCAAAACGATCCGCCAGATCGGGATCGAGCCGGTCACAATCGAGAATTCCCAATCGCATCTGTTGTTCCTTTACAGAGTTCGCCCCCGCCAATCATTGACCGGCGAGGGCAAGAGGTTAGGCCATGAGCACGCGCCAGCGCGTCACTTCATGGTCGGCATGGAGAACTCGGCACCACTGCGCAGGCTCTGGGGCCAGCGCGCCGTCACCGTCTTCATCCGGGTATAAAAGCGAACCCCGTCCGGCCCGTGCATGTTGAGCGGCCCGAAGATGGAGCGCTTCCAGCCGCCAAAGCTGTGAAACGCCATCGGCACCGGAATGGGAACGTTCACCCCTACCATACCGACCTGCACCCGCGCCGTGAAGTCCCGCGCGGTGTCGCCGTCGCAGGTAAAGATGGCGGTGCCGTTGCCGTACTCATGCTCGTTGATGAGCCGCAGCGCCGTCTCGTAGTCCGGCACCCGTACGATGGAGAGCACAGGGCCGAAGATCTCCTCGCGGTAGATACGCATCTCTGGCGTCACCTCGTCAAACAGGCAGCCGCCGATAAAGTAACCCTCGTCGTGGCTCAGCGTGCGACCATCGACCCGCAGCGCGGCCCCTTCGGCCACCCCCTGATCCACGTAGCCACGCACCTTGGCCAGATGCTCCTTGCTGATGAGCGGCCCCATCTCGTTCTCCGGGCTCTGGCCCAGCCCCGGGCCCACCCGCAGCTGTTCCACCAGCGGCGTCAGTTTGGCCACCAGCGCATCGGCAGTCTCGTCACCCACCACCACGGCTACAGAAATGGCCATGCAGCGCTCGCCCGCTGCCCCATAAGCAGCCCCCATCAGGGCGGAGACCGCCTGATCGAGATCCGCATCCGGCATCACCACCATGTGGTTCTTGGCACCGCCCAGCGCCTGCACTCGCTTGCCGTGGGCCGAGGCGGTGGCATAGATGTACTGGGCGATGGGGGTGGAGCCGACAAACGACACAGCTCCGACCCGCGGGTCGGTCAGCAGCACATCCACCACCTCCTTGTCACCGTTCACCACGTTGAGCACGCCGTCAGGCAGACCGGCCTCCTTGAGCAGCTCGGCCATCCGCAGCGAGAGAGAGGGATCCTTCTCGGAGGGTTTGAGAATAAAGGTATTGCCGCAGGCGATGGCGACCGGGAACATCCAGAGCGGCACCATGGCCGGGAAGTTGAACGGGGTGATACCGGCGCAAACCCCCACCGGCTGCATCATGGAGTAGCTGTCTACCCCGCGACCGACGTTGAGGGAGTGCTCCCCCTTTAGCAGATGGGGAATGCCGCAGGCAAACTCCACCACCTCCAGCCCGCGGGTCAACTCGCCCTGCGCATCGGAGAAGACCTTGCCATGCTCGCCGCTGATGAGCTGGGCCAACTCGTCCCTGTGCTGCTCCATCAACTCCTTGAAGCGGAAAAAGACCCGGGCCCGCACCAGCGGCGGGGTTTGTGACCAGTCGGCAAAGGCGCGCTCGGCGATGGCGATCGCCTCCTGACACTCGGCGGCGCTGGACAGCCCGACGCTCCCCTGCTGCTTGCCGCAGGCGGGATTGAAGATGGCCCCCTGGCGCTCGCTGCGACTCTCCTGCGGCTGGCCGTTGATGAAGTTGCTGACCCTGTATGTCATGTATCCTCCGTGATAACTGATGCGGTAAATGCGCTGAGCAAATCAACGCAAGACCCCGCCAGTGCGGGGCCATCAAATGGGTTAAGGTTGTGCCTGCAGGGCATCCTGCAGCAGGGTGAAGAGATCGTCGATCTGGCTGCGCTCGATGATGAGGGGCGGCGACAGGGCGATGATGTCGCCGGTCACCCGGATCAATGCCCCCTTCTCGAAGCAGCGCACGAACACCTCGTAGGCGCGCTTGCCCGGCGCATCCGGCATGGACTCCAGCTCGATACCCGCCACCAGCCCGTAGTTGCGCACATCCTTCACATGCTTGCAGCCCTTCAGCGAATGGGCAGCCTCCTCCCAGTAGCCCGCCAGATCGGCGGCGCGGCTGAGCAGGTTCTCGTTGCGATAGATCTCGAGGGTCGCGAGCCCCGCAGCCGCAGCCACCGGATGACCAGAATAGGTGTAGCCGTGGAACAGCTCGATAGCCCCCTTTCCTGCCGCCATCATGTCGTCATAAATGTGCTTCTGCACCAGCACCGCCCCCATGGGGATGGCGCCGTTGGTGAGCCCCTTGGCGCAGGTGATCATGTCGGGAATGACATCGAACTCCTGCGCGGCAAAGGGAGAGCCAAGGCGACCGAAACCGGTGATCACCTCGTCAAAAATCAGCAGGATGCCGTGCTTGGTGCAGATCTCCCGCAGCCGCTTGAGGTAGCCTTTGGGGGGCATCAGCACGCCGGTACTGCCAGCGATGGGCTCGACGATCACCGCCGCAATATTGCTGGCATCGTGCAGAAAGACGATCTTCTCCAGCTCGTCGGCCAGCGCCACATCCTCCTCGGGCAGCCCTTTGGTGAAGGCGTTCTTAGCGATGTTGAGGGTATGGGGCAGATGATCCACCCCGGTCAGCAGGGAGCCGAACCACTTGCGATTGCCGGGAATCCCCCCCACCGAGATACCGCCAAAGCCGACCCCGTGATAGCCACGCTCGCGGCCAATCAGCCGGGTACGGGTGCCCTGACCGCGGGCCCGCTGCCAAGCCAGCGCGATTTTCAGCGCGGTATCGACCGACTCGGAGCCGGAGTTGGTATAGAAGACGTGACCGAACCCCTTGGGGGCGATCTCCACCAGCTTGTTGGCCAGCTCGAACGGCAGGGGGTGGCCCATCTGGAAAGTGGGGGCAAAATCGAGATGGGAAATCTGCTGGGAGACCGCCTCGGCAATCTCGCGCCGACCATGGCCCGCGTTGCAACACCAGAGTCCGGCTGTGCCATCCAGTATCTTGCGGCCATCCTCTGAGTGATAATACATCCCATCTGCCGACTTCAGGATGCGCGGCGCCGCCTTGAACTGCTGGTTGGCGGTGAACGGCATCCAGAACGCGGACATGTCGGAGGGCGTATTGATGTCGCTGATCGGTTTCATGGTCACCTCATCCTTAAGGTGTTTAGCAACTGTCGGCCAATGCCTATTAAATTAAACACCTGAATCCATAAAAAAGGGCCCGTTATCGCCCTGTCTGGTGCCACCCCTAGCTAGACGCATCAGCAGGGTGGTATAAGATATTTAACACAATTTTAATAATAGTAAACAGTCAAGGAGTGTCTATAGATGGATATCGGTCACCGCCTCAAGGCGGTTCGCACCAAGGCAGCCCTCTCCCAGCGCGAGCTGGCCAAGCGCTCCGGTGTGACCAACGGATTTATCTCCCAGATCGAGAAAAATCAGGTGAGCCCTTCTGTCGCCTCCCTGCGCAAGGTGCTGGAAGGCATCCCCATGTCGCTGGCCAGCTTCTTCACCGAAGAGACTGAAATGGGCACCGAAGTGATCTTCCGCGCCGCCGATATGCCGGATCTCGGCACGCATCCCATCAGCTACCGGCTGGTTGGGCACAGCCGTGCCAACCGCGCCATCGGCATGTTGCAGGAGGTGCTGCCACCGGGCGCCGACACCGGTGACGACATGCTGAGCCACGAGGGTGAAGAGTGCGGCATCGTCATCAAGGGCGAAGTTGAAGTGACCGTGGGCGAGCAGATCTACCTGCTGGGCGCCGGGGATGGCTACTACTTTGACAGCCGCACCCCCCACCGTTTTCGCAATAGCGGCGAGCAGGAGTGCGTGCTGATTTCGGCCAACACCCCCGCCAGTTTCTGACATTAAGACGCGCATCGGCAGGGGAGCAATGTTTAATGAATTGTTACAAGATGGATTTACAAGCGGCAGGATGTTTAGCATATTGATACGCGGAAACTGACTTTTGCCGGTTCAAGGAGTGAACATGAGTGACCTGACCCTGGCCCAGTGGCAACACAAGGCCGCCCATCTGACCCTGCCCTCGCAAGCCTTTATCAACGGCAGCTATCGGGATGCCGTCAATGGCGCCACCTTCGATTGCATCAACCCGGCCAACGGCAAGCTGCTGACCAAGGTGGCGGCCTGCGATGCCGCCGATGCCGAACTGGCGGTACAGGCTGCCCGTGACGCCTTCAACGACAAGCGTTGGAGCGGCCTGCCGCCGAAACAGCGCAAACAGATCATGCAGCGCTTCGCCGAGCTGATGCGTCTCAACAAGGTGGAGCTGGCGCTGCTGGAGTCGCTGGATATGGGCAAACCCATCGGCGATGCCATGGGCTATGACGCCCCCGCTGCCGCCAACTGTATCGCCTGGAACGCCGAAGCCATCGACAAGATTTACGATCAGGTCGCCCCGGTCGAGGAGTCCGCCCTAGCACTGGTGACCCGCGAAGCGCTCGGGGTAGTCGCCGCCATAGTGCCCTGGAACTTCCCGCTGGTGATGGCCTGCTGGAAGCTGGGCCCGGCGCTCGCTACCGGCAACTCGGTCATTCTCAAGCCTTCCGAAAAATCCCCCCTGACCGCCCTGCGTATCGCGGGTCTGGCCAAGGAGGCGGGTATTCCGGACGGCGTGTTCAACGTGCTGCCAGGCTTTGGTCATACCGTGGGCGAGGCGCTGGCCATGCATATGGATGTGGACTGCATCACCTTCACCGGCTCCACCAAGATCGGTAAACATCTGGTGGAGTGCTCCGGCAAGTCCAACCTCAAGCGCGCCTTTATGGAGTGCGGCGGCAAGAGCCCCAACATCATACTGGCGGATGCGCCGGATCTGGACGCCGCGGCCAAGAGCGCCGCTGGCGCCATCTTCTACAACCAGGGCGAGGTGTGCACCGCCGCCTCCCGCCTGCTGGTGCAAAACAGCATCAAGCCGCAATTTATGGAGCGACTGCTGGCCCATGCCCGCGAGTGGATCTCGGCCAACCCGCTCGACCCTGCGACCCGCATCGGCGCCATGGTGGATCACATCCAGATGGAACAGGTGCTGCGCTATATCGAGATTGGCAAGCAGGAGGGGGCCAAGCTACTGCTGGGCGGCAACCGCATCAATATGGAGAGTGGCGGCTTCTATATCGAACCCACTATTTTCGACGACGTGACCCCGCAGATGCGCATCTTCCGCGAGGAGATCTTCGGCCCTGTGCTGGCGGTGACCGGCTTCGATACGCTGGAAGAGGCCATTGCGCTGGGCAACGACACCGACTATGGGCTGGCGGCGGCGATCTGGACGGCGGATCTCAACAAGGCGGTGAAGGGCTCGCGCGCCCTGCGCGCCGGTACCGTGTTCGTCAACAACTGGGACGGTGGTGACATGACCATGCCGTTTGGCGGCTTCAAACAGTCCGGCAACGGTCGCGACAAGTCACTTCATGCGCTGGAGAAGTACACCGAGCTGAAAAGCACCTGGATTCAGCTGGAATAACACGACAAAGCAGCACTATCGGATCAAAAAGGGGGAGAAATCCCCCTTTTGCATTTTTGGCCTTCCATCACCGGGCTCAATCCTTATAATGATAAAAAAGCCAACATGTTAAATATAAAGACAAAAATGCTATTTTTTCTGGGAAGCGTACTTTTTCTGGTGATCGGTTTGCCCCTGCTGTTCTTCGTGCTGGGGCACGGCGAGGCCTACGTGACCTGGGGCCCCTGGATCTCCGCCATCGCCCTGATGTTGTGGCTGTTGATGGACGTCGACAAGATCCGCCGCGGTAAAGGCTGACCGGCCAGCCACACTCCTCCTATCCCTCAAACTTCGTTTATTCGCTTCTTTCCCCGCAAAAGGATCGCTACACTGATTTTTTGCGATGTTTTCCCGCATCCAACGCTTCAGTAAAGGTCATCCGCATGCCGCAACAGATCCAGCGTCAGGGCGTCATCTACGCCCTGTGCGCCTATACCCTTTGGGGCATAGCCCCCATCTATTTCAAGACCATCTCTGCCGTTCCGGCCGCCGAGATCCTGACCCACCGGATGATCTGGTCCTGCGTGCTGCTGATGGTACTCACCCTGGCAGGGCGCCAGTGGCACAAGGTGCAGGCGGTGCTGCGCCAGCCAAAAGTGTTGCTCACCCTGGCGTTTACCTCGGTCACCGTCGGCGGCAACTGGCTGCTGTTCATCTGGGCCATCAACAACGGTCACATGCTGGATGCCAGCCTCGGCTACTACATCAACCCGCTGTTCAACGTGCTGCTGGGGATGGTGTTTCTGAGCGAGAAGCTGCGCCGCCTGCAGTGGTGGGCGGTGGCGCTGGCCTTTGCCGGCGTGGCCATCCAGCTTATCGCCTTTGGCTCCTTGCCCTGGATTGCGCTGGTGCTGGCGTCGAGCTTTGCCATCTATGGGCTGGTGCGCAAAAAACTGGCCCTCGATGCCCTCACCGGTCTGCTGATCGAAACCATGATCATGCTGCCGCCAGCAGCCATCTATCTGTGGGGCTTTGCCGATAGTCCCACCAGCCATCTCACCCAGAACGACTGGCACCTCAACCTGCTGCTGATCGCCGCAGGCGCCGTCACCACGGCCCCCCTGCTCTGCTTCACCGCCGCCGCGACCCGGCTCAAGCTCTCCACCTTGGGCTTCTTCCAGTACATAGGCCCCAGCCTGATGTTTATCCTCGCAGTCACCCTCTATGGGGAAGCGCTGGCGATGGACAAACTGCTCACCTTTGCCTGCATCTGGAGCGCGCTGGTGCTGTTCAGTCTGGATGGGCTGCGCAGCGCCAAAGCCGCGCCAAGCCGGACCTGACACCGCCTCACCACCAGCGACCCCGGCTCATCAGCCGGGGTTCTTTTTCGTGCCACCGGCGGTTTTCAGACTGCTACTCCCCCTTCTCCAGAGCCGACTCGCCATCAACAGACCACACCCGAGTCTCACTATCCCGCCAGAGAGCTATGCTATCCATGAACGGAGCCGAATGGAGGCAACATGCTCAAGCACATTCACGACAGATCCCTGCTTTTTGGTCAGATTCTGGGGATCATGGTCATTATCACGCTGATCTCCATCAGCTTTTTCGGGCTTTATTCGGTCCGGAGCGCAGCCGATCAGATGGGACAGGGGAAGGATGTGGTAGCCGATATTCTGCCGCCGCCCCTCTACCTCATCGAATCCCAGTTGCAGGTCTACACCCTGCTCCATGCCAAACCGGAGGAGCGGGAGCCCCTGCTGCAAACCCTCGCCCGACTGCAGCAAGAGTTCGAGAGCCGTAACCGTTTCTGGCAAGAGAGCAGCCTGAACGAGCCCCTCAGGGAGCTGCTGCTGGGGGAGCAAAAAGTGCAGGGGGAACTGTTCTGGCAGTTGCTCAACGACAAGTTTGTCCCCGCCATCAAGGCGGGGGATCTGGTGCAGGCGGGCGCGATTGCGGCACGCCTGCACACCCTCTATAACGCCCACCGGCTAGGGGTGGACGCCACCGTCATCCACGGCAACCAGTATGCCGCCGAGCAGATGGCCCATCTCGCCAACACCACCCGACTCTGCTACAGCCTGCTGTTGTGCGCTGCACTGCTGGGGGCTGGGCTCATCTTCTGGCTGGGACGCCCCACCCAACAGCGGCTGCTGGCCGCAGGCAAGGCCACCGCCGCCATCGCCGAAGGGGAGTTGAACCGCCCCATGCCGGAGCCGGGCCTTGATGCCATCGGCGAGCTGATCCGCCAGATCGGGGCCATGCGTGATCAGCTGGCAACCCTGGTGGAGTCCCTGCAACGCAGCGCCAGTACGCTGGATGATCGCGCCACCAGCCTGACCGCCATGGCACAACGGCACACCGATGACAGTCAGGCACAGGTCGGGGCCGCCCACCATATCGAACAGGCAATCGAGCAGCTCACCCACTCCATTGAACAGGCGGGTAGCCAGCTACACCAAGTGGGGGAGCAAACCCTGCAGTCAGCAGAGCGGGCACAAGAGGCGGCGATCGCCATCCACACCGTGGAACAGGTGATCGGGGGGCAAGTCACGGGAGTGAAGCAGGTCTCCCATACCATTTCGGATCTGGCTGGCCTCTCGCAGCAGATTGCCGGGCTGGCGGGCGCCATTCACGATATAGCGGAGCAGACCAATCTGCTGGCGCTGAACGCCGCCATTGAAGCGGCGCGGGCAGGTGAACAGGGACGCGGTTTTGCCGTGGTGGCCGATGAAGTGCGCTCGCTGGCGACCCGCACCGGCAGCGCCACCACCGAGATCAACACCATCATCGGCAAGATCCAGGATGTCAGCCTGCGCGCCGCCAGCGAGATGGATACCGAGCTGGCCCGGGTCGAACAGGCGGTCACTCACACGATGACAGCGCGCCAAAGCGTCGCCCGGATCGCGCAGAGCTGCGAGGAGATCAACCAGCGCATCGCTCAGGTCGATCAGTTGATGAGCGATGAGACCAGGCTGGTGCAGGGGATCCACCATCAGGTCGGCGAGATGTCGCGGTTGGCGGCCGAGGCCAACCAGAGCGCCAGTCAGGCCGCCGAAGAGGCGACCATGGTCGCCCAGCACGCCCGCATCCTGACTAGGCAGACTCACCACTTCCATCTCGACACCACCCGCCATTGATCCCCGGCGCTGACGGGAGTCAGCGCTCCCCTTTTTCTCTGCACTGGTTAAATGGGTAGCATTAGACTCCATGAGGGAATAGGATCCGCCCCTCTGAAAACCAACTGCAAGGATCAACTGACATGACTCGAAAATGGTCGCTCCCCATCGTGGTAATCGCGGGGGGAGCGTTACTCTGGCTTGGCAACACCTTTGGTATGAAATGGGCTCTGATGGCCCTGATCGGATTCGGCTTCGGCTTCACCCTCTCCTTCAGTCGATTCGGCATCGTATTCGGTTGGCGCGAAATGCTGACCAAACGCAACAGCTACTACGTGCGGGTTCACCTGCTCACCATCGCCATCGAAATTCTGCTGTTCACCACCTTCCTCTCCTTTAGCCACGCCCTGTTTGGCGATGCCATGGTGGGTAACGTGATGGCTATCGGCATTCCTTTCATCGTCGGTGCCTTCCTGTTCGGCATCGGCATGCAGCTGGCAGGCGTCTGCGCCACCGGCACTCTTTACTGCTGCGGCGAGGGACAACCCCGCTTCTGGCTGGTGCTGATCTGCTACGGCATCGGCACCCTCATCAGCAACCAGTTCCGCCCCGAACTGGATGCTACCTTCTCCAGCCATGTGGTATTGGCCCGGGACCTGACCGGCAATATCTGGAGCGGCATGCTGCTCAACCTGGCGCTGGTCGCTGCACTGTTCCTGCTGTTTCGCAACAGCGAACTCAAGCGTACCGGCGAGCTCAAGCCCCTCTTCAGCGGCGGCAACCTGTTCTGGCGCGATGGCCGCTTCACCGTGCTGACCGGCGGCATCATCATAGCTCTGCTCAACTCGTCCGTGGTCGCTCTGCACGGCTCGGCCTGGACCATCACCGGTGCCGTCTATGACATGGCGCTGCGCGGAGCCTCCCTGTTTGGCCTGTTCGAGGGGAACCCGAAACTGGCCCAGCCGCTCTTTATCAACCCCATGGTCGGCATGTTCTGGCTCGGTATTCTGGGGGCCATGCTGGCGCGCAGCCTGAGCGGTGGCGGCAACTTCGCCCCGATGCGGCTCGGCAACAGTCTGGCCTCCATCATCGGCGGCCTGTTGATGGGGATGGGCGCCATGTACGCCGCCTGCAACCTCGGCGGTTTCTTTGATGGCACCGCCTCCGGCAGCCTGCACGGCTGGGTCTGGATGCTGATGGCCCTCGCGGGCAGCCTCATCGGCATTCGCCTGCGCCCGCTGTTCGGGCTCTGAGGCTCGACATCGTAAACACCCCATAAGAAACGGGAGGCCAAGCCTCCCGTTTTACATTTATTGCTCCCGTCGCTCTGCTTATTGGACAGGCTGGGAAACCCCTTCCAGATGGATTTCCACCCGGCGATCCGGTGCCAGACAGGCGATCAGCTCTTGCTTGGCGCGGCTGGCACAGCTGCTGCCAGTGACCGGATTGGCCTTGCCACGTCCCTCGACTCGTACCTTATCGGCATACAAGCCTTTGGATACCAGATAGCTGGCCACACTCTGGGCCCGCTTCTCGGATAGTGCCAAGTTGTAGTTGTCGGAGCCGATGCGGTCGGTATAACCGATGACAGTTGCGACACCATCTTTCGGATTGGCCGCCACAATCTGGCTGAACAGGGCATCGAGCGCCTGATTGGCAGCCGGTTTCAGGGTCGCTTTGTTGAACTCGAACAGCACATCGGAACTCAGACTGAAGGTCTTGGGCTCAACCACGGCTACAGGTGCCGGTTCGGCGGCCGGAGCGGGCGCCGGAGCAGCGACCTCGCCACCTTGCTGACCGAAGCGATAGAGCATCCCGAACGAGATCAGGCCGTTATCCATCTCGATACCGGAGCGATCGAGAGAGGCATCTCCCAGCGGCGTGGTGTACTGGTACTCCAGACGGGCAGCCCAGTCACGATCGATGGCATATTCGGCACCCAGCGCACCAACGAAGGCAGCGCCATGCTTTTTACCGGTCTCGCTGGTATTGGCGAAGCTGATCTCGCTATCCGTCCAGGCATAGGCGCCGCCCAGTCGACCATAAAGATCGAGCACATTTGTTGCCGGGAAGCTGATCTTCATGGTGGCCTGAATCATCTGGCTCTTGGCTTCGGTATTGAGGGTATTGGCGCCAGAGCCCGAAGTGGTGTCGTATTTGCCAAGCCAGTCATAACCCAGCTCGAAACCCAGGTTGGGGTTGAGCTGGTAACCGGCGAACAGGCCCAGACCCAGATCATCCGTGTTCTCGCTGGTATTACCCAACGTCTGGGCAATCGACTCGGCATACTGGTTGTGGTCAACGCCATAGTAATTGGACCAACCGGCCTTGCCACCGACATACCAGGTATTGTCCTGAGCGGCAGCCTGCACGGCTCCGGCAGCCAGCAAGCCACTGACCAATACGGCAAGCATGGATTTATTCATATTTTCGCCTCTGCAATAAGTCGTTATGGGCGCCTGAGTGCGCACTTTCCCTGTGTGAAGCCGTCAGGCGGCCTCTCCGCTATTCAGGGTATCCCATCCGAACGCAGCCTCAAATGACCAAGCCATCAGGAGTGTGAGCTTGCCAGCAATATCCGGCGTAAAAATCACCTGTGTACCTATTCACACTGTTTTGCCAGTTAAACCATGACGTTGCGTCGTATGGAGTGGACCTATCCACACGCAGCAATAGAAAAGGGAGGCATAATGCCTCCCTCCTGATGAGTTGTTGAAGCCCCCCTTGCTCAACTGGCCAGAAACAGCCGATAGGCGGGGTCGTCGCTCACCTCTTTCCAGCCGTAGCCAATCTCGCGCAGGTAGTCGTGGAAGGCTGCCACGTCTTCATCCGGCAGCTCGAAGGCGCAGAGCACCCGGCCGTAGTCAGCACCGTGGTTGCGGTAGTGGAACAGGCTGATGTTCCAGCGACAGCCCAGAGTCTCGAGGAAGCGCATCAGGGCGCCCGGCTGCTCCGGAAACTTGAAGCTGTAGAGCCGTTCACCAAGGGGCCGGGCCGGGCGGCCGCCAATCATGTAACGCACGTGGTTCTTGGCCAGCTCGCTCTCGGTCATGTTTACCACCGGGTAGCCGTTGCCGCCGAGTTGATCGATGATCTGACCCAGCTCCTCGTCACCGCCGGTGAGCCGCACCGAGACAAACAGCGACGCCTGCTCGGCATCCGCATAGCGGTAGTTGAACTCGGTCACCATGCGGGGGCCAAGCTGACGGCAGAAGTCGAGGAAGGCCCCCTTACGCTCGGGGATGGTCACCGCCAGCATGCCCTCGCGCTTCTCGCCAATCTCGCAGCGCTCCGACACGTAGCGCAGGCTGTGGAAGTTGACGTTGGCGCCGGACAGAATGGCCGCCATCCGCCCCCCTTTGACCTGCTCCCGCTCGCTGTAGGCCTTGAGGCCCGCCAGCGACAGGGCGCCCGACGGCTCGGCAATGGCGCGGCAGTCGTCGAAGATGTCTTTCAGTGCGGCGCAGATCTGATCGTTGGAAACGGTCACCACCTCGTCCAGATACTGGTTGCACAGGCGGAAGGTCTCCTCGCCGATGCGCTTGACCGCCACCCCGTCCGCAAACAGCGAGACCCGCTCCAGATTGACCGGCTCGCCAGCAGCCATGGCCGCCTTGAGACAGGCGGAGCCTTCCGCCTCCACCCCGATCACCTTCACATCCGGCAGCAGCTGCTTGATATAGACCGCCACCCCGGCGGCCAACCCGCCGCCCCCCACCGGCACGAACACGTGGGTGAGGTGGGTATCCTGCTCCAGCAGCTCCTTGCCGATGGTGCCCTGCCCGGCGATCACCTCGACGTCGTCAAACGGCGGGATCAGGGTGTACCCCTCCAGTTCCGCAAGGCGGCGACTCTCGCCATAGGCCTCGTCGAAACTGTTGCCAAACAGCATGACGTTGCCGCCCTGACGGCGCACCGCGTCGATCTTGATATCCGGCGTGGTCTTGGGCATCACGATGATCGCCTTGATGCCGAGCTTGGCGGCCGACAGGGCGACCCCCTGCGCGTGGTTGCCAGCAGAGGCGGCGATAACGCCGCGCGCCTTCTGCTCCTCAGTCAGGGTAGCGATCTTGTGATAGGCGCCGCGCAGCTTGAAGGAGTGGACCGGTTGCAGATCCTCCCGCTTCAGGCTGACGTGGTTGCCGAGCCGCTCGGAGAGTTTCTTCAGGGTTTGCAAGGGGGTGACCCGCGCCGCCTCGTAGACGGGAGAGAGCAACACCTTGCGTAGATAATCCGCCGCAGAGACCATGATTTATTCCCCCAGCATTGAGCGATCGCGCACCGCGCCTTTATCGGCGCTGGTGGCGAACATGGCATAGGCGCGCAGGGCAAAGGAGACCTGACGCTGACGATCGAGCGGCTTCCAGCCACGGGCTTCCACGGCGACGCGGCGGGCAGCCAGCACGCTGTCGGCCACCTCCAGCACCATGCTGCGGGCCGGGATGTTGATGCTGATGATGTCGCCATCCTCCACCAGACCGATGGTGCCGCCGGAAGCGGCCTCCGGCGAGACGTGGCCGATGGAGAGACCCGAAGTTCCGCCGGAGAAGCGACCATCGGTGATCAGGGCGCACACCTTGCCGAGCCCCATGGACTTGAGATAAGTGGTGGGGTAGAGCATCTCCTGCATGCCCGGGCCCCCTTTCGGCCCTTCGTAGCGGATCACCACCACCTCGCCCGCTTTCACTGTGCCGTCGAGGATACCGTTCACCGCGCTCTCCTGACTCTCGAATACCCGGGCCGGGCCACGGAAAGTGAGGTTCTCCTCATCCACCCCGGCAGTCTTGACGATGGCACCGTTGACCGCGAGGTTGCCGGAAAGCACGGCAAGGCCGCCCTCCTGGCTGTAGGCGTTATCCAGCGAGCGGATGCAGCCCTCGGCGCGGTCCAGATCCAGCTCCGGCCAGCGGCAATCCTGACTGAACGCTTTGGTGGTGCGGATGCCGGCAGGGCCGGCGCGGTAGAAGTCCACCACCTCCTGACTGGGCTGGCGGCTGACGTCATATTCATTGAGCTGCTCGACAAGGGAGCAACCCAGCACGGTACGGGTATCCCCATGCACCAGACCCGCTTTTTCCAGCTGGCCCAGAATGGCGACCACGCCACCGGCGCGGTGCACATCTTCCATATGGTATTTCTGGGTGGAGGGCGCCACCTTGCACAGCTGGGGCACCTTGCGGGACATGCGGTCGATATCGGCCATGGTGAAGTCGACGCCAGCCTCCTGCGCCGCCGCCAACAGGTGCAGCACGGTATTGGTGGAGCCGCCCATGGCGATATCCAACGCCATGGCGTTTTCGAACGCCGCCTTGGTGGCGATGTTGCGCGGCAGGGCGGTCTCGTCATCCTGCTCATACCAGCGCTTGGCCAAAGTCACGATGCGCTGGCCCGCCAGCTTGAACAGCTGCTCGCGATCGGCGTGGGTTGCCAGCATGGAGCCGTTGCCCGGCTGGGAAAGGCCGAGCGCCTCGGTCAGACAGTTCATGGAGTTGGCGGTAAACATGCCGGAGCAGGAGCCACAGGTGGGGCAGGCACTGCGCTCCACCTGTTCGCTCTGGGCGTCGGACACCTTGGGATCGGCGCCCTGGATCATGGCGTCTACCAGATCCAGCTTGATGATCTGGTCAGAGAGCTTGGTCTTGCCCGCTTCCATCGGGCCGCCGGAGACGAAGATCACCGGGATATTGATGCGCAGGGCGGCCATCAGCATCCCCGGGGTGATCTTGTCGCAGTTGGAGATGCAGACCATAGCGTCGGCGCAGTGGGCGTTGACCATGTACTCCACCGAGTCGGCGATCAGCTCGCGCGACGGCAGGGAGTAGAGCATGCCGCCGTGGCCCATGGCGATGCCGTCATCCACGGCGATGGTGTTGAACTCTTTGGCGACGCCGCCCGCAGCTTCGATCTCGCGCGCCACCAGTTGCCCCAAGTCCTTGAGATGGACGTGGCCCGGCACAAACTGGGTGAAGGAGTTGACCACGGCGATGATGGGTTTGCCGAAATCCTGATCGGTCATTCCGGTGGCACGCCACAGGGCGCGGGCCCCGGCCATGTTACGTCCGTGGGTGGTGGTGGCGGATCTCAACTTCGGCATTGTCTCTACTCCCTGAATGCCCATATGGGCTCGATGCGTTATGCGGTGATGATACGAGTGGATCGCAATCGATCCTGGTGAGCACTCCTCTGGGAAGCGCTCACCGGAAGCGACTCGGGGAGGCACAGCGCCTCCCCTCTCTTATCAGTCGTTGACTGGCGTCAGCCAGCCCCACTTGTCCTTGGTCTTGCCATTGAACAGGCCGAAGAAGGCGTTCTGCAGCTGCTCGGTCACCGGGCCACGGCTGCCAGTCCCTACCTTCATCCGATCGACGGAGCGCACCGGCGTCACTTCGGCGGCGGTGCCGGTCATGAAGATCTCGTCTGCAACATACAGCGCCTCACGGGGTAGCGCCTGCTCGCGCACCTCGTAACCCAGATCGCGGGCCAGCGTCATGATGGTGTCACGGGTGATGCCGGGCAGGATGGCGGCGGTAGCAGGCGGGGTGAACAGCACGCCGTTCTTCACCAGAAACAGGTTCTCCCCCGCCCCTTCGCTCAGGTAGCCGTTCACATCCAGCGCCAGCCCCTCGGCAAAGCCGTTGCGCTTGGCCTCGCGGCTGATCAGCTGGGATGACAAATAGTTGCCGCCCGCCTTGGCGCCGGTGGGAATGGTGTTGGGAGCGAGCCGGTTCCAGGAGGTGACGCACACATCTACCCCGTTTTTCAGCCCCTCCTCCCCCAGATAGGCGCCCCACGGCAAGGCGGCCACCATCAGGTCGGCCTTGGCATCCAGCGGCGGATGCAGCCCCAGCCCCACGTTGCCGACAAAGGCCAGCGGGCGCAGGTAGCCGCTCTTCAGGCCGTTCTCGCGCACCACGGTGCGGCAGGCTTCATTCACGTCGGACTCGCTGTAGGGGACGTCCATCCAGTAGATCTTGGCGGAGTCGAACAGGCGGCGAGTGTGCTCCTGCAGACGGAAGATGCAGGTGCCTTTGGGGGTATCGTAGGCGCGTACCCCCTCGAACACCGAGGAGCCGTAGTGCAGGGCGTGGCTCATCACGTGCACCTGGGCATCTTGCCAGGGCACCAGTTTGCCGTTGAACCAGATGTATTGGGGGTGAGTGGCGGATTGGGAAGGCTGTGACATTGGCTTGGCTCCTTAAGCTCTGATCCGGGGTTGCTGTTCCAGTGCATCGACCCGGGAGACGTCCACCAGCTTCACCAGCTGGCTCCACAACTGCTGGATGGGACGCACCGACTCGACAGTAACCGTGATCCGCAGCTGTTGGCAATCCTGCTCCATATTCAAGGCACATAGATTGAAGCCGCGGTGACGCACCACCCGCAGCACCCGCTCCATCACTTCCGGTCTGGGCTGGGCGTGGATATGCAGGGTGTGCTGTGCAAATGCTGGTTGTGCAAGGGTGTGCGGGTTCATGGGCGTTGCTCCATCATCTGGTGGTTGGCGACTCCCGGCGGAACCAGGGGCCAGACGTTTTCTTCCTCTGAAATAGCCACATGCAGCAGGTAGGCACTCTCGCTTGCCAGCAGGCGATCGAGGGCACCGGCTATCTGCTCCTTGCATGTGATGGTCTCGCCCGGAATACCGAAGGCGGCAGCCAGGGCGACGAAATCTGGGTTGTCGGAGAGGATGGTCTCGCTGTAGCGGCCGTCGAAAAACAGCTCCTGCCACTGGCGCACCATGCCGAGGCGCTGGTTATCCAGTAGCACCATCTTCACCTTGAGCTGGGCCCGGCGGATGGTGCCGAGCTCCTGCACGTTCATCATGAAGGAGCCATCACCACTCACCAGCACCACTTCATCCTCCGGGCGCGACATCTTGGCGCCGATGGCGGCGGGCAAACCAAACCCCATGGTGCCGAGACCGGCGCTGGAGAGGTGGTTGCGCGGGCTGGTGAAGCGCATATGCTGGGCTACCCACATCTGGTGCTGACCCACGTCGCAGGCGACCACGCTGGTCTCCGGCAACTTGGCAGATAGCTGCTTGAGCAGCGCCGGAGCGTAAATGGCCTGCCCCGGGTGGTCGTAGCGAAACGCATATTCGCGGGCCATGGCGGCGCAGTGCTCACGCCAGGGGGCGATGTCGAGAGTCATGGCGAGGTGCGGCAACACCTGTTTGAGATCCGTGGTGATCCCCACCTCGGCGGCGCGGCGCTTGCCGAACTCGGCGGCATCCACATCGAGATGGATCACCTTGGCCTCGGGGGCAAACTCCTCCAGCTTGCCGGTCACCCGATCATCGAAACGGGCACCCACCACCACCAGCAAGTCGCACTGCTGCACCGCATAGTTGGCCGCCTTGGTGCCGTGCATGCCGAGCATACCCAGATAAACAGGGCTGTCAGGATCGAGCGCGCCAATCCCCTTGAGGGTGGTGACCGCAGGCATGCCGGTTGCGGCAGCAAAGTCACGCAACTGCTGCTCGGCATTGGCCATGCCCACTCCGCCACCAACGTAGAGCACCGGACGCTCGGCGGCGGCCAGCAGGGTGCGGGCGGCCGTCAGCTCGGCCGGATTGAGATGCTCGGGCTCCTCCACCGCAAACAGCGGGCTCTGGGGCGGCACGGCGGCCAGCTGCACATCCTTGGGGAGATCAATCAGCACAGGGCCGGGGCGCCCTTCGGTGGCGATGGCGAAAGCTTCTGCCAGCACCCGCCCCAGATCGGCGGCATCGGTCACCATGAAGGAGTGCTTGGTGCAGGAGAGGGACATGCCGAGCACGTCGACCTCCTGAAACGCATCGGTGCCGATGGCGGAACAGGGCACCTGTCCACTGATGGCCACCAGCGGCACCGAATCGAGCAGAGCCTCCGCCAGACCGGTTACCAGATTGGTAGCTCCGGGGCCGGAGGTGGCAATGCAGACTCCCACCTGACCGGAGGCGCGGGCATAACCCACCGCCGCTATGGCGGCGCCCTGCTCGTGGCGGCAGAGCTGATGGGCCAGACCACCGTCATACAGGGCATCGTAGACCGGCATGATGGCCCCGCCCGGGTAACCAAACACCTGGGTCACCCCCTGTTTCTTGAGAGCCTGTACCAAAAACTGCGCGCCGTTCATGTGGAAAATCCTGTCCTTTGGTCGAAAAAAAACCCCCGAGCTGTGAGGCTCGGGGGTCGCTTGTTTCGTTCTGTCCGGTGGTGGGTCTATCCCTTGTTCCGTGCAGCTAAACGAGCCCCGAGCGGTGAGATAATAATCACCACTAGGACCACAATAATGCTGACGAAACGGAAGGCCATGTTCATAGTTACAACCGGAAACCCTGTGAAATTGGGGCGGTTTCTACCGCGAATGGCTATTAGAACTAGCACGGTGATTTTTATTGGGCAAGCCTTTTTTCTGTGACAACCCACTGATTTTGGCTATTCCTCAGCCGGAACTCTGGAATAAAAAACCAACAACAAGCAGTTAGTCAGAACATATATCAACTCAAGGACGGGATTTATGTCATTAGCTGTGGTTTATAGCCGTGCCAGCCTCGGGATCGCGGCCCCGCAAGTTACAGTGGAAGTTCACCTCTCCAACGGCCTGCCCGCCTTCAACATGGTCGGCCTGCCAGAAACCTCGGTGAAGGAGTCGCGGGATCGGGTGCGCAGCGCCCTGCTCAACGGCAATTTCGAGTTCCCGAGCAAACACATCACGGTCAATCTGGCCCCCGCCGATCTGCCCAAGGAGGGGGGCCGCTTCGATCTGGCCATCGCCATCGGCATTCTCGCCGCTTCCAAGCAGATACCCGCAAAATACCTGCTCGATCACGAATTTTTGGGGGAGTTGGCCCTGACCGGCGAAATTCGTCCCGTGCTCGGCGTACTGCCTGCCGTACTCGCCTGCCGGGATGCGGGGCGCACCCTGCTGGTACCGCGAGAGAACGGCCCGGAAGCCTCTCTCATTCAGGATGCCGAGGTGCGCACCGCCCACCAGTTGCTGGCCGTCACCGCCTGGCTGGCCGGCCAGTACGAACTGCCGCTGCCGGATTCCCAAAGCGCGGAGAGCCTGCCCGATGTGCCGGATCTGCAGGATGTGATCGGCCAGTCTCAGGCCAAGCGGGCGCTGGAGATCGCCGCCGCCGGCAGTCACAACCTGCTGTTCATCGGCCCGCCCGGCACCGGCAAGAGCATGTTGGCCAGCCGTCTGCCCGGCATTCTGCCGCCGCTCAGCGAGCAGGAAGCGCAGCAGACCGCCGCCATCCACTCCATCGGCGGCCTCACTCCACGCGCCGGCCACTGGCACCACAGACCCTATCGCACCCCCCACCACAGTGCCTCGGCGGTGGCGCTGGTGGGCGGCGGCAGCCACCCAAGGCCCGGCGAAATATCGTTGGCCCACAACGGGGTGCTGTTTTTGGATGAATTGCCAGAGTTCGAGCGCAAGGTGCTCGACTCCCTGCGCGAGCCGCTGGAGACGGGCCACATCACCATCAGCCGGGCCGCCCGGCAGGTGGATTTTCCCGCCCGCTTCCAGCTGGTCGGTGCCATGAATCCCAGCCCCTGCGGCCACTATGGAGATGGGCAGACCCGCTCCAGCCCGGATCAGATCTTGCGCTACCTCGGCAAGCTCTCCGGCCCCTTTCTCGACCGCTTCGACCTGACAGTTGAGGTGCCGCTGCTGCCCAAGGGGAGCCTGACCGGCAAGGCGGAGCGGGGGGAGTCGAGCCAGCAGATCCGCGATCGGGTGCTGGCAGCGCGAGAGCGCATGCTGAGCCGCAATGGCAAACTCAACAATCTACTGGATAGCCGTGAGATAGAGGATATTTGCCGCTTATCACCGCAAGATGCCGAATTTTTGGAGAACGCCATCCAGAAGCTGGGGCTCAGCATCCGGGCCTGGCATCGCATCCTGCGGGTGTCACGCACCATCGCCGATCTGGCCGGGCAACACGCCATCAGCAAGGAGCATCTTATCGAGGCGCTCGGTTATCGCGCCATGGACCGGCTGCTGTCGCGACTGCGCAGCAGCTGACAGGAGGGAAAAGGGTGAGTCCGACTCCGTATCGGCTCTGAATGGTCTCACGGGCAATCGGCTGATATTATGGCCACAGATCTGACCACTTGATGGCCCTTTATCGACAGCAAGACGGACCCGACTCATGCCCAACAAGCTGACAGAGCGACTGCGCGGCAGCCTCTCCACCCTGCTCTATTTTTTCAACACCCTCTTCTGGTTTATCCCCATCTTTTCGCTGGGTCTGCTCAAACTTCTGCTCCCCCTTAAGGGGTGGCGTACCCTCTGCAACTGGTTGCTGGATGGCTGTGCCAGCTGCTGGATCGGTTTCAACAATCTGATCCAGAAAACCATCATCAGAACCCCTTTCGATGTGGTCGGAGTGGACAAAGGGCGCCGGAATGAGTGGTATATGGTGATTGCCAACCATCAATCCTGGGTCGACATACTGGTACTGCAGCGGGTTTTTAACCAAAAAATTCCCTTCCTGAAGTTTTTCCTCAAGAAAGAGCTGATTTGGGTACCTTTTCTCGGTCTGGCATGGTGGGCGCTCGACTTCCCCTTCATGCGGCGATATTCCAGAAAATTTCTGGAAAAACATCCCCATCTGAAGGGAAAAGACATTGAAACGACCCGTAAGGCCTGCGCCAGGTTCCGCTACATTCCGGTGAGTGTGATGAACTTCGTCGAAGGCACCCGCTTCACCGGCAGCAAGCATCAGAAGCAGGGCTCGCCCTATCGTCATCTGCTGCTCCCGAAAGCGGGGGGCATCGCCTTTACTCTGGCCGCCATGGGTGATCAGTTGCATCAATTGGTGGATGTCACCATCGCCTATCCGGACGGCATCCCCAGCTACTGGGACTTCATGTGTGGCCGGGTCGGGCAAATCAAGGTTCAGGTCCGCTATTTGCCGATCGACCGCAAGCTGGTGGGGGATTACTTCAATGACCCCGAGTTCCAACAAGAGTTTCAACAGTGGTTGAACGGGATCTGGCACGAAAAGGACCAGACCCTGAGCCAACTGCTGGCAACCAAGGCGCAGTAAACATTCATGCTATCCCTGCTTCCCGGCCCGCTGGTGCTGATCATCAGCGCGGGCCTGACCATCCTTTTCACCGCCTTGTGCGCCAGCCTGATCCTGCTGGTGTCGCTGGCCAAACTAGTACTGCCGATCCCGGCCTTTGGCCGCGCCTGCAGCCGCCTCAACAACCGCTTCATGCGTCTGTGGCTGGCCTGCAATGCGCTGGTGATCCGCCTCACCACCCGCATTGACTGGCAGGTGGAGGACAATACCAAGCTGCGCAAGGATGGCTGGTATCTCATCATCAGCAACCATATGAGCTGGACCGATATCGTGGTGCTCGGCCACCTGTTCCGCGATAGGCTGCCGGTGCCCAAGTTCTTCATGAAACACGAGCTCATCTACATCCCGCTGCTGGGGCTCGCCTGCTGGGGGCTCGATATGCCCTTTATGCGCCGCTATTCGAGAGAGTTTCTGTTAAGAAATCCCCATCTGCGCGGCAAGGATATCGAGACCACCCGCAACGCCTGCGAGAAGTTTCGCCACATCCCCACTACCGTCATCAACTTCGTGGAAGGAACCCGCTTCACCGAGCAGAAACGGGATGCGGCCCGCTCCCGCTATCGTCACCTGATGCCGCCCAAGGCGGCAGGACTGGCCTTTACACTGGCGGCCATGGGCGAGCAGTTCGACAGCCTGATCAACGTCACCATCCGCTATCCGGACAACGCCGAGACCCCGTTCAAGGACTTCCTGATGGGGCGGGTAAAACGCATTCAGGTGCGGATTGAGGAGCTGCCGGTGAATGAGCAGCTGATTGGAGATTACTTCAACGACAAGCAGTTCAAGCGCGGTTTTCAGGAGTGGCTAAACCAGCGCTGGCAGGAGAAGGACGAGGTGCTGGAGGGGTGGCAGAGCGGTCAGTCACCGCTGCCAGTTGCCGCCAAATCCGGGGAGGAATCCAAAGAGAGTGCCGAGGCCAACTCGGCCAACTGATCTTCGGAAAAGACTGCAATCCCGTGGCGGCGCAGCAGGGCAGTGGTCTTGCCCTCGCCCGCCACAGAAACACCTTCGAAGCGGCCGTTATAGATACGGCCGCTACCACATGAGGGGCTCCCCTCTTTCAGAAGGGCAAAGCGAATGCCCTGCGCCTGACAAATAGCCAACGCCAGCTCGGCGCCGCGATCAAACTCTTCAGTCACATCCAGCCCGCTCGCCGTCACTACGCGCTCGCCCTGTCGCTCGGCAGGGGGGCGTGGGGTCGGCAGACCGCCCGCCACTTCGGGGCAGAAGGCCAGCGCCCGCCCCTCGGCACCCAGCGCACTCAGCCAGTCGCTGACAATCCCCTTGCTCTGACCGTCGTAACGCACCGGCTGACCCAGCAAGCAGGCACTCACCAGCACCTTGTGCACGCCGGTCTCACTCATGCTTCCGCTCCGTGCATCACTTGATCGAACATCACGCAGCAGGGGCTCTCCAGTCGGTAGAGGATGGCAGGACGCTGTTTGCCGGTGCGCTTGCGGCCGGTATCCACCAGAATGTCGGCGCGATGGATCCGCTTGCGAAAGGCGGCCGTATTCATGGGGGTTTGCAGGATGATTTCGAAGGCACGTTGCACCTCGGATAGGGTGAACTCGGGCCCCAGCAGTTGCAGCGGCAGGGTGCTGTAGCGGCTCTTGATCCGCAGCCGCTCCAGCCCCTTGGCGATGAGCTGGACATGGTCGAAGGCGAGGCTCAGCCCCGGCAGGTTGGCGAGTGGATGCCAGCAGCCGTGGATCGCTTCCACTTCCGGATCCACCAGGCAGAGATAGACCAAGGTCGTGGACCAGCCGCGGGGATCCCGTTCCAGATTGCCGAGAGTGCAGACCTGCTCACTGTAGCAGTGACCAAGCCCCCACTCCGCCAGCAGACGGCGCTGGGCGGCATCCAGATCCCGATCCCGGGTCTCGTCGATGCGCAGCGCCGGCAGTTGCCAGCAGTGGGCAAAGGGGGGGCGATCGCGGGTCTCGAGGAGCAGCTCGAGCCGCTCCTCATGCAACCGCAGCACCACCATATCCAGACTCATTCTCAGCATGCCGATCGCCCTGCTCGCCTTCCATTAATGTTTGGTAGATAATATCACACGAATAGTATGTGCAGGAGCCAATCATGGGAACCGTCGCCAGCCTGGATATTGATGCGCAGAAGGGCTTTACCCCCCTCTGCCCGAACGAACTGCCCGTCGCGGGCGGTGATGATATTGTGGCTGCGCTCAACGCTCAGGCCACCCTCGCCACGCTGCGGATCGGCAGCAAGGACTCTCACCCCGCCAATGCCGACTGGGCCGTTTCTGACCCCGCCGGCATGCTGCTGCCGCTGGATCTGCCCAACGCCGACCTCACTTGGCCGGTGCACTGCGTACCGGGCAGCAAGGGCTTCGAGCTGCTCGACGGCCTGCCCGCCCCCATCGACTATGACTTCTTCGTCTGGAAGGGGGTCGAGCCGGATCTCCATCCCTACGGCACCTGCTTCCACGATCTGGCCGAACGGCGCAGCACCGGACTCATCGAATTCCTGCAAGCCCGCCAGGTCGATACCGTGCTGGTCGGCGGCCTCGCCACCGACTACTGTGTCAAAACCAGCGTGCTGCAACTGCGCCGCGCCGGTTTCCGGGTGATCGTCCATCTCGATGCCTGCCGTGGCATCGCGCCCGCGACGGTTGCCAGCGCCCACACCCAGATGATTGAGGCTGGCGCCGAACTGGCCCAGACCCTGATCGATGTACAACGCCTGCTGGACGCCTGATATGCCACCGATTCTTACCAGCCTGCTCGACACCGATGCCTGCACGTTACATATGCGGCAGGGGAGCGCCATCGTGCTCACCAGTCTGCGAGGAGCCTGATATGCCCCCAATCCTCACCAGCCTGCTCGACACCGACGCCTACAAGCTGCATATGCAGCAGGCGGTGTTCCATCGCTATCCGGATGCCGAGGTGGTGGCCGAGTTTCACAGCCGAAATGAAGAGGATCTGCTGCCCATGATGGGGCAGATCGAGGAGCAACTGCGCCTCGCCGGTTCCCTGCGACTGACTAGGCCAGAGCTCGATTTTCTGGCAGAGCGTCCCTTCTTCACTCCTGACTACCTCGACCACCTGCGCCGCAAGCCTCTCGACGCCTCCCTGCTCAAGGTGTTCGAGCAGGATGGCCGCATCAATGTGCGGGTCGAGGGCCCCTGGCAGGATGTGATCCTGTGGGAGATCCCGGTGCTCGCCATCATCAGCGAGATGCGCAACCGCTTCCGCTATCCCCAGTTCGGCGTCAGCCACGCGCTGGAGCGGCTCGATCAGAAGATCGACAAGCTGGAGAAGGAGCTGAGCAGCGACGAGATGAGCGAGTTTAACCTCATCGACTTCGGCACCCGCCGCCGCTTCTCTCACGCGGTACAGGATGCGGTAGTGGGTCGCCTCAAGGAGCGGCTGCCGGCGTTTCGCGGCACCAGCAACTACATGCTGGCCCAGAAGTACAAGCTGCCCGCGGTCGGCACCCAGGCCCATGAGTGGTTCCAGGCGCACCAACAGCTCGGCTTCCCGCTGGAGCACAGCCAGCGCGCTGCCCTCACCAGCTGGCTGGACGAGTTCACCGACCATCTCGGCATCGCCCTGACCGACTGCATTACCATGGATGCCTTCCTGCGGGACTTCGATTTCGAGCTGGCCAGCAGCTATCAGGGCTTGCGCCACGACTCCGGCGATCCCGTAGTGTGGGGCGAGAAGGCGATCAGCCACTATCAGCGCCTCGGCATCGACCCCACCGACAAGACCCTGGTCTTCTCCGACGGGCTCAACCTCGACAAGGCGGTGCAGCTGTTCCGCCACTTCCGTGGCCGCATCAATACCAGCTTCGGCATCGGCACCAAGCTCACCTGCGATCTGCCCGGCGTCAGCCCGATGAACATCGTCTTCAAGCTGATCGAGTGCAATGGCGGCCCGGTTGCCAAGATCTCCGACAGCCCGGGCAAGACCCTCTGCCGGGATGCGGAGTTTATCCGCAACCTCAAACAGGCGTTCCACGTCGGGGTCTGATCTTCCCGAACACCAGAAAACAAAAAGCCCGCCGGTTCGCACCGGCGGGCTTTTTATCGACTCAAGGGGTATCAGTCTTTCTTGGCCAGCAGGAACTGCACCAGCTTGTTGAACTGCTCTTGAGAGGTGATGGATTCAATCTTCACCATGTACTTGCCGTTCACCAGGAAGGCCGGTACACCGCGAATGTTGTAGCTCTCGGTGTTGCGATCGAACTGGGAGACCATGCCGGAGACGGCGAAGCTGTCGACGGCACCGTCGAACTCTTCAGCCGGTACGCCGTTGTCCACGAAGATCTTCTTCACATCGTCACGGCTCATCGGCGGCTGACGCTGGGTGTGGATCTTGTTGAAGATGGCCGGAGTCAGCTTGGCTTCGGCGTTGAGCAGGCTGGCAACGGCGTAGGCACGCTGCATCTCGGGGCCCATCTCGCGACCGAGGAAAGCAACCGGGTTCTTCTTGAGGGGCACACCCTCTGGCAACCCGGCCTTCAACTGTTCAACGATCGGTTCGAAGGTAGCGCAGTGCGGGCAGTAGTAGGAGAAAAACTCCATCACTTCCGGCTGGGCACTGCCAGTCTGTTTGACCACATCGTAGTTGACGCCTTCCTTGAACTCGGGGGCGGCGTGAACCATGGGGATCATCAGCATGGCAGCAAGGAAAAATAGAACTTTTTTCATGATGTTTCCTGTTAAGGGATCACTGTGAGGCACGCCCGGCGAACCGAAGCAGTGCCAAGCCTATTGTTTCGCCATGCTGACGTCAATGGTCAGGGCCGGAGATCGAGTCCCCCTTGCCGCGCAAGATCCCTTCTATTTCACCAGTTTGGCATCAGGCTCAACGGTGGCGCCTTGAGTGCCTCCAGCTGATCGTGCCAAAGGTGGGGCTATCTGCTGGCCGCCGGATAAGTTACCACCCAGGCATCAGGGTCAACGGCGGCGCCTTGAGCGCCTCCAGCTGATCGTGCAGGGTCGCAATCTGTTGACGCCAGTAGTGATCGGTATTGAACCAGGGGAAGTGACGGGGGAAGGCGGGATCTTCCCAGCGCCGCGCCAGCCACGCCATGTAGTGAACGATGCGCATCGCCCGCAGCGGCTCGATCAGCGCCAGCTCCCGCGAGTCGAACTCCATAAACTCCTCGTAGCCCGCCAGCAGGGTGTCGAGCTGGATCTGCTGCTCGTGGCGCTCGCCGCTCAGCATCATCCAAAGATCCTGAATCGCGGGGCCGGTACGGCAATCATCGAGGTCGACAAACATGGGGCCATCGCGCCAGAGGATGTTGCCCGGGTGGCAGTCGCCATGCAGGGAGATCTGCGCCACATCCAGGGTCATAGCGTCGCTGACATGCTTGATCAGCTCATCGAGTACCCCGAAGAATTGCTTCGCCAGCCCGCTTGGCAGCCACTCGCCAGACGCCAGCAGCTGACGCGGTTCGTGCAGCATGCTCTCCACATCGAGCCGCACCCGATGGTGAAACGGCTTGCTGGCGCCGATCTGATGAATGCGACCGAGGAAACGCCCCACCCACTCAAGCTGGTCGAGATTATCCACCTCGAACTGGCGGCCACCGACGCTCTGCCAGATGGCAAAGGGGTAGCCCTCGTGCTCCAGCAGGGTCTCGCCCGCGAAGGCGAGCGGTGCAGCGACCGGGATCTCAGCCTCTGCAAGGCGGGTGGCAAACTCGTGCTCCTCGAGGATCTGGGCCCGGCTCCAGCGGCCGGGACGGTAGAACTTCACCACATAGCGGCGACGATCCTCATCCTGAAACTGGTAGACCCGGTTTTCGTAGCTGTTGAGCTCGATAAGGCCGGAGTCGAGCCGCAGGCCACTGAGATCGAGCGCATCCATGATGAGGTCGGGATTGAGGTCGGAATAGTTGAAACGCATGTCATCCACCATAAGAAAGGGGCGCCGTTGCGCCCCATTCTATCACTACTGCCCGCCATTGCCGTGCTCGCTGGTGACCGGACTGGTGTCACGCCCGGCCCGCAGCCACACGCAGTTACAACCGGCTGATAAACTTGCTGCCCTGGCGCAGGTTGCCCTTGCTGTCATCGGGCGCCGCACCCTCCCGTTTCAGCACGAACTGGATATCCAGCGCCGGCCGTTTCAGGTTGTAAGGATCGACCGCCAGACTGACCGGCAGGGTGTAGATCTCGCCCGCCTTCAGGGTCACTTCACGGGGGCCGAACCACTGATACTCGGGCAAGCCCTCCACATCCAGCTGGTAGGTCTGGGACTGCAGGGTCTTGTTGAGGATCTTGAGGGTGTAGGTGTTCTCAATCAGCCCCTCGCTGTTTTCGCGGAACAGCTGGTTGCGATCCCGCAGGATATCGAGCCCCATCGGCATGATGGACATGGCGTTGTAGACAAATACCCCCAGCATCACTGCCATCACCAAGCCGTAACCTATCAGCTTGGGCCGCGCCACATGGGTGGAGTCGTTGGCCAGCTTGTGCTCTGTGGTGTAGCTGATAAGCCCTTTCGGGTAGCCCATCCGCTCCATGGTCTGGTCGCAGGCATCGACGCAGGCACCGCAGTTGATGCACTCGTACTGCAGGCCGTCGCGAATATCGATACCGGTCGGGCAGACCTGCACGCAAAGATCGCAGTCGATACAGTCGCCCAGCCCCATCGCCTTGGGATCCGCCTTGCGGGAACGGGCGCCACGGGTCTCGCCACGCTTGGTGTCATAGCCGACGATGAAGGTGTCCTTGTCGAACATGGCGGACTGGAAGCGGGCATAGGGGCACATGTGGATACACATGATGGCACGCATCCAGCCAGCGTTGCCGTAGGTAATGATGGTGAAGAAGATCACCCAGAACAGCACCCATCCGCTGGCCTGAAGGGTGAAGAGATCCGGCACCAGTTCAGTTACATCCTGGAAGTAGGCGACGAAGGTCAGGCCGGTCACCAGCGAGATCGCCAGCCAGGCCAGATGCTTGGCTCCCTTGCGAGCCAGCTTCCCGCCGCTCCAGGGCGCCTCGTCCAGCTTGCGCCGCTTGTTGGCGGGCCCTTCCAGCTTCTCTTCAAACCAGATGAACATGAAGGTCCAGACCGTCTGCGGGCAGAGATAGCCACACCAGACCCGACCGAGGAAGGTGGTAATAAAGAAGAGTCCGAAGGCGGCGATCATGAAGAGCCAGGCGAGCAGGGTCAGATCCTGCGGCCAGATGGTGGCGCCAAAGATATGGAACTGCTGGTGACCGAGGTCGAACAGCACCGCCTGTCGCCCGTCGTAACGCAGCCAGGGCAGCAGCACGAACAGCGCCACAAAGAACCAGCCCATGGCTTTGCGCATCCGCTGCCAATACCCTTTCTGAGCCCGCACATAGATGCGGTTGCCCGGGTTGAATCTGTCGTCGCTGGCTTTGAACGTATTGGGGTTGAAGGTCCCGGTTACGCCCTTGTCGGTGACGTCCTTGATATCGATTTTATCGTGGTCGGCCATTGCAAGACATCGCTCCCTTATTTGTTATGGAGCGGATTATATCTTAAACAGCATGCTAATTGTGTGGATTAGATGTATCTAATATTGGGGTTGGATCGCAATTTTCGGCAACAAAAAAGCGCATCACCACAAGGTGATGCGCTTCCGCTAAAGATTCACTTGATTCCGCGCGCCTTGAGTAGTGCCTCTTTGAAATCGGGCACATGATCCTTGGCCAGACCGGGGATCATCGCCTGCTTGTCGGATTCCCGCATCTTGAGGTGATAGATCAGCATGTCGTCGGTCAGCTCGGACAGAGGCCCTTCAAATCCCGCTTCTTGGGCCAGTTTGGCAACAAACTGCACCAGGCTGAGATCCTGTTCCTTGATCCAGGCAGGCTGCAACAACTCCAGCAGCTCTTCGATACGATGACATTGCATAGACAACCTCTTTAATCTGTCACGTTAAATTCAGGCAACCTTACCCATCAAGGCTACTTCGATTCGATCCCGCCCATTATGCTTGGCCTGATACAGGGCCGCATCCGCTTTTTGGATCAAATCGGCGATTTTCATGCTGTTGTCCGGTATCAGTGTCGCAACACCAAAACTACATGTGACCCGACCGGAGACCAGCGATTTCTGGTGCGGGATGGCCAGCTCCTTGAGCGCCTGCCGCACATTGTCCGCCACCTGCAACGCCCCCTGCATGCCGGTGCAGGGCAGCAGCAAGGCGAACTCTTCGCCCCCGTAACGGGCCGCCAGATCGTCCTCGCGCCGCTCCACCTCGGCCAGCAGCCCCGCCACCTGTTGCAGGCAGTCATCCCCCAGCTGATGGCCGTAGAGATCGTTGAACTGCTTGAAGTAATCCACATCCACCAGCACCAGCGACAACGGCGCCCGGGCGCGATGGCAGCGCCGCCAGGCCCGCTCCAGAGAGTCGTCGAGATGGGCGCGGTTGGCGATGCCGGTCAGGCCGTCGAGGCGGGAGGTGAGACGCAAATGCTCGGAGACCGCCTTCAGTTCGGCAACCAGCTCGGCGTTGGAGAAACGGTGGTGGAGCGAGGCGATCTGATCCCGCCGCATCCGGCGCAGCAGGGTCGGCAGAAAGACAAACAGATAGCCCGCCAGCATGCAGGAGACGATCCGCTCCTGCTCGTTGCCATTGCCCAGCTCGAACAGCATCGCCATGCCCAGCGGCAGGGCGGAACCATAGAGGGTACGGCGGCTGCCAAACAGCATGATGGCGCTGCCGGTAAGAATGAGGCTGGAGAGCATCATCATGGCGGCCCGGTAGGTATCGGGCAGCTTGTCCATGTAGAGCAGCACCCCGAGGGCCCAGATGATGGAGGTGATGGTGGCTCCGATAAAGAGCTCCCGCTCCAGCACCGGCAGCGGTGTCTGGTGCAGGCGGGCTCGGCGCCAGCGCAGGTGCCAGCCCCGACCCAGCAGCCACAGGAAAGTGCCTGCCAGCCAACCGAGCGCTTCGATGGCGGGTAGATAGTCGTGAAACAGCAGACTCCAGCCAAATGCCAACACGCCCAAACAGGGGAGACTGAACGATGCATGGGTATAGAGCTGGGCCATAATGGCCTGCTTAACCTGGCGTGTCACACTCTGGGTCAACTGAGTACTCCTGTACAAGAGCCGAGCAGTCTACCATTACCCCCTGACCCGCAACAATAAAGCGCCGCTTATTAAGAAGTTAATCAATCAATAACGATTTCTTCTGCGCTGGCAGGTGAGTCCTTGCTCACCCCTTCTCCAATTCGTCGAGGATCGGGCACTCGGGATTTTCATCCCCGTGGCAGCAGCAGACCAACCCTTCCAGGGAGGTAAGCATCGCCTGAAGCCCAGCGATGCGGGCCCGCAGATCGACGATCTTCTCCTGCGCCAGCTTCTTCACCTGGGCGCTGGTTCTGTGCTCGTCCCGATAGAGCGCCAGCAGCTCCTGACACTCTTCCAGATTGAAGCCGGTCTCCCGCGCCCGCTTGACGAAACGCAGCTCGCGCAGCGCTGATTCGGTGTAACTGCGATAGCCGTTGTCACTGCGTACCGGGGCTGTGATGAGGCCAATGCTCTCGTAATAACGGATGGTCTTGGCAGTCAGCCCAGTGGCCTTGGCAACCTTGCTGATGTTCATTTATGCCTCCTTATTGATCGGGTTGGATGCTGGCCCATGCGCCGCCCTAGGCTGCCAGCGTTTCAATAACAGGGAATTGCTCAAAACGGTAATGCTGCTCAGGGCCATGGCCGCCCCCGCTAACTCGGGGCTGAGGTAGCCCAACGCCGCCAGCGGAATACCGATGATATTGAACACGAAGGCCCAGAACAGATTCTGCTGGATAGTGCGCCAGGTCGCCGCCGAGATGTCGATGGCATCGGCCACCAGCCGCGGGTCAGATCGCATCAGGGTGATGGAAGCTGTCTCCATCGCCACATCGGAGCCGGAGCCCATGGCGATACCGACATCCGCCGCCGCCAGCGCCGGGGCGTCGTTCACTCCATCCCCTACCATGGCCACCAGCCCGCGGGTTTGCCCCCGCAGCGCCTCCACTTTCTCCACCTTGCCCGCTGGCAGCACGGAGTCAAAGGCCCCGTCCAGCCCCAGCTTGGCGGCAATATGGGCCACGGGGGCCGGCGCGTCGCCGCTCACCAGCCAGCTGGCGATGCCGCGCAGACGCAGGGTGGCGATGGCTTCCGGGCTCTCGGGGCGCAGGGTATCAGCCAACGCCGCAATGCCGGCCACCACGCCGTCGATGGCAACCCAAACCCGGGTCGCACCGTCGGCGGCTTGTTCATCCTGTTGTGGCACCTCAATGCCGAGCTGGGCCAGCAGAGAACGATTGCCGATGGCGACCCTGTGGCCCGCCACCTGACCGACAATACCGGCACCGACCCGCACCTCTACCTCATCAGGCTGAGGCAGTATCGCCTCCTTGCCGACTGCCTCGAGCATCGCCAGCGCCAGCGGGTGCTCGCTCGCTTGCTGCAGGGCGGCGGCCAGATGCAACTGCTCGTCATTGCCGCTCCAGCTGGCCAGCACCGGCTTGCCCTGAGTGAGCGTGCCGGTCTTGTCGAAGATCAGCGCCTTGATGGCGTGGGCCTTCTGCAGGGTATCGACATCCTTGATCAGGATGCCGTGGCGCGCCGCCACCCCGGTACCGGTGACGATGGCTGCAGGCGTTGCCAGCCCCAGCGCGCAGGGACAGGCGATCACCAGTACCGCCACCGCTGCCAGCAACGCCTGACCGAAATCGTTGCTGATGGCGTACCACACCAGCAGGGTGAACAGGGCGATAGCCATCACCACAGGTACGAAGATGGCGGAGACCTTGTCCACCAGCTGCTGCAGCGGTGCCTTGCCCATCTGGGCGCTCTCCACCAGCGCGATGATCTTGCTGAGGCTGGAATCCTCCCCCACGGTAGTGGCTTCGATCTCCAGCACACCGGAGCGGTTGATGGCACCGCCCAGCACCTTGCCGCCCTCACTGCGCGGCACTGGCAGGCTCTCGCCGGTGAGGATCGACTCGTCCAGTTCGCTGGCGCCGCTCACGATTTTGCCATCCACCGGCACCCGCTCACCCACCAGCACCCGCAGCCGATCGCCACGCAGCACCTCGTCGATAGCGACGCTCTGCCAGCTCTCGCCACGCCAGACGGTGGCAGTTTCCGGTCGCAGCGCCATCAGTTCGCGAATGGCGGACTGGGTGCTGCGGCGGGCTCTCGCCTCCAGCAGTTTTCCCAACGAAATCAGGGTGATGATGATGGCGCTCGCTTCGAAATAGAGCTTGCCGCTGGCTGCCATCCCCAGCGTCAACAACAGATAGAGGCTGTAGAAGTAGGCGGCGCTGGTGCCGGTTGCCACCAGCACATCCATATTGGCTGCGCGGTTCTTGATGGCGAGCCAGGCGCCGCGATAGAAGCGGGCCCCGATCCAGAACTGCACCGGGGTGGCGAGCAGCAGCTCGAGCCAGGCGGGCAGATGCCAGGGGAACAGTCCAGCCATGGCCAGCATCCCCACCAGCAGCGGCAAGGTGAGCAAAGCCGAGATGATGACCCGGGTCTGCGCCTGACGGGCTGTGGCGGCCTCCTGCGCTTCCCGCTCCAGCAACTGCTGGCGGCGGCCGCTGGCCGAACCCTGTGCCAGTTGGGCGCCAAAGCCAAGCGCCTCGATCTGCTCGCGCAAAGCGGCTGGCGTCTGCATCCCGGGGACCAGCACGATCCGGGCCTGTTCGATGGAGAAGTTGACCTCGGCCGAGATAACGCCGGGCAGCGCGGCCAGCATCTTGTTCAGTCGAGCCGAACAACCGGCACAAGTCATACCGGTAATTTGAAACAAAAAGGTCTCGCTGCCGTAGTCGTAACCCTGACTCTTGATGCTGTCGAGCACCGCAGACAGGCGATCGGGGCTGGCCAACTCGATGGCCGCCTGCTCCAGCGCGAAGTTGACGGTGGCCGATACCCCGTCGAGCTTGTTGAGGGCGGTCGTGATGCGGCCTGCGCAGTTGGCGCAGCTCATGCCGCTGAGCGGCAACTGCAGATGAATGGGTGATTGAAGATGAGTGGTCATGTTGTTCCTCCCCGGAACCCGTCGGCACCACAAAACGCCGACTGGCAAACCCTAACCTTTACTGTAAGGGTAAGCTCAAGCCACATGATCCACTTTTTGCAGATGAAAAAACGGCGCCCGTTTGCTGCCAGAGAGCAAAAGGGCGCCGCATTCAGCTATTGCGCGGTGTGAGCGGAGCTCAGATACCGTACTGGGCGCGGTAAGCCTTCATGGCAGCCAATTGCGCCGCCAGCTCCGGCTGCTCGGCCTGCTTCTCTTCCAGCTTTTCTTCCAAATAAGCGATCAAGTCGCTCATCTGAATGATGGCGATGATGTGGGCGCCGTAGTCACGCTCCACTTCCTGAATGGCGGAGAGTTCGCCCTTGCCCTTCTCCTGACGGTCCAGCGCGATCAGTACGCCAGCCAGCGAGGCGCCGTTGGCCTGGATCAGATCCATGGATTCGCGGATGGCGGTGCCAGCGGTGATGACGTCATCCACCAGCATGATGCGCCCCTTGAGCGGGCTGCCCACCAGATTGCCACCCTCGCCGTGATCCTTTGCCTCCTTGCGGTTGAAGCACCAGGGCACGTCCACATCGTGCTGCTCCACCAGCTGCACCGCGGTAGCGGAGGCGATGGGGATCCCCTTGTAGGCCGGGCCAAACAGCACATCAAACTCGATACCGGCATCCATCAGGGCGGCGGCATAGAAGCGGCCGAGACGGGCCAGATCGCGGCCGCTGTTGAACAGACCGGCGTTGAAGAAGTAGGGGCTTTTACGACCGGATTTCAGGGTAAATTCACCGAATTTGAGGACCTGTTTCTCCAGGGCGAACTCGATAAATTGACGCTGGTAGGCTTTCATTCTGGCTCCTTGCTTGGCTTGTCGTTGTCTTGTGTGGGGGTATAAAAAAACGCGGTCAATGCCGCGTTTTTAAAATTATGAAAGTGACTGCTTCTGCAACGCAATGATGTCGGCGATGCCGCCCTTGGCGAGCGCCAGCATCTCCAGCAGCTCCTCATGGGTGAAGGGCTCGGCTTCCGCGGTGCCCTGCACCTCGATGATGCGACCATCTTCGGTCATCACCACGTTCATGTCGGTCTCGGCGGCGGAGTCTTCGATGTACTCCAGATCGCAGATGGCTTCGCCCTGATACATGCCGACGGAGACGGCGGCGATCATCTGCTTGAGCGGGCTCTGCTTGATCATGCCCTTCTCGACCATCCAGTTCAGCGCATCCACCAGCGCCACACAGGCACCGGTAATGGAGGCGGTACGGGTGCCACCATCGGCCTGCAGCACATCACAGTCAACTGTGATGGAGTGCTCGCCCAGCGCAGTCAGGTCTACCGCGGCGCGCAGGGAGCGGGCGATCAGACGGGAGATCTCCAGAGTACGGCCACTCTGCTTGCCGGAGGCCGCTTCGCGGTTCATCCGGGAGTGGGTGGAGCGCGGCAGCATGCCGTATTCGGCAGTCACCCAGCCCTGATTCTTCCCTTTCAGGAAGCGCGGCACGCTGGTGTCGACGCTGGCTGTGCAGAGCACGCGAGTGTTACCGAACTCCACCAGCACTGAGCCTTCTGCATGTTTGGTGAAATTGCGGGTAATGGTAACCGGGCGAAGTTGCGCGGCACTGCGATCGCTTGGACGTGACATGGAACGGACCTCTGGGCTGGCTCAAATTGGCGGGGGATTATAAGTGATCCCGCCCCAAATATCAGCCGCTAAAACCACGGCATCGGCTGACGAGCAGGGCCGGGCTGAGTATACTGGCCGCACACTTCATCAAGCCCGGAACAATCAATGATTCACAGCATGACCGCCTACGCCCGCAAGGAATTCAAGGGCGACTGGGGCACAGCCGTTTGGGAAATTCGTTCGGTAAACCAGCGCTATCTGGAAACCTACATTCGCCTGCCGGAGCAACTGCGCAGCCTGGAGCCGGTTTTGCGTGAGCGTTTCCGCGCCAAACTGCAGCGCGGCAAGGTGGAGTGCAACCTGCGCTTCGAGGCCGCTCAGGCCGCAGCCAGCCAGCTCCATATCAATGAAGAGCTGGCCAAGCTCATCATCGACAGCGCCAGCTGGGTAATGAAAGAGGCGGGTCAGGGCCAGCTCAATCCGGTCGACGTACTGCGTTGGCCGGGCGTCATGGCTGCCGCCGAGCAGGACATGGATGCGGTCGCCACCGAGCTGCTCGGCGGTTTTGACCAGACCATGGAAGATTTTCTAACCTCCCGCGCCAGCGAAGGGGCCAACCTCAAGGCGCTGATCGAACAGCGTCTGGCCGGTATTCAAGTGGAAGTGAAGAAGGTGCGCGTCCACCTGCCGCAGATCATCGAGTGGCAGCGCCAGAAGCTCACCGACCGGCTGGCCGAAGCCAAGGTCGAGCTGGACCCGGCCCGCATCGAGCAGGAGATCGTCATGCTGGCCCAGAAGATCGACGTGGCCGAAGAGCTGGATCGTCTGGAGATGCACATCAGCGAGACCAACAAGATCATGAAGAAAGGTGGCGCCTGCGGTCGTCGTCTCGACTTCATGATGCAGGAGTTCAACCGCGAGTCGAACACCTTGGGCTCCAAGTCCATCAATGCCGAAGTAACCCAGTCCGCCGTCGAGCTGAAAGTCCTCATCGAGCAGATGCGCGAGCAGATCCAGAACATCGAATGATGGGTCGCTGACTATCCGGTTGTTACCTGCAAAAGAGCCCTTGATTCCTCAAGGGCTCTTTTATTTTCCGGCCATCGCACCTGTCGCCCACCACCGGTGAGTCAACGGGCGAGGAGCACCCTAGCCTATCGGCATCACCAGCGCCGGTTGGTGCGGGTCGCTCAGCCGCTCGGCCAGATAATCCACCAGCAGTCGCACCTTGGGGGAGAGGTGGCGGTTGTGGGGATAGAGGGCCCAGATCCCCTCCGCCGGCGCTCGCAGTTCCGGCAGCAGCTCGATCAGCTCCCCCCGGGCCAGATGGTCATTCACGTAGTAGTCCGGCAACTGGATGATGCCGATCCCCTTGAGCGCCGCATCCAGCAGGGCGTGGCCGCTGTTGCACTGCAACAGGCCGTGCACCCGCACGCTGTGGGGGCGGCCATCCAAGGTAAAGTGCCACTCGTCGCTGTTGCCCACCAGACAGGTGTGGCGGGTCAGCTCGGAGAGGCTGTTGGGCATGCCGTGGCGAGCGGTGTAAGCCGGTGAGGCGCAGACATAGGGCACCCGCTGCGCCAACTTGCGCGCCACCAGCGTCGAATCCTTGAGATGGCCGAGCCGCAGCGCCAGATCGTAGCCCTCGTGCACCAGATCCAGCAGCTGGTTGGTGAGGTTGAGGGTCACCTCCAGCTGGGGAAATCGCACCATGAAGTCGTTCACCAGCGGGGCGATGCGGCTCTCGCCGTAGGAGACGGGGGCAGTGATGCGCAGCGACCCTTGCGGCACCGCCTGATGGCGCCCTACCGCCAGTTCCGCCTCGTAGAGGTTGTCCAGCAGCTGACGGCAGTGGCGATAGTAGATCTCGCCAAGCTCGGTGAGCCGCACCTGACGTGTGGTGCGCAGCAGCAGCTTGGCCTGCAGCCGATCTTCCAGCTGTGCCACCTGACGGCTGACTTGCGCCACCGACACCCCCAGCTTGCGCGCCGCCGGAGTAAAGCCCCCCTGCTCCGCCACGCTAACAAATTCACAGATCCCTTCCCAGCCGAACATTATTACCTGTGTGTAAAAGTGATTTGAGATTTGCCCTCATTATCACCAAATCGACGGGAAACTACACTGAATGTCCGAACTCATCTCTGTTCACCCTGCTCAACAAGAAGGATGTCATTCATGGCACAGGTTCAAAGCATCAAGTGTAAGGCCGCCATCGCCTGGGGTCCGGGTCAGCCCCTCTCCATCGAAGAGGTGGAAGTCATGCCACCGCAAGCGGGCGAGGTGCGGGTGCGCATCGTCGCGACCGGCGTCTGCCACACCGATGCCTTCACCCTCTCCGGTGAGGATCCGGAAGGGGTCTTCCCCTGCATTCTCGGCCACGAGGGGGGCGGCATCGTCGAATCCATCGGCGAAGGGGTCACCAGCGTCAAAGTCGGCGATCACGTGATCCCGCTCTACACCCCCGAATGCGGCGAGTGCAAATTCTGCAAATCCGGCAAGACCAACCTCTGCCAGAAGATCCGCGCCACCCAGGGCAAGGGGCTGATGCCGGACGGTACCACCCGCTTCTCGAAAGATGGCCAGCCCATCTATCACTACATGGGCACCTCCACCTTCAGCGAATACACGGTGCTGCCGGAGATCTCCATTGCCAAGGTAGACCCGGCCGCCCCGCTGGAAGAGGTCTGCCTGCTCGGCTGCGGCGTCACCACCGGCATAGGCGCCGTGATGAACACCGCCAAGGTGAAAGAGGGTGAGAGCGTAGCCATCTTCGGACTGGGTGGCATCGGCCTCTCGGCGGTGATCGGTGCCCGTCTGGCCAAGGCCGGTCGCATCATCGCCATCGACATCAACGAGAGCAAATTCGAACTGGCCCGCAAGCTGGGCGCCACCGACTGCATCAACCCGAACGACTACGACAAACCGATTCAGGAGGTGATCGTCGAGCTGACCGACGGCGGCGTCGACTTCTCCTTCGAGTGCATCGGCAACGTCAAGGTGATGCGTGCGGCGCTGGAGTGCTGCCACAAGGGTTGGGGCGAGTCGGTCATCATCGGCGTGGCCGGAGCGGGTCAGGAGATCAGCACCCGTCCGTTCCAGCTGGTCACCGGTCGGGTCTGGCGCGGCAGCGCCTTCGGTGGGGTACGCGGTCGCAGCGAGCTGCCGAGCTATGTGCAGCGCTACATGCAGGGGGAGTTCCGCCTCGATGACTTCATCACCCACACCATGCCGCTTGAGCAGATCAACGAGGCATTCGATCTGATGCACCAAGGCAAAAGCATCCGCACCGTCATCCACTACTGAGCATGATCACCCCCCCGCCATCGTGGGCGGGGTGCAGGAGTCCTTCGATGAATCTGGAGATTATCAGCAGCAACAAGAGCTTCGGCGGCTGGCACAAGCGCTATCGCCACCACGCCAGCGTGCTCGGCTGCGAGATGAGTTTTGCCATCTATCTGCCGCCTCAGGCCCTCACCGGCCAGAAGGTGCCCGTGCTCTACTGGCTCAGCGGCCTCACCTGCACCGATGAGAACTTCATGCAGAAGGCGGGTGCCCAGCGCATTGCCGCCGAGCTCGGCATCGCCATGGTGGCGCCGGACACCAGCCCCCGCGGCGACGGCGTGGCCGACGATCCCGGTTATGACCTCGGCATGGGCGCAGGCTTTTACGTCAATGCCAGCCAGAGCCCCTGGCAGGCTCACTACCAGATGTATGACTACGTCACCCGCGAGCTGCCTGACTTGATAGAGACCCACTTCCCGGTCTCGACCCGCCGCGCCATCAGTGGCCACTCCATGGGCGGTCACGGTGCGCTGATCGCCGCGTTGCGAGAGCCGGGTCGCTACCGCTCGGTCTCGGCGTTCAGCCCGATCTGCCACCCGAGCCGCTGCCCCTGGGGCCAGAAGGCGCTCGGCGCCTACCTCGGCAGCAATCCGCTGTTGTGGCAGGAGTGGGATGCCTGCCAGCTGCTGCGCCACCAGCCGGTCACACCGCTACCAACCTTGGTGGATGTGGGGCTGGATGATCCCTTCCTCGCCGAGCAGCTGCATATCGATGCGCTGGCCGAAGTGGCCGCCAGCAAGGGGTGGCCGCTGGAGCTCAACCGCCACGAGGGCTATGACCACAGCTACTACTTCGTGGCGAGCTTTATCGAGGCGCACCTGCGCTTTCACGCCCGCCACCTCTGATCAAAACAGGCCCGTTGCGGGCCTGTTTCAGCTGTGGTGATCGGTTGATATCAACTGCCCGCTCGGGTCACGCCGCCGGAGCCTGCGATCTGCTGCTCCACCTTGGGATCGCCCCAATAAGCGATGTTGCCTGAGCCGGCGATGCCGACTTTCAGCGTCTCCTGCGCCCGTACCGCCACATCACCGCTGCCGGCGATATTGACCTCTACCTCCTTGCCGCGCATCTCGCTCCCGAGCACATCGCCAGATCCGGCAATGTTCAGCTCGATGGCCTGTGCCGAACCGCTGCCCAGCTCCAGACTGCCGGTGCCAGCGATATTCCCTTCCAGCCGTTTCAGCTCAAGCTGACTGGCGACGATGTCACCGGTACCGGCCACCGACAGCACCAGCTCATCGCCCTTGAAGCCGCTCAGATCGCCGTTGCCGGTCCCGGCCAATGCCAGTTCGTTCAACACCGGCAAGGTGATGGTCAGCTCCAGCGGCTCGGTAGGATCGAGCCGGTAACCCTCCTTCACCTCGATCTCCAGCTTGTCGCCGCTCTCGGTCAGCACCAGATAGGGCAGCAGGTTCTCCTGCCCCTTGATCAGGATACCGCGCGGCTCCCCCGCTACCAGATGGAGGGTGGCAGGCACCCCCGCCAGCACCCGGGTCACCCCGTCACCAAGCACCTGCTGGCGCTCGACCACAGCCCCCGTTCCGGTCACTCTGGTCTGATCCAGCCAGTGACAACCACTGAGCCCCGCCATCAACATGACAACCATCATCCATTTCATCACTACTCTCCTCCTTATGTGTTGGCCATCCAGGGCCAATTGGTTTTCATGCTCTGCAAAGCGTGAGCCAAAAATTAACATGATGATTCAAAAGGAAATAACCATTTACACCAGAACAGACAGAAGAATTTAGAGAGTCATTTAGACCATATTTTGGTGAAAATAACCATTCTCGAACGGATATGATTGTGGCTGATTGGCGGGTCACCCTGCCGGTCACTATGCTGACAGCCCGTGGAAGTTTTTAATTGCCCTGCCGGTCTGTTGAGCCAATAGTGGTACTTCGTGCGTACCAAGCTCTCCATTGCGGTAATGTCATTACCACTGTCTTGTCAGTCTTCACTGCCAACAAGGAGTCAGAGCGTGACCCAAGCAAGCCCTCTCTATGCCACCACCACCGGTCTGCCGGAACCGACTCGCACCCCGCAGCTGATCGGCAGCGATCCCGAGCAGAAACGGCGCGAGCTGCTCACCTACTTTTGCCAGACCTTCGATCTCTACGATTCGCTGTTCGACTGTCTGGCCGATGAGCGGGCCTGGTTCAACAAGGCGATCCCGCTGCGCCATCCGCTCATCTTCTACTACGGCCACACCGCCGCCTTCTTTATCAACAAGCTGCTGGCGGCACGCCTGATCGATCAGCGGCTGGATGCCCGCATTGAGGCCATGGTCGCCATCGGGGTGGACGAGATGAGCTGGGACGATCTGGACGAGACCCACTACGACTGGCCCAAGGTCAGCGAGCTGCGCAGCTATCGAGCCAAAGTTCGTACGCTGGTGTGCGACTTCATCCGCCAGATGCCGCTCACCCTGCCCATCGACTGGCAGAGCCCGGCCTGGGTGATCCTGATGGGGATAGAGCACGAGCGTATCCACCTAGAGACCTCCAGCGTGCTGATCCGCCAGCTGCCGCTCGCCTGGGTGCGACCGCAGCCTTATTGGCCCGCCTGCACTGAAGCCCGCCACCGCATTGATCAGGTGCCCGCCAACAACCTGCTGCCGGTGGCTGGCGGCAAGGTGCGCCTTGGCAAGCGGGACGCCACCTACGGCTGGGACAACGAATATGGCGAGCGCCATATCGAGCTGGCCCCGTTTCAGGCCAGCCGCATGCTGGTGAGCAATGCCGAATACCTCGCCTTCGTACAGGCGGGCGGCTACAGCCAGCAACAGTGGTGGGATGAGGAGGGATGGGGCTGGTGCCAGTACGCCAGGGCGCAGATGCCCACTTTCTGGGTGGGTGACCCTGCCAAACCCGAACAACTGCAGCTGCGGCTGATGACCGAGCAGGTCGCCATGCCCTGGGACTGGCCGGTCGAGGTAAACCAGCTGGAGGCGGCCGCCTTCTGCCGCTGGAAGGCGGCCCTGACCGGACTCCCCATCCAGCTGCCGAGCGAGGCGGAATGGATGCTGCTGCGCGAGCAGCTACCCGGCGATCAGCCGGACTGGACACAGGCCCCCGGCAATATCAATCTGGCCCGTTTCGCCTCCTCCTGTCCGGTGGATGCCTGCCCGCAAGGGGAGTTCTTCGATCTGGTGGGCAATGTCTGGCAGTGGACCAGCACCGCCATCGATGGCTTCGACGGCTTTAAAATCCACCCGCTCTACGACGACTTCTCCACCCCCACCTTTGATGGCAAGCACACCCTGATCAAGGGTGGCAGCTGGATCAGCACGGGCAACGAAGCGCTCAAATCATCCCGTTACGCCTTCCGGCGTCACTTCTTCCAGCATGCGGGTTTCCGCTATCTGGTCTCCCGTTATCAGGAACCCGTTATCGTGAATCCCTATGAAACCGACACGCTCGTCGCTCAGTACCTCGACTTCCAGTACGGCCCGAGCCACTTCGGGGTAGCCAACTACGCCAAGACGCTTGCTGATCTTGCTGGCGAGCTCTGCAGCAACCACCAGCGGGCGCTGGATATCGGCTGTGCCACCGGCCGCGCCAGCTTCGAACTGGCTCGCCACTTCCAGCATGTGGACGGGGTGGACTACTCGGCCCGCTTCATCGATGTGGCGCTGGCCCTCGCCAGCCAGGACAGCTTCCGCTACGCCATTCCGCTGGAGGGTGAACTGGTGGAGTATTGCGAGGCACGCCTGTCGAGCCACGGATTGGGGGCAAGTCAGGCTGAGCGCATCCACTTCAGTCAGGGGGATGCCTGCAACCTCAAGCCCAAATATGACCACTACGATCTGGTGCTCGCCTCCAACCTCATCGACCGGCTGCGGGAGCCCGCCCGCTTCCTGCGTGACATAGCTCCCCGACTGCGCAGCGGTGGCCTGCTGGTGCTCACCAGCCCCTATACCTGGCTGGCGGAATATACCCCGCCCGCCAACTGGCTCGGCGGCATTCGCGAAAACGGCGAGGCGCTCACCACCTATCAGGCGCTGCAACGGCTGCTGGCGGCGGAGTTCGAGGAGCACTGCCCGCCCCGGGATGTGCCTTTCGTCATCCGCGAGACCGCCCGCAAATACCAGCACACGGTGGCGCAGCTGACCGTCTGGCGCAAACGCTAGCACGCCGGTCAGCATGCAGATGAAAAGAGGGAGGCCAACGGGCCTCCCTCTTGTTATGGCAATAAAAACGGCGCGAGTATCAATGCCCCTGCTCATGATAGCGGCGGGCCAGCACGGCGCAGACCATCAGCTGGATCTGGTGGAAGATCATCAGCGGCAGCACCATCACCCCGACGCTGGCGGCCGGGAACATGACGTTGGCCATCGGCACCCCGTTGGCCAGACTCTTCTTGGAGCCGCAGAAGACGATGGTGATCTCGTCCGCCTTGTCGAAGCCGAGGCGACGGCTGATCCAGACGTTCCAGCAGAGTACCAGCGCCAGCAATACGCAGCTCAGCAGCACGATACTGGCCAGATCGTACCAGCCTACTTGGTGCCAAATCCCCTGTACCACCGCCTCGCTGAAGGCCACATAGACCACCAGCAGGATGGAGCTCTGATCCAGCTTGCCGATGAGCGGCCGATGGCTGTCGACCCAGCGGCCAATGAGCGGGCGCGACAGGTGGCCCACCACGAACGGCAGCATCAGCTGCATCATGATGGACTGGATGGAGTGCCAGGTGTCGACCCCCTCCCCTTGCACGTGGATCATCATCCCCACCAGCACCGGCGAGAGGAAGATGCCGAGGATGCTGGAGGCCGAGGCGCTGCACACTGCCGCCGACACATTGCCCCCCGCCATCGAGGTAAAGGCGATGGCCGACTGCACGGTGGCAGGCAGGGCGCAGAGATAGAGGAAGCCGAGGTAGATGGCCGGGCTCAGCCAGCCCGGTACCAGCGGGGTGAGCAGCAGCCCGAGCAGCGGAAACAGCACGAAAGTGCTGAGCATCACCACCAGATGAAGCCGCCAGTGACCGAGGCCCGCCAGCAGGTTCTGGCGCGACAACTTGGCGCCATGCATGAAGAACAGGAGCGCCACCGCCAGCTTGGTCAGCAGACCGAACCAGACGGCCACCTGCCCCTCGCAGGGAAAGAGGGAGGCCAGGGTGACCACCGCAATCAGCACAACAGTAAAGGGATCCAGACGCACGAAAGGTCTCCATCAGAAGGGCATCCTGCTGCCGTGACGGCAGTCAGGATTGGGGAGGACAAGAAACAGAGCGGGAGATGTCTGGCACCTCCCGCTAAAACGAACCTCCAGCTTACCCCGATAACGGAGAGGCGCAACGTTGTGCAGCGGTTAATTGTTCATCAATGCTTAACGCCTTTGCTTTATTGAATAGCGGAAGTTGCTGACCCACGGCCAGATAGCGCCAAACCGGCGCGAAATGGATAAAAAAACGGGCGACCAAGGCCGCCCGTCACGCTTTTTCATCCAGCCGATCAGCGCTGGCTGGCCAGCTTGCCGTTGCCGATCTTCTTGTCATTGCCGGCGAGCTTGCGGGCCTGCCGCTTCTCGAAACGGGAGATCCACCAGTAGGCCAGCGCCGAGAATACCGCGGTCATAAAGACGTTGATGAAGAAGGCGCGCACCAGATCCACCCCGGCCGGGAAGGCGGAGGCGCTCATGCTCACCACGAAGATGGCGATCAGCACCGACACCACGCCCATCCCGAAGGTGCGCGACCCCATGCGGAAATCGCGAGGGGTGTCGTCATGTTTCCAGCGGAACACGAAGTAGGCCACCATGATGAAGATCGGCGGCAACATGGCGGTGCCGGCAGTGAGGTTGATGGCGGTGTTCATCATCTGCTGCACCGACTCGGAGCCGAAGCCGTTGACCACCAGCATCGCGAACACGAAGACAAACTGCCACCAGGCGGCGCGTACCGGCACGCCGTGCTCGTTGAGCTGGGTGGTCTTCTCGCCGTAAACCCCCTGCGGGATCTCGGAGAAGTGGATCTTCACCGGCGCCGAGGTCCACATCATCATGGAGCCGAACATGGCGATAAACAGCACCACGCCGACGAAGCGGCCCACCAGCGCCTCGGAAAGCCCGAAGTACTGAGCCATGCCGGTGAAGATCTCCACCATGCCGCCGGCATAGGTGAGGCTCTCGCGCGGCACGAACACGTTCACCAGCAGGGAACCGACCGCATACATGGCGCCGATGACGATGCCGGCGCTGATGATCACCTTGATGAAGGACTTCTGGCCACCCTTCACATCATTGAGGTAGGCCGCTGCGGTCTCGGCACCACCCGCCGCCTGGAAGATCCAGCACATGATGCCGAGGGTCGCCCAGTTGACGGTGGGAGTCATCGCCTCCAGGGTGATGGGCTGGGCCGGCACATGATCGCCACTCAAAGCCATCAGGGCGCCCAGCACATAGATGGCGAACAGGGCAAACACACCGTAGGCCACTATTTCGGCAATCTTGCCAAGCCAGCTCGCCCCCTTGGTGGAGATATGGGTCGCCGCCGCAAACAGCACGATGGAGATGATCGAAGTGACCATGGGCGAGAAGCTGTACTCATAGCCCAGCATGGCGTAGGAGGCGTAGGCGATGACGTTGGGTAGCAGAGAGACGAACCAGAACAGGTTCACGAACCAGTAGAGAAACGAACCCAGATAGGCCATCCGGGTACCGAGCGGCTTTTTCAGCCAGTCGTACATCCCCGACTCGGAGTTTTTATTGGCCGAGACGAACTCGGCGATGATGAAGACGAACGGGATGAAGTAGACGATGGTCGCCAGCAGGAAGATAGGGGCTGAGCTGAGCCCCAGTTCGATGTTGTTGTTGACGATGTTACGCACGTTGAACACGGCGGCAAAGGTCATCGACAACAAGGCAAACTTGCCTATGGTGCCGCGTACGGATTCAGACATGGTGTCCTCCAGTGGACTTGCGCTCCCTGCGGGTAACGCTGTGACTCTGTGATGTGTTCGGCAAGGGTCTGTCGGCCCCGCGCTTTACTCTCTTGTTATGATCGGGCCGCGTGTACGACCTCGTTGCTGAACCGGTACCGTCTCCCGCACCGGCTCGCAATACCATTCAGACGATCGGGGTGCCCGGCGCCATCGGCACCCGCGGTTGCAACAGCACGCTCTGGCTCTCGTCCGGGGTCTCGGCGCACAGCAACATGCACTCGGATCGCTCGCCGCGCATCCTGGTGGGCTTGAGGTTGGTCAGTACCACCACCTCGCTGCCCATCAGCTCCTCTTCGCTGTAGTAGGGCACCAGACTGGTGACGGTCTGCAGCGGCCGCTCGCCACCCACGTCGATCTGGACGATGTAGAGTTTGTCGGCCCCGGGGTGACGCACCACCTCCAGCACCTTGCCCACCTTCATCTCGACCCGTTTGAATTCGGCAAACTCGATCGTCTCGCTCATTCTCTTTTCCTTTTCTGGTTCAACGGTTTGCGGGTGGCCAACGGCCACCCGGTTTGATTGGGATTCAATTCAGTGCCTATGGAGTCTGCATGGCAACCTGCGCCGTCGGCTGGGCCTCTTTGGCACGCGCTTCGGCACTGAGGGAGGCCTCGTATCTGTTGTATTTCCACCAGGCGAAGCCAAGGAAGATCACGATCCCGCCGACGTTGTAGAAGATGATGGTCATGATGTCGGCGCCGGTCGGGAAGGTGGAGGCGAGGAAGCCCACCGAGAAGATGGCGATCAGCACCGAGACCACGGCGATGCCGGTGGTGCGCGAACCCATCCTGAAATCCCGCGGCAGGTGGTCGAGCTTCAGGCGCAGATTGAGGTAGGCCAGCATGATGAACAGCGGCGGCAGCATGGAGGCGGCAGCGGTCATGTTGATGACGGTGTTCATCAGATCCTGCGCGGTGTTGGAGCCCAGAGTCGGGATCACCATCAGCGGCAGCACGATGAGGTACTGGATCCAGGCTGCACGGGCAGGCACGCCGTTCTCGTTCAGCTCGACCGTCTTCTTGCCGAAGATGCCGGCCGGGATTTCGGAGAAGAAGATCTTCACCGGGGTCGCCGTCCACATCAGCAGGGAGCCGAACATGGCGGTGAAGGAGACCAGCCCGACAAAGCGGTTCATCAGGATCTCCGGCAGGCCGAAGTAGGCTGCCAGCCCTTCAAACACCTGCACCGAGCCGCCGGTATATTTCAGGGTGCCGCTCGGCACGAACACGTTGATCAGCAGGGAGGCGATGGAGTAGAGCACGCCGATAAAGATCCCGGCGATGATGATCACCTTCACGAAAGACTTGGAGCCCCCTTTCACGTCATTGACGTAGACCGCCACCGACTCGGCGCCACCGGCTGCCATAAAGATCCAGGTGGTAATGCCGAGGAAGGCCCAGCTGAAATCGGGGACCATGGCCTCTACCGTGATGGGGTCAGCCGGCTGCACGCCGCCCACAAGTGCCGCACCTGCCAGCAGGATGTAGGAGAGGGTCAGCAGCAGCATCAGGGACGAGGTCACCGAGGTGATGGGGCCAAGCATCTTGGCGCCGTTGGTGGAGACATAGGTGGCAAAGGCAAACAGCACCATGCTCAATGCCGTGGTCGCCACCGGAGTGAGAATGTACTCGTAGCCGAGGAAGGCATAGGAGGCGTAGGCGATGACCCGCGGCAGCAGCGAGGTGAAGAAGAAGAGGTTCACGAACCAGTAGGTGTAGGCGGAGATAAAGGCCCAGCGACCGCCGAGGGAGCTCTTCACCCAGGCATAGACGCCCGCTTCGGAGTTCTTATTCAGTGACACAAATTCCGCAATGATCAGGCAAAACGGAATGAAGTAAAAAATGGTGGCCAGAAAGAACATCGGTGCCGAGGCCAGACCGATCTCGATGTTGTTGTTGATGACGTTGTTGAAGCTGAATACCGCCGCGAAGGTGAGCGACAGCAGACCAAACTTGCCTATTGTATTGCGTTTGGAATCAGACATGGGGCATCTCCAGACCTGTAGTTATCTCAGCGAAAGAACGGGGCATTAGTTGTAGGGTGAGCCCCGCCCTTCCGGCTTTTGTCAGTGCAGAACCGGCGGCTTGTTATTTGTTTTTGAAGTAGCCGCCTTCGACGGTGACCTTGATGATCAGCTTGCGCACCGGGCTGTCGCCGACGAACCGGTAAGCCTCGTCGTTCTCGAAGATCACCACCTGACCGTTGCCGACTTTCTGGCGCTCGCGCACCTCGCCGGCCAGCCACTCGCGGTCGGTGGTGTCGTCATAAACCTGCTCGACCTGCAACTCCGACTTGGCAGCCCACTCCACCGTCTCTTCCCCTTCCAGGTAGTAGTGAACGTCGAAGTAGCGGCGCTGCCCCTCGAACAGGGAGGTGGCCGGGCTGGCCCCCTCCTGCAAGCGATAGGTGAGGGAGTCACCGATGGAGTGGCAGATCCCGGGCTTGAGGTTGGCCAGGTTGTTGATGGCCTCCACGCAGCGGCCCCACTTCTTGCCCTCCCGGTAGATGTTTTTGAACAGGGTCAGGTTGTCCAGGGTGATCATGCGAGGTTCCTCCCGCCGTTGATGGTGAGATCGAGCCCGGCCAGCGCAGCCGGATTGAGGTTGCCGCGAGCGATGGGCAGCAGGGTCAGGCCGAAGCTGAACGGCTCGAAGCGCACCCGCCAGGAGTCCAGCACCTCGGAGCCCCAGGAGTTGGAACCCAGCCCCAGCACCTTGTGATCCAGATTGAGGGTGAGATAACCGCTCGGCTCCAGCTCGTTGATGTGCTGCGCCGCGTGGATATGCTCCCAGCTGTAGGGCCAGACGCTCAGGTTGATGGGGGCATCGGGCCGCACGTAGAGGCCGGCGCCGTGGCGGTTGGTCAGGGTCGCCCAGCGCACCTGCTGGCGGTTGCCGTTGTCCTGCGGGAAGGGGTAGTGCTCCCACATCTCGCCGACTGTGCTCTGGAAGCTGTCGATCCAGTTGCTCTGGCGGCTGTCCTGATAGTTTTCGCCCGGCCCCATGCCGTAGTAGTGCACCCGGTCGAGATCCTGACGAATACCCAGCTCGAAGCCGATCTTGGGGATGATGTCGTCATAACCGCCGTAGGGCTGACCGGAGAGTGCCACGTGCAGCTGACCGTTCGGGCTCAGGGTGTAGACGTAGCGGCAGCGCATGCCGAAGTCGAACACCGGCGGCGCGATCAGGCTCTCGACCGTCACCTCGACCGCCTCACCCAGCTGGCGCCAGCTCAGAGTGCGGAAGTGCTCCTGCATGATCTGCAGGTGGTTCGGGTGCCACAGGCTCTCGTACTCCTGCTTGTGGTTGTCGATCATCGGCTTGAAGAAGGTGAGACGCGGCGCCCGCTCGATAAGCTCATTGCCATCCTGCTGCCAGCTCACCAGCTTGCCGTCGAGCCGTGAGAAACGCAGAGCAAAGCCGCTGCCACTCAGGGTCAGCGCGAGCCGCTCGTCGGCAATCTGCAGCGCAGTAGCGTTGGGATTGGCAAAGGGCTGCAACTGGCGAGTCGACTCTTTCAGCCGGAACTGGTACTGGCCCAACTCGTGCTCCGCCGCGCTGTAGCGGGTGGCAGTGGCCTTGATGACCCGCAGCTGGACGAAGGTTTCCCGCCCATCAAGCATGGGCAGTTCGAGTTGCAACTCGGTGGTGGCACCGGGAGCTACCCCTTCCAGCCGGATCTGCTGGCTGGCCAGCAGCTCGCCCTCTGCCTTCACCTCGACCAGCAGGCGGATGTCGTCGAGAGTGGAGAACCAGTAGCGGTTTTCGACCGCCAGCTTGCCGCTCGCCAGATCCAGCGCGCGCACCTTGACCGGGCAGATCACCTGTTTGTATTCGCGCAGGCCCGGCCCCGGGGTCTGATCCGGGTAGATGAGGCCATCCATGCAGAAGTTGTAGTTGTTGGGGTAGTCGCCGTAGTCGCCGCCGTACTTGTAGACCGGGCGGCCCTGCTCGTCCTGATCCAGAATGCCGTGATCGCACCACTCCCAGATGTAATGGCCCTGAATGTGGGGATGGCGGTCGAACACCTGCTGGTATTCGCTAAGGCCACCCGGACCGTTGCCCATGGCGTGGGCGTATTCACAGATAATGCGCGGCTTCTCCATCGGGAACTCGCCGAAGCAGTTCATCTGGGAGACGCGGGAATACATGGTACTGACCACATCCACCACCTCGGCATCGCGATCCTCTTCGTAGTGCACCAGCCGGGTCGGGTCGATCGCCTTGCAGCGCTGGTACATGGCTCTGATGTTGCAGCCGTAGCCGGACTCGTTGCCGAGCGACCAGATGATGATGGAGGGGTGGTTCTTCTGGGCGTGCACGTGGCGCTCGATGCGATCCACGAACACCGGCTCCCAGAAGGGGTCGTCGGTGATGCGGCTGAGATCGCCGACGTTGGCAAAACCGTGGGTCTCCACGTCGGTCTCCGCCATCACAAACAGACCGTACTGGTCGCACAGCTCGTAGAAGCGCGGGTCGTTCGGGTAGTGGGCGGTGCGTACCGAGTTGAGGTTGTGCTGCTTCATCAGCACGATATCGCGTTCAACACGATCCATGCCGACCGCGCGGCTCTTGAGGTGGTCGTTGTCGTGGCGGTTCACCCCGTGCAGCTTGAGGTAGTGACCATTGACGTAGAAGAGGCCATCCTTGACCTTGATTTCACGCACCCCGACCCGCTGCGGGATCACCTCCAGCAGCTCGCCCTGACCGTTGTAGAGGGAGAGTTGCAGCTGATAGAGGTAAGGATCTTCGGCGCTCCACAGATGGGGGTTGGCCAGATCCAGCGTGAAGCGGCAATCACAGTTGCCGTCGATGGCGAGATGGTCGAGGGAGCCGCTGGCGAGCTCGTTGCCCTGATCCAGCAACGACCAGACCAGACGGTGATCACGGGCAGTCGCACCCAGGTTCTCCAGCTGGATATCGCAGCTCAGGGTGGCGCTTTGATTGTCATCGGCCAGCGCGGTGCGGATGAAGAAGTCCTGCACATGGGTGGCCGGTTTGCCCACCAGATAGACGTCGCGGAAGATCCCCGCCATCCACCACATGTCCTGATCTTCGATATAGGTGGAGTCAGCCCACTGCATCACCCGCACCGACAGCAGGTTATCGCCAACCTTGGCGTAGGCGCTGATATCGAACTCGGCGGTGAGGCGACTGCCCTTGCTGAAGCCGACGTAGTGGCCGTTCACATAGACCTCGAAGTAGGTCTCCACCCCGTCAAACTTGATGATCACCTGCTCGCCGTCCCAGGCCGGGCTCAGCGTGAAGCTGCGCTGATAGGCACCGGTGGGGTTGTTGGTCGGCACGAAGGGGACGTCGATGGGGAAGGGAAAACCTTCGTCGGTGTACTGCAGCTGACCATGTCCTTCCATCTGCCACATGTTGGGCACGGTGATCTGGCCCCACTCGCTCATGGGGCTGTGATAGAAGGCCTCCGGCACCTGCAGGGGGTGGTCGAAATAGTGGAACTGCCACTGGCCGCCAAGGCTCAGAAAACGGCGGCTCAGCTCGCGCTGCATGGTGGCCGCCAGCGCGTGGTCGGCATAAGAGAAGAAGTAGGCACGCGGAGCCAGCCTGTTTTCACCAACGAATTGGACGTTTTCCCAGTTATTCACATGTCCTCCCGGAACAAGGCAACGTTAACTGGGTAAACTCTAGATAAACATTTACTAAATATCAGCTTTAGATAGGTAAAGTTTTAACCTGATCACAATGAACAGATGGTTTTGTGAGCGAGATCAGAAGCGGGAGATAAAGGAGGGCAAGATATGGATGAGTGGCATGGATGTTGATAAGAGTTGGCTGATTAGCAATAAAATCAACTATAAAACAATATGATATGAAGTTACTGGATGATATGGGAAAGAGGTTTGCTTGGGAGATGTGTCGCACCACCGCAAGATGGCGCGACTAAAAAGCAGAATGTTTTACTAAAATCAGCGAGTGGTGCCACGCAGGGTCAACTTGCTCGGCACCAGCACCCGAAGTGGAATATCACGCTCGTCACGCAGCCGTTCGACCAACAGATTGACCCCCTGGGAGCCCATCAACTCGGAGTGGATCCGCACTGTAGAGAGCGGCGGGAAGGTGAACTTGGCGGTTGGAATATCGTTGACGCTGATAAGCTCAATTTGCTGGGGAATCGCCAGTCCCTTCTCATGAATGGCACGCAGCACGCCGATGGCGATGGAGTCGGAGGCAACGAACAGCGCCTTGGGCCAATCCCCTGCCAGCATCTCCTTCGCCAACTGGTAGCCGGAAGCGCTGGAGAAATCGCCACGATAGAGGTCGCTCTCCTGCACCACCCCCAGCCGCTGGCCATAATCCCGGAAGGCCAGTTCGCGCAGATCCGGATTCTCATCCTGGCCACCGATATAACCGATACGCTGGTGCCCCTGCGCGATGAAGTAATCGACTACCTGCTGGCTGATCAGGGCGAGATCCACATCGACCGAGTCGAACTCTCCCTGTGAACGGCAGTCGACAAACACCAACTGGCTGGAACAAGCCCTTAGCTGGACGAGACGCTCGGCGGTGAGGGTACCGACCACCAGAATGCCATCCACGGCGCTCAGTTCGCGCCCTTCACCGCAGTTGTAGAGATGGGTCAGTTCGATATTGAGGCGGGCACTCTGGGTCTCGATGCCATAACGGATAGCGAGATAGTAAGGGTCGTTGACCTCGGTACTCTGGGGATAGGCATAGACCACCAGAAAGTGCAGCTTGCTCTTGTGTACCCCCTTGCGGGCGCTGCTGGTCTTGTACTCCAGCCGTTCGGCAATCTCGAAGATCCGCTGCTTGGTCTCTTCCTTGACGCTCAGGCTGGGATCCTCGTTCAGTACCCGGGATACCGTGGCGAGAGAAACCCCCGCTTCCTGTGCAATTTCCTTCAACGTAGCCATCAATACCTCGCTGGCAGCATCACGTGTTAATCGGCAACGGCTAAAGAGTAACGGGCAATCCCTTGATAGCCCAGCACTTTTACTAAAATGCCGGCGGCAGGGCAGTTTTTTGAATTGCAGAAATGCAAAAAGGCCTCCCGAATGGGAGGCCTCTTCTAAATAGGTGCCTGACAGTGTCCTACTCTCGCATGGCGAATGCCACACTACCATCGGCGCTACCGCGTTTCACTTCTGAGTTCGGCATGGGA